>DATAHN010000038.1:0-29423 GCA_036263155.1 Gammaproteobacteria bacterium | reverse complement strand
AACAGCATGCACAGCAGACGACACCTGCCCGGCTACGCCCTCGGGCTAGCGGCCCTCGCCTATTGCGGCCTGGCCGGCGCGAAGGGCCTCTATCCCATCCCCTTCTTCGGCACCCTGGACACGCCGGGCGCGGTGGCGCTGGCGGACGTGAACGGTGACGGCCACCTGGACGTGGTGGAGCTCGGCGAGGTGGGCACCGTGGCGGTGCTGCTCAACGACAAGCACGGCAAGGGCAAGTTCAAGAGCCCGAACGTGTACTACACCGGCGGCAGCCATCCGGTGGCGCTGGCGGTGGCGGACGTGGACGGCGATGGCAAGCCCGACGTGGTGGTGGCGGACAACGACAACGCCCGCGTGATCGTGATGATCGGCAAGGGCGATGGCACCTTCGTGGCCCAGACCGCCGTGCAGGCGGCGAACAATAAAGGCACGCCCGCGCCGACCTACGACACCGGCGCCGGCCCCTTCTCGGTGGCGGTGGCGGACCTCAACGGCGATGGCAGCCCCGACATCGCCACCGCGAACTTCACCGACGACGATGTCAGCGTGCTCATCAACAAGGGTGACGGTACCTTCGAGGACCAGGTCGCCTACCCGGCGGGGCTCAATCCCACCTACATCACGATCGCCGACCTCAACGGCAACGGCCCGGACCTCCTGGTGGCGAACACCGGCGAGTCGACCCTCGGCGTGCTGCGCAACAGGGGTGACGGCACCTTCAGTGCGCAGACCGCCACCACGGTGAGCGGCCCACCCAGCATCACCAACCTGCAGACCATCGTTACCGCCGACTTCGACGGCGACGGCAAGGTGGACGCGGTGGTCACCAACACCGACCCCAACGGCACCACGGTGATCTACGAGCCGGGCAACGGCGACGGCAGCTTCGGCACCTCACGCTCGCTCGCCGCCGGCCTGCAGACGCGCTACATGCAGGTGCTGGACGCGAACGGCGACGGGCGCCTCGACATCCTCACCGGCAGCTTCACCACCGGCCTCTTGCGGGTGCTCAAGGGCAACGGCCACGGCGGCTTCCACGGCGGGACCGACTACCCCGCCGTCGGGATCAGCTCCGGTCTCGCTGCGCAACCCTTCGCCACCGGCGATGTGGACGGCGACGGCAAGCCCGACATCGTGGCCATCAATCCCGGCGGCAGCTTCATCCAGGTGCTGCACAACGACGGCAGCGGCGGCTTCCCCCTGCAGGGTTCCTACGCCACCGGCACCATCCCGAGCGACGTGAAGGCGGCCGACCTCGACGGCGACGGCCACGCCGACGTGGTGGAGCTCGACTCCGCCGACGGCACGCTGGGCGTGCGCCTCGGTAACGGCGACGGCACGCTGCGCGCGCGGCAGGCCTTCAGCGTCGGCGGCACCGGCACCCACCCGCAGCGGCTGGTGCTGGCGGACCTCGACGGCGACGGCAAGCTGGATGCGGTCTGCGCCAACAACGGCGACGGCACCGTGAGCGTGCTGCTTGGCAACGGTGACGGCACCTTCCAGCCGGCCCAGCAGTTCGCTGCGGGCGAGAACCCGGTGGACCTGGCAGTGCAGGACATGGACGGCGACGGCAAACCGGACCTCATCGTCGCCAACGCGGTGGTGAACAAGGTCAGCATCCTGCCCGGCCACGGCAATGGCGGCTTCGGCGCGCCGCGCAGCTACTCCGCCGGCAGCGTGATCAGCGCGCTGGCCGTGGGCGATGCGAACCGCGACCATATCCCGGACGTGGTGACGATTGGCGGCAACGTGGCGGTGCTGGTGAACGACGGCAGCGGCAAGCTCCAGCCTGTCCAGTTCGACTCCAACGGCGTGAGCCCCGACGTGTACGCGGGCATCGGCGTGCGCGTGGCGCTGGCCGACCTCGACCACAGCGGCTTCCCGGACATCATCATCGCCGACTACAGCAACAGCAAGATCGGGGTGCTGCGCAGCCATGGCACGCACTTCGACACCGAGTTCAGCTATTCCACCTGCACCAACCCCGTGAGCCTCGCGGTGGCGGACCTCAACGCCGACGGCGATCCGGACGTCATCACCACCTGCGTGGGCAGCAGCAGCGTGGGCGTGCTGCTTGGCAACGGCCAGGGTGGCCTGATCGGCAACAGCTACCCCGCGGAGCTGGACGCGCGCGGCGTGGCGGTGGCGGATTTCGACGAGAACGGCCAGCCGGACCTGGTGGTCGTGAACGGCGGCAGCAACGACCTCAACATCTCGCTGCAGATCCCGGGCGTGGTGGCGGCCGACACTGCGCCGGTGGCGAAGAACGGCCCGTTCTTCGTGCAGGACGGCACCAAGTCCCAGGATGGCAGCTTCAACACCAGCGACAAGGATGGCGATGGGCTCAGCTTCAGCGCGCTGACGGCGCCCGCGCACGGGCTGCTCAGCATCGGCGCTGGCGGTTTCACTTACCTCGCGGACACGGGCTACGTGGGCAAGGACAGCTTCACCTACCAGGCCAGCGACGGGGTGAAACTCTCCAACGTCGCCACCATCACCATCACGGTGCAGAGCAACAGCACCGGCGGCGGGGGCGGAGGCGGGTTCCTGGGCGGCTTCTGGCTGCCGCTGCTGCCTTTGCTGTTAGGCCTCTGGGCGCGCCGCCGCAGGGAGACTGCTGCGCCGGATGCCGGAGCGATGCTATAACTTAGGCAGCGCATCCTGCACGCACCGCTGGCCCACAGCAGGCGGGTGCCCGCATCGGGGGACAGCATGACGGCCAGCCGTCCGTCGCATTCTCAATCCATCGTGCCGCAGGCACGCTCGAGCACGCGCTCGTGCTGAACCCGGCTCTCGACCTCGCTGCAGCGGCCCGGCACTTCGCCGAGCGCGGCCGCCTGCAGCTGCGCGACTTCCTGGCCGCTGAGTTCGCCGGACGGCTGCACGGCTGCCTGGAGCGGGACGTGCCCTGGGGGCTCACCTATACCGGCTCACCGGATGAGGCGCCGGTGCTCCTGCAGCAGCCGGAACTGGAGCAGCGCTCCACCGGCGAGCTCGGCAGGGCGCGCGAGTTCGCCCAGGCGCTCAGCGAGGAGCGTTTCGCCTTCCACTACGGCACCTACATGATGGTGTCGGCCTACCGGGAACGGCGCGACCCGCAACTCCTGCTGCATGCCATGGTCGAGTTTCTGAACTCCGAGGAATTCCTGGGCGCGATGCGCACGGTCACCGGCATGAACAGCATCTGCAAGGCCAATGCCCAAGCCACCCGTTACTGTGGCGGTGACTTCCTCACCTGGCACACCGACGGACCCAACCCGGCGCGCAAGGCAGCCTACGTGATCAACCTCACCCGTGGTTGGGAGGAGGAGTGGGGCGGGTTGCTGCAGTTCCGGGACGGCGGGGTGGCGGCCGTGGCGGAGAGCTATCTGCCGCTGTTCAACAGCCTGAGCCTGTTCCGGGTGCCGGCATGGCACCATGTCAGCCGCGTGAGCGAGGCGGTCCCGCATCCGCGCTACGCCATCACCGGCTGGGTGCTGGACCGCTAGGACGCGCCAGCGCACTCGCCACCAGGCGGGCGTAGATCCGTTCCTTCAATCCCTTCGGCGCATCGAGGCCCATGCGCTTCAGGTAAGGCACCGCAGAGGGGGAAGGCGTCCGCAGCAGCGAGGCGGCGAGGCCGAGACGGCCCGTCCAACTCCGGCTCGCGGCCTGTAGCCGCTTGAGAGCCTTGCCGAGCACGAGCTCCTCCGGCGTGAAGTCGCTGCCGAAGGGCAGCTCCGGGAAGAGGCCCGCGTCCTGGAAGCGCTTGAGGTCCGCCCTCATGCGCTCCGGAGTGTTGTGGCGGTAGAGCTCCGGCAACGCGAAGTCCGGCCTGAGCTTGCCGGCGCGCTTGGCCTCGGCCATGAGCGCGTCCTGGAAGCGTGAGTCCGCCACCTTCAGCATCGCGACGATGGTCTCCTCGTCGGTCCTGCCGCGCAGGTCGGCGATGCCGTACTCGGTCACCACCACGTCCCGCAGGTGGCGCGGGATGGTGCTGTGAGCGTACTCCCACAGGATGTTGGATTCGGTCTTGCCACGTACTGTGTACGTGCTGCGCAGCATGAGGATGGAGCGGGCCTGACGCAGCGCATGGGCCATGGCCACGAAGTTGTACTGGCCGCCCACGCCGCTCACCACCTGGCCGCCGTCCAGCGCGTCTGAGACCGCCGAGCCCAGCAGCGTCATCTTCATGCAGATGTTGAGGAAGCGCGCGTGGCGGTGCTGCAGTTTCTCCAGCTCCACGTCGCTGAAGAGTTCGTTCACCTGCGACACCGCCTCCATGGCGAACATGCGCCGCTCCGGCTCCGGCATGGCCTGCAGCGTGTCGTAGAACCACTGGCTGCCCAGGAAGAACGCGCCGTGCATCAGCACGCCTTCCTTGAGGCGCGCGCCCAAGGCGCTGCCGGCTATATGCCGGAAGCTCTCCCGGTCATCCAGGTCCGCCGTCACCCGCGCGCCGTCCGGCAACAGCAGCATGCCATCTTCCAGGCGCAGGTCCGGTCGCAGGATGCCGAAGCGCTGCAGGAAGGCCATATCTTCCGGCGAGAGCTTGGCACCGATGATCCCTTCATCCTTCAGCGTGGTCAGGGTGTCCGGCCCCACGCTCTCGGAGAGGCGGCCCGAGTTCAGCAGCGCCTGCAGGCCGGCATGGGAGTAGACCCGGCGCTTGAGGATGCCGGCTTCGTAGAGACGCAGCAGCCCGTCGCCGAACATCTCGCTGCCGGCGTAGAGGCCCTCCCGGTAGGGCGAGAGCCCACCCATGGCCTCGATGGCAGCGCCGCACTTCGCGAGCGCGCCGGTGGCCTCCAGGGCCCCCCGGTAGTCCGCGTTGCGGGCATGGCGCAGCTGCGAGGCGTAGACGCAGGCATCCCCCAGGGAGCCGATGCCCACCTGTAAGGTGCCGCCATCTTTCAATAGCGCGCTGGCGTAGAGGCCGATCATGTGGGCGGTGGGATCGATCGGCATGTTCGGCACGGCGAAGAGATGGTGGTCGAGTCCGGGGGCGTCCACCATGAAGTCGAAGAAGTCCGGCTCCACTTCGGCGGCGCCATACATGAACGGCAGCCGGCGGTTCACCATGCCCGCCACGGCGACCTTGCGGCCCGCGCGTTCGGCCTCGCGCAGGCCGGGCATGATGTCCAGCGTCACGTCCGGATTGGAGGAGAGGCTGTAGCGCGGCCCCGGCAGCGCGGCCACTGCCTGCACGATCACGTTGGCGCCGGCCGCCAGCATGTCCCGCGCCACATGGGTGTAGTTGCTGCTGATGTAGTGGCGCTGGGCGGAGGGGACGCCCAGCATGCTGCCGGACTTGAAGTAGAACTCGGAGATCTCGACGTTGGGCGGCAGCGAGCCCTGGCGCAGCGGTGCCAGGTACTCGAGCTCCGGGTAGTCGTCGAACACCCGGTCCGTGAAGGGGCCGAGGAAGCGCCGTTCCAGTCCGCTCTTGCCCACGGGGCGCTCCAGGGAGAGCGCGGTGACGAGCCTCAAGTGCAGCGAGGGGTCGCGCGCCACGCGGCGGTAGAGCGCGTTGACGAGGGGGTTGGGCTTGCCGATGCCGAGGGGCGCGCCCACCACCAGGCGCGGGCCCACCCGCTGGAGGATGGCCTCCACGCATTCGTCCGGGCTGCTGAACTTCCTCGGTGCCATGAAAAAGGACCCCGCCATGAGGCGGGGTCCATATTAGCAGCCCATGGAGCCCTTGCTCATTGCGGGTCCACATAGGTGTCGAACAGCCGCCAGATGCGGCGGTACTCATCCAGCCAGCTCGCCGCGTCGCGGAAGTCGTGGTGCTCCGTCGGGTAGAACATCACGTCGAAGTTCGGGTTCCTGAGCTCCTGCAGCTTCTGCACCATGTGGACGGTGTCGATGAAGAACACGTTGTCGTCCTGCATGCCTTGCATGATAAGCAGATGCCCTTTGAGCGCGCCGGCATAGTTGATGGGCGAGCTGTCGAAGTAGGCCTGCGGGTCCACGTCCGGGCGGTTGAGGATGGCGGCGGTATAGCCGTCGTTGTAGTCCGCCCAGTCGCCCACGGGCCTGAGCGCGGCGCCGGCCTGGAACAGGTCCGGCTGGCGGAACATCATCATGAAGGTCATGAAGCCGCCGTAGGAGCCGCCGTACACGCCCATGCGCTTGGGGTCGGCGTGGTAGTTCTGGCCGAGCCAGTGGGCGCCATCGGTGATGTCCTCCACCTCAGGGTGGCCCATGTTGCGGTAGATGGCGGTGCGCCAGTCGCGGCCGTAGCCGGCGGAGCCGCGGTAGTCCATGTCCAGCACCAGGTAGCCGTGCTGGGTCAGGAAGGTGTGGAACATGAACTCGTGGAAATAGTAGGACCAGCCGCTGTGGGCATCCTGCAGGTAGCCGGCACCGTGGATGAACACTACCGCCGGGTAGATCTTCGAAGGCGAGTAGTCCTGCGGCAGGTACAGGCGCGCGTACAGCGGGCGCGACTGGTGGGTGGAGGGTACCTGCACGATCTGCGGCTCGACCCAGTCCACCGCGCTGAACGCGCCGGAAACGGTGTGAGTGAGCTGCACCGCAGCACCGGCGGGCTTGGCGTCCACTGCCCAGATCTCCGGCGGCCGGTCGGTCATGGAGTGGTACACGAGCAGCCTGCTCTCGTCCGGCGAGAGCTGGAAGCTCTCGCCGTCGTGCATGGCGGGCTGGGCGCCGTTGATGCCGCCGAGGTTCGTCACCGCCTCGAGCGCGCCGCTCTTCGCGTCCACCCGGTAGATCTCCCAGGTGCCGGGCGCGGGCCTGTTGGCGCTCACGAAGAAGTAGGCGTCGTCATGGGTGGCGGCCACGCCGGAGTTGATCTCGAACTCGCCCTTGGTGAGCTGGCGCGCGCTCCGCGCAGCCAGGTCCTTCACGTACAGGTGCGACCAGCCGTCCGCTTCCGACAGGAACCACAGGCTGTGGTTGTCGTGCATCCATGCGAAGTCGTTGAAGGTCCAGTTCACCCAGCGCGGGTTGCTGAGCCGGTCCTGTGTCACCAGCGCCTTCTTCGCGAAGTCCACGGTGGCGAGCCAGCGGTCCTTGAAGTCGTTGGAGATGAACTGCAGCGCGAGGTTGGCGCCGTCGTCGCTGAAGGCGAGGCCGTTCACCGACACCTCGCGCACCGCCGGCGCCTTGGCGTCGGCGCTGCGGATGATGCCGTGCTTCGCGTCCCAGTCCACCGCGGACTTGCGCAGCGCCGCCAGCGGGTCATCCTTGATGCCGGGCAGCTGCGAGAGATCGAGGTCGAAGGCGGTGTGGCTCTGGAGGTCCAGCACCCTCACCTGCTGGGCCGGCGGCGGGTTCAGGCCGACGTAGGTATGCTCCTTGCTGGTCTCCACGTAGCCGCTGTCGGTGACGTAGGCCGGCATGATGCCGGGCTCACCGGGGTCAGCGTCTTTCGGCTGGGTCACCAGCGCGAGCCAGCGCCCATTGGGCGAGAGGGATTCGTACACGATGTCGAAACCCTTGCCCAGGTACCACGGCGCACCCACGCGGGTGGCGTCGGCGCTCTGCTGCGCCGCCTGTTGCTCCTGCTGCACCTGCTTGTTGGCGGCGCGGGTGCTGAGGAAGTCGAACAGGCGGAGCTGCTCCGCCTGCAGGTAGTTCTTGGGCGCTGCCGGCTTGGCCGGATCGTCGGTCAGGCGCAGGTCTGCCGCCAGGGAGGTCAGGCCGGTGTTGAGCTCGTAGACGTAGATGTCGTTGCCCTGGTGCCACTGCACGCGGGTGCCGTCGGCCATGAACTGCTCGGCGTTGCGCGCTGTGTTGTCGCGGGTGAGTTGGCGCAGGCTGCCGGTGGCGAGGTTGCGGACGAACACGTTGTTGTCGCGGATGAACACCTGCAGGGTGTGGGCACGGTTGAAGGCTCCGCCCGGGGCCGGCGCGTTCGCGAGGTCGGAGTCGCCGAGTTTGCGCGGGGCCCCCTGGCCTGCGGCGTCCACCCGATACAGGTCCCGCAGCGGGCTGCCGTCGCGCTTCACCTTGTACAGCACGCTCTTGCTGTCCCAGCTCCAGTAGCCGTCCTCCGGCGGGTTACCGATCCAGTCGCGGGCGGCCATGATCTGCTCCAGCGTCACGCCCGAGCCGGCGGGTGCAGGGCCGGCAGCACAGGCGAGGGCTGGCAGGGCGGCCGCGAGGGCGCCGAGGAGTAGGGCGGGGAGGCGGTACTGCATGGGGATTCCCTTGGATTTTCGGATTTGTATCAGGCGAGGGCCTGTTCGAGGTCAGCCCACAGGTCATCGGGATGCTCGAGGCCGGTCGAGATGCGCAGCAGGTTCTTCGGGGTGGGGCTCTCGGGTCCCTCCACCGAGGCGCGATGCTCGATCAGGCTCTCCACCCCTCCTAGACTGGTGGCGCGGGTGAAAAGTTTCACCCGGGAGGCCACGCGCAGGGCGGCGTCAGCGCCGCCGCGCACGCAGAAGGATAGCATGCCGCCGAACGCGCGCATCTGGCGCGCGGCAAGTGCGTGCTGCGGATGCGAGGCGAGGCCGGGATGGAACACGCATTCCACCGCGGGGTGCGCCTCCAGTCGGCGCGCCAGCACGAGCGCGCTCTCGCAGTGCGCGCGCATGCGCACGCTGAGGGTGGCGGTGCCGCGCAGCACCAGCCAGCAGTCGAAGGGCGAAGGCACTGCGCCGCCGTTGCCCTGCAGGATGCGCAGGCGATCCGCGAGCGGACCGGTCTCGCGCGCCACCAGCCCGCCGCCCATCACGTCGCCATGGCCGCCCAGGTACTTGGTGGCGCTGTGCATGACGAGGTCCATGCCGAAGGCGAGCGGGTTCTGCAGCGCCGGCGTGGCGAAGGTGTTGTCGCAGACCGCGATGGCGCCGGCCCGATGCGCGATGTCCGCGACCGCCGCGAGGTCGGTGATCTTGAGCACGGGGTTGGTGGGACTCTCCACCCACACCAGCCGTGTGGCGGGGGTCAGCTCGCCGCGCACCGCGTCGAGGTCGCTGGCATCCACGAGACTCACCTTGAGCTGCCAGGGCGCCATGATCTCGCGAAGGATGCGCAGGATGCCGTGGTAGGCGTCTCGGGTGCAGACCACATGGTCGCCCGGTTTCATGGACTGGAACACCGCCGTGGCGGCGGCGCTGCCGGACGCGAAGGCAAACGCCGCCGCGCCGCCTTCCAGCGCCGCGAGGCAGGCCTCGAGCTGGGCGCGGTTGGGGTTGTTGCCCCGTACGTAGTTGTAGGGATCGGCGCCGTAATCCGGGCTGCGCTGGAAGGTGGTGGAGAGGTGGATGGGCGGGGCCACCGCGCCCGTCACGGGGTCCACCTGGCGGCCGGCATGGACGCAGGCGGTCTCGAAATGCATGGGCTTGTCTGACATGGAGCTCCTCATGCCGGGCTGGCTGGACGCAGGAGATGCGCACCGCGGACGGCGCGCTAAGAATAGAGCATCGTCACCACGCGGTTGCGGCCCTGGGCCTTGGCTTCGTACACCGCGCGGTCGGCGACCTTGAACAGGTCATCGAAGCTCACGCTCTTGCCCAAGGGACGCGAAGTCACGCCGATGCTGGTGGTGACGGCGACGCCGTCCGGCTTCAGCTTCTCGATGTCCTTGCGCAGCTTCTCGGCCTGCCGGGTGGCCTCCTCGACGCCGCACTGGTTGAGGATCAGCACGAACTCCTCGCCGCCGACGCGGGCCGCGAGGTCGGTGTCGCGGCAGGCCTTCTTCAGCAAGGCACCGACCTTGGCCAGCGCCTTGTCGCCGACGGTGTGGCCGTGGGTGTCGTTGATGTTCTTGAAGTGGTCCAGGTCGACGATGAGCATCGAGAGCGGAGTGTCGTACTCGTTGGCTTCGCTGAAGCACTTGCTGCCGAACTCGTCGAGGCCGGTGCGGTTGTAGAGGCCGGTGAGCGGGTCCTGCATGGCGAGCTGGTAGAGCTGGCGCGACTGGGCCTGCACCCGGTCGAAGAGCTGCTTGCTGATGATGAGGTTGCGCACCCGCGCGCGCACCTCCTCCTCCACCGGCGGCTTGGCGATGTAGTCGTTGACGCCGAGGCGGAACAGCTCGATGCGACGGGAGGTCTCGTCCATGCCGGAGAGCGCCAGGATCGGCACGCGGCGCTTGTCCGAGAGGTAGCTGCGCACGCGGTTCACCAGGCCCACGCCGCTCATCACGCCCTCGAGAAGGATGTCGCTGATGATGACGTCGTAGTCGTTCTTCTCGAAGGCGGCCAGCGCCTCATCGGCGCTGCGGAAGTGGTCCACCTGCAGGTTCATGTGACGCAGGATCTTGATCATGATGTGCGCCGCCACCATGCTGTCCTCGATGTACAGCACGCGGCCGGTGAGTTCCTGCTGTTCCTCGGACAGGTACTGCTTGAGGCGCGCCTCGAGCTGCTCCTTGTCCATCTTCTCCTGGATCTCGGTGACGCCGGCCTCGAACGCCTCCTGGCGCGTGGTCTTGTCCTGGGTGGAGGTAAGCAGGATGAAGGGGGTCTTGTGGTGCTTGGGCAGCGCACGCACCTGGCGGCAGAAACCGATGCCGTTCTCGCCGGGCAGCGAGAGCGAGGCGCAGATGAACTCCACCTCATCGCCGTTCAGCACATCCATGGCTTCCTCGGCGCTCGAGACGGTGAGGCTCTGGTGACCCAGGTCCGCGACCATCTTGTTCCAGACGGTTCGCACGACCTTCGAGTGGTCGACGATGAGGATGTGCATTGCGCTGTTCTTGAGACCCTTGGCCGGATTCTACCCGCCGCGGCCCGGCGGGGGTAGCGCGACCCCCGCCGGCACGGGTTTTAAAGCAGGAATCCTAGAGTTTCACCGGCCGATGGAAGGGTGCGCCGGCCCTCCACTCCGGCAGGCCGCCCGCATCCGCCAGCGCGAGGCCGGTGCGGTACATGAGGTCCAGTTGCTGGATCATGCCGGAGAGGTCCCAGCCCGCCTCATAGACGTCCGCCGGCTTGTGGTAGCGCTGGGCGGTATAAGCGCGCTGCTGAGTGAGGCCCCAGCCGGCGGGGTGGTCCACGTAATCCGTCCCGAGCGCGATGCTCAGGGCCGGCACGCCGACCTTGGCGAACTCGAAGTGGTCGGCACGGAAGTAGAGCCCCTTCTCCGGCTGCGAGTCCTCTTCCACCTTGAGGCCGAGCGCATTCGCCTGCGCCACCAGTGCCGCGTCTGCGCCGGAGAGGAAGCGCCCGCGCACGGTCACGTCGCGGGTCTTGCCGTAGGTGTCGAGCACGTCCATGTTGAGGTCGGCGGCGGTGCGCGCCAGGGGGAACAGGGGATGGGCTGCGTAGTAGGCGGCACCCAGGAGGCCCTGCTCCTCGGAGGTGGTGGCGAGGAACAGCACGCTGCGCTGCGGTTTGGACTTTGCCATGACCCGCGCGATCTCCAGGAGGCCCGCGATGCCGGAGGCGTTGTCCACGGCGCCGTGGAACACCTCGGCCTTGCCGTCGGCGCCGGTGCGCTGCCCCAGGTGGTCCCAGTGGGCCGAGTACACCACCACCTCGTCCGGATGCGCGCTGCCCTTCACCAGCCCCGCTACGTTGTGGGAGACGATGTCCTTCACGGTGTCATGCAAAGTGATGTCGGCAGCCAGCTTGAGTGGCATGCCCTTGAAGCCGCGCTCCGAGGCGCGCTTCCCGAGCGCGTCCAGGTCCTGGCCCGCGGCGGCGAAGATACGACGCGCGGTGTCACTCGAGATCCAGCCCTGCACCGCGAGCTGGTAGGCACCGGGCACGGGGGTGAGCTCTTCCAGCGGGCCGGTCCAGCTGCCCTGCACCACTTCCCAGGGATAGCCCGCGGCGTCGGTCTCGTGCACGATGAGGATGCCGGCCGCACCCTGGCGCGCCGCTTCCTCGTACTTGTAGGTCCAGCGCCCGTAGTAGGTCATGGCCCGGCCTTCGAACAACTTGGGGTCGTCCCGCTCGTGGCCCGGGTCGTTCACCAGCACCACCACCGTCTTGCCCTTCACGTCGAGGCCCGCGTAGTCGTCCCAGCCGTACTCCGGCGCCACCACGCCGTAGCCCGCGAACACCAGCGGGCTCGCCTTCAGCGAGACCGTGGCATCAGTGCGCGGCGAGCTCACCACCATGTCCTTGCCATAGGCGAACTTGAGCGGGGCGCCCTTGCCGCCGCTGACCGTGAGCTCTGCGTCCGGCGCCGCGGTGATCTGCTTCATGGGCACGTCCTGCAGGTAGGAACCGCCGGCACCGGGGGCGAGGCCGTAGTCCTTGAACTCGGCGGCGATGTAGTCGGTGGTCAGCTGCTCACCGGGGCTGCCGGGTGCGCGTCCGCCGAAGGCGTCGGAGGAGAGGGTCTGGATGCTGCCGCGCAGGTTCGCCTCGCTGAACGCGGGCATGTCCGTGGCGAGCGCGAGGGCGGGCAGGGTGAGGAGGAACGCGAGTATGAGACGCATGGCACTTCCCTTTGGTTGGATCCGGTGATCAGGTGAGGCGCGGAGGCGCATAGGCCTGCAGGCCCACCACCAGCGCGCCGGGGCCGGCGTGGGCGCCGAGCGCGGGCCCGGCTTCCGTGATGTGCGCGGACTCCACTTCCGGCAAGACTCTGCGCAGCTCCTCCAGCAACACTTGCGCCGCGTCCGGTGCCGCGCAGTGGCCGATGAGGAGGCGCAGCGGGCCGCCGGCGGGGGCGTGGCGCGCGAGGTAGCGGGCGAACTTCGCCACACGGCCGGCGCGGCCGAGCAGCACGCCGCAGGACCTCACCTCGCCGTCGGGCCGGGCGGTGAGCAGCGGCGTCACATGCAGCAGGTCCGCCACCAGCTTCTTGGAGCGCGGCACGCGGCCGCCGCGCACCGCGCTGGTGAGGTCGGGCACCATCCCGTAGGTGCGGGTACGCGGCATCATCGCCCGCACCGCCCCGAGCGTGGCGGCGGCGTCGAGCCCCGCGAGTGCGCATTCCGCCGCGTACATGGCGAGCAAGCCCTGGCCGCAGGAGACGGTACAGCTGTCCAGCGTGGAGACTGCCGCGTCGTCGGTGCGCGCGGCGGCGGCGGCGCCCGCCTGGAAGGTGCCGCTGGCGCGGGAAGTGAGGCCTATAGAGAGCACCGCCTCGTAGTGACCGCCCAGGATGCTGAACTCGCGGCGGAAGTCGCCGGGAGGCGGCTGCGAAGTCTTGGGGGCCTGCGGGTTCTCGCGCAGCTCGCGGTAGAAGTCCGTGGGTTTGAGGGAGACCTTATCGAGGTAGGCGTGGTCGCCGAAGTGTACCCGCACCGGCACCATGTGGATGTCCAGCGATTCCAGCAGCGCCGCCGGGATGTCAGCTCCTGAGTCGGTGACGATCGCCGGGCGCGCCACGCGCTTGCCGGCCAGCCGCGCCTGCCGCCACATGTCGTCAGCCTTCTCTCCCGAGACCTTGCCGTGGCGCGCGGCGATGCGGAACAGCGCGTCCGGCGAGTTGAGATGGATGTGCACGCGCAGCTTGCGCGCGCCGCCCGCCACCACCAGGCTGCCGCCCACCACGGCGAGCTCGGCGCTCAAGGCGGCCCGGTCCAGCGCCTCGCCCTGCACCAGGCACTCGGTGCAGTAGCGGTACTCCTTGTCCAGCTCCACGCCCTTGGGGTGGGCTTCCGCCGGCAGAGGCGCGTCGGCGGGCAGCTCGTCGAGGCTGCCGTCCTCCAGGAATTCCACCACGCCCCGCACTAGGTCCACGAAGCCCTGGGCGCCGGCATCCACCACGCCCGCCTTCTTCAGGACCTCCAGCTGGTTCGGCGTGTTAGCCAGCGAGACCTCGGCCCGCGCCAGGCCCTGCACCATGAGCTCCTGCACGTCCGTGCCGGAGCGGGCTGCCAGCGCCTCGCGCAGTGCCGCGGCGAAGTCGCTCATCACCGTGAGCAGTGTGCCCTCCTTCGGCTGGGTGAGGGCGCCGCGGGCCGAGCTCGCAGCGTGGCTGACGGCGGCGCTGAAGTCGGCGGGACCGAGGGCCGCGAGCTCGCGGGAACGTTCGGCGAGGCCCTGGAAGAACTGCGCGAAGATCGCACCCGAGTTGCCGCGCGCACCGTCCAGGGCGGCCGAGGCCACCGTCTCCAGCAAGTGGCCGGCATGGCGGCCGGGCTCGTCGCTCATAGCGGCGAGCACGGCGCGCAGCGTGAACGCGATGTTGGTGCCGGTGTCGCCGTCCGGTACCGGGAACACGTTGATGGCGTTGAGGTGCTCCTGGCGCGCGATCACGTGCTGGATGCCGGCGCTGAGCGCGCGGCGCAGGCGCACGGCGTCCACGTAGGCGATGGCAGCGACGGCTTCCATGCCCCTAGCGGCGCGGCAGCATCAGCTGGCGGGCAGGAGGAAGGTGGCGCCGCGGAACTCCAGCACGGCGCCCTGGGGCAGGATGTCCACCAGCTTCGGCCCCTCCGCCAGGAGGTCGCCGATGTGGTAGCGCTGCAGGTTGATCACCACGAAGCGCTCGGCCGGATCCTTGGCGTAGGCGTGCACATCCAGGTGCAGCGCGGGCAACGACTGGCGCAGGTCCGCGGGCAGGCTGTCGATGCTCTGCACGGCGGGCTGGTTGCCGTAGTGCCGCACCGGCGGCGCTTCCGCCGGCACCGCGGCGGCGAGGGAAGGATTGCCGGGCGGCGCGACCTTGGACACGGGTCCCGGCACCGGCAGCACCGGCACCGTCTCGTCGCCGGGGCCGATCTCGGAGGCGAGCGGCCGCACCGTGGGGCGGTAGGGCGCAGCCGGTGTGCTCGCCGTGGGAATCGCGGGGGTGGACGCGGCGTGCGGCCAGAAGAACCAGAGCAGCATGGCGTTCATGAGCAGCAGCGCACCCAGGAGCGGCACCCAGGGTACCGGCAGGCGGCTCAAGGATGCCGGCACCTCGCCGGCACCGAGCTGGCCCGTCAGGCTCTGCTGACGGGTGCGCTCGGATTTGCGCAGGGCATCCAGTATCAGTGACATCAGCCGCCTCCGCTCAGCAACGGCGTGCCGGGTTGCGCCAGCACCGCGGACAGGCGCACCAGTGTCTCCTCGCCGGCGATGCCGTCCACCTGCATGTGCTGCTCAGCCTGGAAACGTTTCACTGCGGCGATGAGCGCGGTGTCGTAGATGGCGCTGTGGGAGTCGTCGGCGTGTTGCAGCGTGGCGAGCTGGGTGCGCAACCAGGCCACGCCGGTGCCCACCATGCCGGGCGTGAGCGGGTGCGGGGCGTGGCTGTCCGGGCGCCACAGCACCAGGAACTCGCCGTACCACATGGGTTCCACCTCGGCGATGGGGAAGCTGGCGCTCGTGCTGCCGGCGCGCAACGTGACCCCGTGCCCGTCGATGCGCGTCATCACCAGCTGGTGCGCGCCGCCGGCCCCGTCCGTGAGGGTGACGATGGCGGGCAGGTCGAAGCCGCGCAGGTTGTTCCAGGTGCCGCGTCTATATAGACAGCGCAGACCCGCATCCGCTGCTTCGCGGCAGCCGCTGCCACTGCCCCCCGGCGCATAGCCCGCGCCCCACAGGGAGAACAGCGTGCCGAAGGCGGCGTCGGTGTCGCTGGGATGGCCCGGGTCCGCAAGCCAGTCCGCGAGGGTAAGTGCGGGCGCAGATTTCGAGGCCGGTACCGCCGCAGCCTCGAGCTTGGGACCGGCGGTCCAGAACGGCACGGTGAGGACCACCGCTATGACCGCCAGCACGCCCAGCCCCAAGGCCAGCACGGGGCGCGGCCGCCACCAGGGCGCAGCGGAGGGCGCCTCCCCCAGTACCTCGCGCGCCGCGCGGCGCACCAGGCCCGAGTCCACCTGCCGCAGCTCATGGGTGTAGGCGCCGAGCAGCGCCCGGTCGCAGATGATGTTGATGAGGCGGGGGATACCGCCGGTGACCCGCTGCAGGGTGCGCAGCGCGCCGCCGCTGAAGATGGGTGCCATGGCACCGGAGACCGTGAGCCTGTGGTTCACGTAGGCGCGGGTCTCGGGGCGGGAGAGGGGGGTCAGGTGGTAGCGGCCGGTGATGCGCTGGGCGAGCTGGCGCAGTTCGCTGCGCGCCAGCATCTCCCGCAGCTCCGGCTGGCCGACGAGGATGATCTGCAGGAGCTTCTGTTCGCGGGTCTCGAGGTTGGTGAGCAGGCGCACCTGCTCCAGCACCTCGGCGGTGAGGCCTTGGGCCTCGTCGATGATCAGCACCACGCGCCGGCCCTTCTCATGGGACTTGAGGAGGTGCGCATTGAGGGTGTCGATGAGGTCCTGCGGCGTCTGGCTCTGTTTCCAGTCCATGCCGAGTTCGCGGCAGATGCTGCGCAGGAACTCCAGCACCGAGACGCGTGGGTTGATGACCAGCGCCGCGTCCACGTTGTCCGGCAGCTTCTCCAGCAGCGTGCGCACCAGCGTGGTCTTGCCGGTGCCCACCTCGCCGGTGAGCTGGATGAAGCCGCCGCTCTCGGTCACGCCGTACAGGAGATGCGCCAGCGCCTCGGTGTGCCGCGCCGACAGGAACAGGAAGCGCGGGTCCGGCGTGATGGCGAACGGATTGTCGCTGAGGCCGAAGTAGCTGGCGTACATGGGTCTTAAGCCGGGTCCTGATCGTCGTCCAAGGATACGCCTCGACGCAGGGCGCTGTCGCCGAAGCGGTCCCGCACCGCGTCTGAAGCCGATTCCAGACGCTGGCGGCGGGCCCGGCTTTCGTCAAATAGGTCCTGCTGCTCGTCGCCCGTGAAGTCCCTGGCTCCCACGCCCAGGAGCCGGAGCTGGCGGTGCGGGTGCTCTTCCAGCCAGCGGGCCAGCAGCCCCCGGGCGATGGGGTAGAGGGCGTCGAAGCTGGCGTCCGCGGGGGTGAAGCGGCGCTGGCGGGTGTGGCGGCTGAAGTCCGTCTCCCGCAGCTTCACCACGAGTGTGTGGGGCTTGAGGCCGTTCTTGCGCAGGATGCGGCACAAATCCTCGGTGAGGGCGCGCAGGATCGGATCCAGGTCGCGCATGTCGCCCAGGTCCCGCTCGAACGTCGTCTCCTGGCTCACGGAGCGCTCCCCGCCGGAGTCGTCCACAGGCCGCGCATCGCGGCCCTCGGCCAGCGTCTTGAAATGCAGCGCCTGGGAGCCGAACAGGGCCTTGAGCTTATGCTCCGGTGCCTCGCGCAGGTCACGGATGGTGGCGATGCCGGCCTTCTTTAGGGATTCCCCGGTGCGGGGGCCGATGCCCCACATGGCGGTGACGGGCAGCGGGTCCAGGGTGGCCTGCACCTCCTCCGGCTTCACGTGCTGCAGCCCGTCGGGCTTGCACTGCTGGGAGACGATCTTGGCCACCAGCTTGTTGGGGGCGAGGCCGATGGAGGCGGTGAGGCCGGTCGCGGCGCGCACGCCATCCTTGATCCTGCGGCCGAGGGCCAGCGGGTCCTCGCTGCCGAGGGCGCCGGTGAGGTCCAGGAAAGCCTCGTCCAGGGACAAACCCTGGATGGTGGGCGTGAACGACTCGAACACCTGGAAGACCTGCTGGGAGACTTCCTTGTAGCGCGACATGCGCACCTGGATGTACACCCCCTGGGGACAGCGCTGGCGGGCCTCGTACATGGGCATGGCCGAGCGCACACCGAAGGCGCGCGCCTCGTAGCTGGCTGCGCTCACCACGCCGCGGTTGCCGATGCCGCCGACGATGACGGGCCGGCCCTTGAGGGAAGGGTCGTCGTGCTGTTCCACGGACGCATAGAACGCGTCCATGTCCACGTGGGCGATGAGCCGCGCCGGCGTCATGGCGGTACCGGCGCGCGCATGCGGGGGAGGCTTACTGTGCGGGGAACTTGTCGAGGATATTCTTGACGGCCTCGGCCACGGACTTGTCGCTGTAGTTGTCCTGGTTGAGCAGGCCGGTAGTCCAGCCGCGCCAGGCGAGGCGCTTGCTCTTGCCGTCGATGACGTCGAGCATCAGCGTGCCCTCGTCGCGGGTCTGCACGTCGTTGCCCACCGGAAACGCCACGCTGCCGAAGCCGTGCGGGAACGCATCCACGATGCCGAAGCTGAAGGAGGCGCCGGTGCTCTCCAGCTTCTGCTTGCTGGAGGTGTGGTAGGTCACCATGAAATCCGGGTCCCCGTCCGCCGCCACCTCCTCGAAGCCGCGGGCCTTGAGGTCGGCGCTCACCGCGTTATGCACCCGCGACTCCAGGATCTGGCTGTCCAGGATCGGGTCCCGCACCGGCCCGGCGGGCGGGGTCACCCAGGCGAAACGGTGGTAGCCCTGGAGCCCGGCGCTGTCGTCCTGCTCCACGTAGACGCGGGGGGCGCAGGCAGCCAGCAGCAGCAGGGCGGCCCCGCAGAGGGCCAAGATCAGGGGACGGGAGAAAAAGCCTTTGGAATCAAGGTGCATGGCGGTCGCCTCATGGGTATCCGGCAGTCTAGCACGCGTGTTTTCAGCCGGCTGCCGGGTGTATACCTTTAGTATACAAACATTGTCTTGCACCCCCCGGGTGCCTATGTAACAACAGTGACATCAGGGGAAGAAGTTAACGCCTCACATGAAGAACGCACGGCAAGTATCGGTGGTTTACGCCGCGTTACTGGCATTCGCCGGCTTCGCCCTGCTCGTCTACCTGTCGGTGCATACCCAGCTCGAAGTGGCGAACGTGTCGGCCGTGGTGGGATTCACCCTGTTCGGCATCGTGGTGGTGCTGTTCGGCTTCCCGGCACCGCATGTGGGCCACGTCTCGCTGGACCGGGTAGTGCAGATCTCCAGCATCCTTATCTTCGGCACCCTGCAGGCGGCCTGGATCGCCGGCATCTCCTCGGTGGTGTGGCCGTTCCTGCCCTGGGGCGCGAACCGCAACCAGAGCATGCGTCTCACGCTGCTGCGCGCTTTCCACAACTCCGGGATGATCATCTTCCTGGTGCTGATCACCGGCGGGCTGTACCAGTACTTCGGCGGGCGTGTGCCGCTGGGGGAACTCGACCTGCACGACGGCATGCTGATGCTGATGCTCGCGCTGGTCATGCAGCTGCTCAACAACTGCTTCGTGGCCGTGATCGCCTGGATGGAGGGCTTCGACTGGCGCAAGGCCTTCGGCTTCTTCTCCGCCGCGGTGGATATCGCCGCCGTGCCGCTCGCGGTGTTCACCGCCATCGTCTACAACCGGCTTGAGACGCCGGTGTTCTGGCTGTTCCTGGTGGTGCTGTTCCTCATCATCTGGATCGTCAAGCACATCGCCGACACCCAGACCACGCTGGCCGTGAAGAAGGACGAGCTGGAGGCGCTGAACCGCGTCGGCCGCGCAGTGTCCGGCGCGCTGGTGCTGGACGACGTGATCGAGATGATCTACCGCGAGAGCAAGAACCTGCTCGAGTCGGACTCCTTCATGCTGGCGCTCTACGACGAGAGCACCCGCGAGCTGGACATCCGCCTGCACCACAATCGGGCCGGACGCCAGGCGCCGCGCCGGCGCCGCCTGGGCGAGGGTGTGCTCTCCTGGGTGGTATCCAGCAACAAGCCGGTGTTCATCAGCGACTGGGGCAGCGACGAGAGCGAGTTCAAGAGCATGATGATCCACATCGGCGACACGCCCCAGACCCAGTCGTTCATCGCGGTGCCGATCACCTACCGCGAGCGCGTGCTGGGCGTGCTGTCGGTGCAGGGCTACACGCCCTACATGTTCAGCGACTCGCAGTTCCAGCTGGTGCTGACCTTCGCCGGCCAGGTTGCGGTGGCGATCGCCAACGCGCGCCTGTTCGAGGAACTGGAGAAGGGGCGGAACGAGCTGGAGCGGCGCGTGGTGGAGCGCACCCATGACCTGGCCCTGCAGAAGGACGAACTGCACGCGCTCACCGAGTCGCTGCGCAGCGCGAACCGGGAGAAGGAGGAGCTCCTGGGCCGCCTGCAGCAGCAGGCCTCCGAGCTCGAGCGCCAGAGCCGCGAGGACGGCCTCACCGGCCTCTACAACCGCCGCTACCTGGACAACCGGCTGGACTTCGAGGTCAAGCGTGCCGAGCGCTACAACCGCCAGATCGCGCTGGCCATGGCCGACGTCGACCGCTTCAAGGGCGTCAACGACCAGCACTCGCACATGGTGGGCGACGACGTGCTGCGCACCATCGCCAACATCCTGCGCACGCAGTGCCGCTCCATCGACATCATCGCCCGCTACGGCGGCGAGGAGTTCCTGCTCTGCTTCCCTGAGACCGCCAAGGACAACGCGCTCGCGGTCTGCGAGAAGATCCGCAAGCAGGTGGAGGACTACGATTGGTCACGCCTGCAGCCCGGCCTGCACGTGACCCTCAGCGTGGGCGTGGCGGCGGCGCCGCCCTCCTACGACGTGGACGCGCTGATCGCGGCGGCGGACGAGAAGCTCTACGAGGCTAAACGCGGCGGAAGAAATCGCGTGTGCGCCTGAACAGGCCGCCGGGCGGCACGCCGCCCAGCTCGTCCCCCGGCGCCAGCACCAAGGACTCCCGCTCGAACAGCGCGTCGGCGCGCTTCAGGTCCAGGGCCGGCGCGAACAGGTTGCCCTGACCCGCGCGGCAGCCGAGACCCTCCAGGATGCGCAGCTGCTGGCGCGTCTCCACGCCCTCCGCCACGGTGTTCATGCCAAGCTCCCGCGCCAGGTCGATGATGGTGCGCACGATGGCCGCGTGCTTGGCATTCTGCTCCATGTCCATGACGAAGCTGCGGTCGATCTTGAGGGTGTCCAGCGGCAGCGCCGACAGGTAGTTCAGGGACGAGTAGCCGGTGCCGAAGTCGTCCAGGTGCAGCGCCACCCCCAGCGCACGCAGGCGGCGCAGGGTGTGCTCGGCGGCCTTGGGGTTCTCCAGGAACACAGTCTCGGTGATCTCCAGGTGCAGACCATGGGCCTCCAGGCCCGTGTCGCGTAGCGTGTCCGCCACCCGCTGCGGCAGCCCGGCGTACATGAACTGCTTGTGGGCGAGGTTCACCGCTACCGTCAAGTCCTTGCCCTGTGGGTGGCGCTCGCGCCAGTGCTTGAGCTGGCGGCAAGCCTCCTCCAGCAGCCACCAGCCGGCAGGCAAGATGAGGCCGGTCTCCTCCGCCACCAGCAGGAACTCGTCCGGCGACAGCAGCCCGCGCACCGGGTGCTGCCAGCGCATCAGCGCCTCGAAGCCGAGCAGCTTGCCCGATGCCAGCGACACGATGGGCTGGTAGTACACGCGGAGTTCGCACGCGTCGAGCGCTTGCCGAAGCTCGGTCTCGACCCGCAGGCGGGCGCGGGCACGGGCATACATGTCCTGATCGAACACCACGTAGCCGGCCTTGCCGGCCGCCTTGGCGCGGTACATGGCGGTGTCGGCGTCGCGCAGGAGCTCGTCGGTGCTGGCGTAGTCGGCGTGGCCGGGTGCGATGCCGATGCTGGCATTGGTGTAGATCTCGTTGTCGCCGAGGCGCACCGGGCGCACCAGCTCGGCCAGGATGCGCTCGGCCACCTCCACCGCGTCTTCCGCGTCCTGGGTCTGGCCTACCAGCACCGTGAACTCGTCGCCGCCGTGGCGGGCGAGGGTGTCCCAGGGACCCAGGCACTGCTTGAGGCGCTGCGCCACCTGCACCAGCATGTCGTCGCCGGCGGCGTGGCCGAGGCTGTCGTTCACCACCTTGAAGCTGTCGAGGTCGATGAACAGCACCGCATAGCCCGGCGCGCCGCGTCCGCGGCTGCGCTCCATGGCCTTCGCCAGGCGCTCGATGAAGAAGCTGCGGTTCGGCAGGCCGGTGAGCGGATCGTGGCTGGCGTTGTGGCGGAGCTGCGCCTCGAAGCGCTTCTGCTCGGTGACGTCACGCACCGTGCCGATCATCATGCGCCGGTCGTCCTGGTCGATGGTGCCGATGCTGTGGGTCACGATCACGCGGGTCTTGCGGTCCTTGTGCAGCAGCGCCGACTCGTAGTCGTTGGCCACCTCCTCGCCGCGCTGGCGGCGCTGGAAGCGCTCGTCGGCTGCGGCCAGCTCGTCAGGCGGGAAGACGTCGCGGTAGCTCATGCCGGTGAGCTCGGCTTCGGTGTAGCCCAGCATCTGCGCGAACGCATGGTTCACGTAGGTGTAGTAGCCGTTCTCGTTGATGAACACGCCCACCTGGCTGTGGTCCACCAGCAGGCGGTAGCGCTGCTCGGAACGCTGCAGCCCGCTCTCTGCACGCTTGCGCGCGGTCACATCCTGCAGCGAGCCCTCGTAGTAAGCGACCTTGCCCTCGGCGTCGCGCACTACGCGCGCGCTTAGAGATACCCAGATGCTCTGGCCGTCCCTGCGGCGCAGCTCCACCTCGCGGCCCGCCACCCGGCCGGTACGCTCCAGATCGGCGTTGACGAGGCGCCGGTCGTCCGGATTCTTGTACAGCTCGCTGATGTTCTTGACGCTGGTGAGCAGGGCCTCGGCGTTGGGATAGCCGAAGATCTCGGCCATGGCCTGGTTGGCGCGCAGGTACTGACCTGTGGGGGTGCTCTGGTACATGCCGATGACGGCGTTCTCGAAGATGGCGCGGAACTTCTGCTCGGCGGCCAGCAGGGCCTCCTGGGTGCGCCGCTCCTCGGTGATGTCGCGGATGGTGCCGGTGCTGGCGAGCTGGCCGTTGAGGGTGATGGGCCCGGAGCGCACCGAGGCCAGGATGCGGGTCTTGCCGTCCTTCTTCAGCAGATGCACCTCGTAGGCGCTTTTCTCCCATTGTCCGGCGCGGCGCTTGCGCCAGATCTCCTCGAGGAACATCCGGTCCTCGGGCGCGATGAACTGCTTGTAGGGCGTGCCGGTCATCTCACCGATGGTGTAGCCCAGCATGGCAGCGTAGGCCTGGTTCACGTAGGTGTAGTTGTCTTCCTGGGTGATGAACACGCCGTCCTGGCTGTGGTCCACCAGGGTGCGGTACTTCTCCTCGGAGATGTGCAGCGCCACCTCCGCGGCGCGGCGCGCGCCCACGTCCACGAACGTGCCTTCGTAGTACAGCAGCTCACCGGACTCGGTCTTCACCGCATGAGCGTTCTCCGAGACCCAGAGCAGGCTGCCGTCGCGTCGGCGCACCTGCACCTCACACTCCTCGAAGTGGCCCTGGCGCTTGAGCAGGCGCAGCAGCTCGGCGCGGGCTTCAGGGTCGGCGTAGAGTTCGGTGCCGATGTCGCGCATCGCCTGCATCAGCTCCTGGGGCGAGGCATAGCCCAGCAGGCGCGCCATGGCGGGGTTCGCGTCCAGGAAGCGCCCCTCCGGTGTGCTTTGGTAGATAGCCTCCACCGCGTGGTCGAACATGCTGCGGTAGCGGGTCTCCGTGCGCTGTTGCAGGGCGCGGTTGGCTTCCTGCTGCAGCACATCCTCGAGGATGCCGAGGACGTAGTGCTCGCCATCCACCGTGACCACCGAGGCTATCAACAGGGCTTCAAACTCGCTGCCGTCGCGGCGCCTATAGGTCATGGGACGGGTGGTGATATTGCGCTGCTCGACCAGTTCTTGGACGAACTGCTCACGCTTGGCGGCATCCCAGATGCCCAACTCCACCGAGGTCTTGCCGATCAGGTCCGCGCGCGGGTAACCGAGGGCCCGTTCGAAGCTGTCGTTGACGTCCACGAAACGGCCGTCCGAGAGGCGGGTGAGTGCCACCAGACTGGACGAGCCGTTGAATGCGCTGGCGAGCTTCACGCCTGGCACCTGCCCTGTGGATCGCGTTGGGTCCGCTTCCGTGCGGCGCCACCCCCCGACCCGTATCCCAGGGGGTGGAGCAATCCTGCATTAAGTCAATTTAGGCCAAAATATCCCAGGTTGCCTACCGGCCCGGGAAGAAGGGTGTGGGTTAGGGGGAAAAAATCCCCAGGCATAGGCACTTAGATGGGCTAGCTGGGAACCGACTTCAATACGACATACCCGGCGTAGCCCGCCGGGTGCGCCGCCCGTCAGATCTCCGCCGCCGTCAGCACCGCGCCGAACACGAAGGTGATGGTGAGCGCCACAAAGTAGCTGATGAACAGCATGAAGAACTTGAGCGCGGTCATGAGCCAGGACTGGCGGTAGAAGAAGCGCAGCGCCAGGAACAGGTAGATCGCCATGTACCAGCCTGCCACGGTCGCGATCTCCGACTTCATGGGCGTGAGCCAGGCGATGTGCCGGGCGGCGGAGCCCAGCGTGAGCACCAGCAGCATCACCACGAACACCATGGAGTGGTAGTGCAGGGTGAACACGAAGTGCTCGGTGAGGAAGCGCTTGGTGCCGATGTAGAAGAACTTGAGGAACAGCGCGATCAGCGGCATCAGCACGAACATCATCTTCGGCAGGTTCTCGTAGAGCTTCTTCTTGAACTGGTCCGGGTTCTTCTTGACGTTGAGCAGCGCCCGGGCGAAGCGGTTGTCCACCTTCTCGTCGCCGCTGTCGATGCGCACGAAGCCGTCATCGTCGTCCGCTTTGCCCGCGGGCTTGGCTCCGGTGACCGCGGCGGCGGGTGGGGTGGCGGTGGTGGCCGCCGCGGCGTCCAGCCGGTCGCGCTGGGCCACCAGCAGCGAGCGGGCGAAGGACTTGCCGGCCGCGTCGCCGGGCTGCGCATCCAGCGCCTGGATGGACTTCTCGATGTCGGCGCGGGCCTGTGTCCGGTCCGCCGCGCTCATGCGCACGGCCTTGATGTTGGCGGGGTTCTTGCCGAGGTCCATGTCCGGCCAGAAGATCGCCGCGAGGAAGAAGAACACGATGCTGCAGAACAGGTACATGCGGAACGGCTTCACGTAGCGCTCCTCGTGGCCGAGGCAGTACTCGCGGGTGAGGAAGCCGGGCCGGAACAGGAGCGGCACGATGCTGTGGAAGAACTTGGTGTCGAAGCCGAAGTGGTGGGTGGCGAACTCGTGCAGCACGTGCCAGAGCGGCGCCACATAGGTGTGGTTCTTCTGGCCGCATTCCACGCAGAACTTACCGGAGAGCGGGGTGCCGCAGTTGCGGCAGCGCGGGCCCTCCGGCGCGAGCGCGAGGCCGGGCAGTGCCGGCAACGCGGTGCCGGCGTCCAGGTCGAACACGCGGCGGCTGGCCTTGAGCTTCTCCCCGAAGCGCTGGGTGCCCTCGGCGCGCATGCGCGGCGCATGCTCGTCGAGGTAGCGGTCGAGTTCGGCGCGGCTGCCAAGGGTGTACTGCACCACCCGCCGCTCCGCCCCGGCCTCGGCCCCTTCGGGCTTCAGGATGCGGGCATCGCGGAAGCCCGGCAACGCCAGCATCTCCCGCACATGCTGCTTCAGCCAGGGGTCGAACTCCGGCGCCGCGCCAGACTCGATGTCGAGCGTGACCTCATAGACCAGCGGGTTCATGCGCGCGCCTGGGTCCTGAACGGCTTGGTGCCGAGTTCCATGGGATCGAAGTCGTCCACCGCCACGATCTTCGCGGTCAGCTCCTCGAGGCGTATCAGCGCGCGCGCCTCCTGGGCATCGATGACGCCGGCTTCCTCGGCGGCGAGCGCCGGCACGGCGCCGTGGCCGACCTTGAGCTTGCCGGACTTCTCCGCCTCGCGGATGCGCCGCTCCACGGGCTCCAGGCGCGTGGCGAGCTCCAGCGCCTCCTTGAACAACCCCACCGGCGAGGCCGGGTCGCCGGTGTAGGTGTTGCGGGTGAGACGGATACGCGCCGGTCCGGGCAGCGAGATGAGCTCGGCGATCTCATGGCCGAGCGCGTCGCTGGGCGCCGAGTACATGCGGCCGCGGGGGAAGATCAGCACCCTGAGCACGCCCGCCACCAGGCGGTTGGGGAAGTTGCGCAGGAACGCGTGCATGGACTCCTGCAGGCGGTAGAGCGCGTCGCGGCAGGCCCACTCGACGAGCGGCAGGTCTTCCTCCGGCCGGTGCTGGTCCTCGTAGCGCTTCAGCACCGCCGAGGCGATGTACATGTAGCTCAGCATGTCGCCGAGGCGCGCCGAGAGCTTCTCGCGCTTCTTGAGCGCGCCGCCCAGGCTAAGCATGGCGGCATCGGAGGCCAGCACGAAGGCGGCGCTGAAGCGGTTGATGTGCTGGTAGTAGCGTTCGGTGGGAGTGGCGATGTGCACGCGGGTGAAGCGCGCGTAGGTGAGCGCCATCCACAGCGCGCGCGCCGCATTGCTGAGCGCGAGCCCGATGTGGCCGAACAGCGCATCGTCGAAGTCCCTGAGCGCGCGGGCATGGTCCTCGTCCGCCGCGGCGCGCATCTCCCTGAGCACGTAGGGATGCGAGCGGATCGCGCCCTGGCCGTAGATCATGAGGTTGCGCGTCAGGATGTTGGCACCCTCGACGGTGATGGCGATCGGTATGGACTCGTACCCGCGTCCGAGGTAGTTCTTCGGCCCGAGCTGGATGCCCTTGCCGCCGTGCACGTCCATGGCATCGTTGCCCACCTGGCGCGCCATCTCGGTCACATGCAGCTTGGAGATGGCGGCGCAGACGGCCGGGGCCTCGCCCTGGTCGATGGCGCCGGCGGTCATGGTGCGCACCGCCTCCATGGCGTAGAGCATGCCGCCCATGCGGCCCAGCACCTCGTCCACGCCGTCGAAGCGCGCGATGGGCAGGTGGAACTGCTTGCGCACGCGGGCGTAGGCGCCGGTGGTGTAGACGCCGAGGCGCGCCGCGCCTGCGGTATTGGAGGGCAGCGAGATGGCGCGGCCCGCGCCCAGGCACTCCATCAGCATGCGCCAGCCGCGGCCGGCCATCTTGGTGCCGCCGATGATGAAGTCCAGCGGTACGAATACGTCTTTGCCCTGGGTCGGTCCGTTCTGGAACGGCAGATTGAGCGGGAAGTGGCGGCGGCCGATGGTGATGCCCGGCAGGTGGGGTGGGATGAGCGCGCAGGTGATGCCGTACGCCTCGGTGTCGCCGATGAGGTGCTCCGGATCATAGAGCTTGAATGCGAGGCCGAGCACCGTGGCGACGGGCGCGAGCGTGATGTAGCGCTTGTCCCAGTTGAGGCGCATGCCGACGACCTCTTTCCCCTCCCACATGCCCTTGCACACGACACCCGAGTCCTTGATGGCGGCGGCGTCGGAGCCGGCGTTGGGTGCGGTGAGCGCGAAGCAGGGCACGTCGGTGCCGTCGGCGAGGCGCGGCAGGTAGTAGTCCTTCTGCTGCTCGGTGCCGTAGCGCAGCAGGAGCTCGGCCGGGCCCAGCGAGTTGGGCACCGCGACGATGGAGGCGCAGGTGGCGCTGCGGGTCGCAATCTTGGCCAGCACCTCGGAGTTCGCCAGCGCCGAGAACTCCCGACCGCCGTAGCGCTTCGGGATGATCATGGCGAAGAAGCCCTTCTTCTTGAGGTAATCCCAGGCTTCCGGCGGCAGGTCGCACCACTCGTGGGTGATCTTCCACTCGTCCAGCATCCCGCACAGCTCCTCGACCTCGTTGTCGAGGAAGGCCTGCTCCTCGGCGCTGAGCTTCGGCGCCGGGGTGTTGAGCAGGTGCTGCCAGTTGGGACGGCCGCTGAAGAGCTCGCCGTCCCACCACACGCTGCCGGACTCGAGCGCGTCTGCTTCGGTCTGGGACATCTCGGGCATGATGCGGCGGAACACGTCCAGGAGCGGCTTCGACACGTAGGCGCGGCGGATGGCCGGCACGTTCACCGGCACCGCGATGACCAGGAACAGGGCCCAGAACAGGAGCTTGAGCCAATCCGGCCCGGCCCCGGCCACGGTATAGACGATGAGGAAGACGAGGTAGGCGAGGGTGGCCAGGAACAGCGGCACCCGATGGTAGGTGAGCGCCAGGCTGCCGCCGATGAACACCAGGATCCAGAGTGCGGTCAGCATGGGGGTTCCCGTCCCGTGGGGTGCACCTCAATATACTACTGCCGCGCGGCGACCGGCGGTTTCAGGCTTGGAGCTTCTCGAGAAGCGCCGGAGGGATGCTGATGGCCTTCTGCGCCCTGAAGTCGAAGCACACCATGCCGGTGCGCGCCTCCGCCACCACCGTATCGCCCTTGCGCACCTTATAGAAGAAGGCGCAGCTGCGGCTCTGCAGTTCCCCCATGGCGACTTCCAGCGTGAGCGTGTCGCCGTAGAAGGCCTGGGCCCGGTACACCACGGCGGCGTCCCCCACCACGAAACCGATGCCATCGGCCCCGATCTCGTCCGCCCCCCGCGAACGCAGGTAGCGGCGGCGGGCCTCGTGGATTAGGCCCAGCACCTGGTCATTGCCCAGGTGGTTGCCGTAGTTGAGGTCGCCGACCCGCACCTCCAGCTGGGTGGAGAAGGGGAAGCTTTCCGGCAGGGCGATCTCCACGCGGGGCATGGCATTCCTTATATAGAGGAAGGCCGCCCTGGGGGCGGCCTTCCTGTTCCAGCTCAGTTAGGGAGGAGGTCCTTCACGCCCTCGCGCTCCTCCCGCAGCTCGGCCTCGGTGGCCTGCATGCGCTGCTTGGAGAAGTCGTCGATCTTGAGGTTCTTCACGATCTTCCACTGGCCCTTGCTGCAGGTGACCGGGTAGCCGTAGATGATGCCCTTCTTGATGCCGTAGCTGCCGTCGGAGGGCACGGCCATGCTGACCCAGTCTCCCTTCGCAGTGCCGAGCGCCCAGTCGCGCATGTGGTCAATGGCGGCGGAGGCGGCGGAGGCCGCCGAGGAGGCGCCGCGGGCCTTGATGATGGCCGCGCCGCGCTGCTGCACCGTGGGGATGAAGTCGTTGGCGATCCAGGCCTGGTCCACCAGTTTGGCGGCAGGCTTGCCCTTCACCGTGGCGGCGCGGATGTCCGGGTACTGGGTGGAGGAGTGGTTGCCCCAGATGGTCATGCGCTTGATGTCGGTGACGTGCTTGCCGGTCTTGGCGGCGAGCTGCGACATGGCACGGTTGTGGTCGAGGCGCATCATGGCGCTGAAGTTCTTGGCCGGGATGCGCGGCGCGTTGGAAGCGGCGATGAGCGCGTTGGTGTTGGCCGGGTTGCCCACCACCAGCACCTTCACGTTCTTCTTGGCGGCGGCGTTGAGCGCCTTGCCCTGGGCCGAGAAGATCTTCGCGTTCTCGAGCAAGAGGTCCTTGCGCTCCATGCCGGGGCCGCGCGGGCGGGCGCCCACCAGCAGGGCATAGTCCGCGTCCTTGAACGCCACTTCCGCATTATCCGTGGCCACCACGCCCGCCAGCAGTGGGTACGCGCCGTCGTTGAGTTCCATCACCACGCCGTTGAGACCCGGCAGGGCCGGGGTCACTTCCAGGAGCTGCAGGATCACGGGCTGCTTCGGGCCCAGCATGTCGCCGGCGGCGATGCGGAAGATGAGCTGGTAGCCGATCTGGCCGGCGGCGCCAGTGACGGCGACGCGGACGGGTTTCTTCATAGCCATTCGAGGGAGCTCCGTAGGTTCTGGTGGGGTCCTGGGCGGCCGGTCCCCGTGGGGGACGGCCTCTTAAGGGGACGCGATTTTAGCACCCGCTCTCTGTCGCCTTGGGCAGTGACGGCTGGAGCTGCGCAGAGGGGGGTGTTATAGCCAGTGTTATAGGTGGGGGTGCGGAAAGGGGGGCTATAACACCCAAGACGCCTGGTTCCCCACTACTCTTTACGTCAGTAACTCATTGTTTTTAATGATCAATACAAGGATGTGGAGAATTTCTCTCCAAGCCCCTTGCAATCTCTTTTTTTAGTGTTATAGTTAGCTACAACACCACTACGGAACTGGCCCCCGGATGGGCCGGAAGGAA
>DATAHN010000037.1:0-47328 GCA_036263155.1 Gammaproteobacteria bacterium | reverse complement strand
ACGACCGGGATGGGGTCACCAACAACATCACCGGCTGCAACTTCTCCATCCGTCGGGAGGTGGTGGAGCGCATCGGGCTGTTTGATGAAAATTTCAGAGGGGTATCGGTGCGCGAGGAGAGCGACTTCGCCCGGCGCGCCTTCAAGGCGGGGCTCACGTTCAAGTTCTCAGCCGCGGCCGCCCTCTTCCACCACCGCAGCGCCAGCGGCGGCGTGGGCACCGGGGTGCGCAACAACTTCTTCGAGCAGTCCTATTATTTCTGCGAGCTGATGTTCGCCAAGAAGCACTTCTCCGCCTGGACGGTGTTCACCTACCGCCTGCGGCTCTACCTGAGGGGCTTCAAGAACCTGCGGAAATTGATCCGGACGGCGGAGAAAGAAGCCGATGAGGCCGTGAAAAATCCCAAAGAGCGCTAAGCGGTCGTCAATTTAAGGCCGACTATTCCTGCAATGATGAGACCTAGGTGCGCCGCATGCGGCGCACGACCAGCCATGGATGGCTGGGCTGGCGATGCGCCAGGGAAGGCGAAAGAACTCAAGATGTCAGCTTCAGGCCCACAATGCCAGTCAAAATGAGTGCCAAACACCCAAGCCGAATCGCGGTGGTCGATTCTCCAAAGAGATACATCCCCAGTACCGCAGTGCCGAACACGCCGATGCCGGTCCACACCGCGTAGGCAGTGCCGATTGGCAGTTGGCGCGTCACGAGGCCGAGCAGGCCCATGCTCACACCCATGGCCGCGAGGGTGAGGCTGGTGGGTAAGGTCTTGGTGAAGCCTTCCGTGTACTTGAGGCCGATGGCCCAGGCCACCTCGAACAGCCCGGCGACGACCAGCAGTATCCAGGCCTGTGCCGGACTCATCCCCTATTTCCTGCCGGAAGTGAGGTCAGAACCGATCATCTTCAGGTAATCGCGGAACGTGTCGCCGAGCTCGGTGTGCTTCAGGCCGAACTCCACGGTGGCGCGCAGGTAGCCGAGCTTGCTGCCGCAGTCGTAGCGCACGCCCTCGAACTCGTAGCCGTAGACCTTCTCGAACTCCAGCAGCGCCGCGATGGCGTCGGTGAGCTGGATCTCGTTGCCGGCGCCGCGGCCGGTGCTCTTGATGAGCTCGAAGATGCGCGGCGTGAGGATGTAGCGTCCCACCACGCCCAGTCTCGAGGGCGCGACCTCAGGCTTGGGCTTCTCCACGATGGCCTGCACCTGGTGCAGGCGCGGGCCTGCGTCCTTGGGGCTGATGATGCCGTAGCGGTGGGTCTCATCGGGCTGCACCCGCTCGATGCCCACCACGCTGGACTGGTGCTTGGCGTACACGTCTGCCATCTGCTGCAGCGCCGAGCGCTTGCCGCCGTCGATGAGGTCGTCCGCCAGGATCACGAAGAACGGCTCATGGCCCACCGCCGCCTCCGCGCACAGCACGGCGTGGCCCAGGCCCAGCGCCTCCGCCTGGCGGATGTAGACGCAAGTCACGTGCGGCGGGACGATGCTCTGCACCATCTCGAGCTCGGCCTTGCGGCCGCGGCGCGCGAGCTCGGTCTCGAGCTCGTAGGCGCTGTCGAAGTGGTCCTCGATGGGCCGCTTGGTGCGGCTGGTCACGAACACCAGCACCTCCACGCCCGCCTGCACCGCCTCCTCCACCGCGTACTGGATCAGCGGTTTGTCCACCACCGGCAGCATTTCCTTGGGAGAAGCCTTGGTGGCGGGCAGGAAGCGCGTGCCGAGCCCCGCCACGGGGAACACGGCTTTGCGGATACGGGGGGTGGACATTGAGTTCGCCTCTTTTAGGTTCTTCAGATCATCGGCTTGGGATGCACGCTCTGGCCGGGGCCGGAGAGCAGCACCTCATGGAACGGCACGGTGCTGTCCCAGGTCTTGCAGGTGGGGCACTGCCAGTACAGGGTACGGCTGCGGAAGCCGCACTCCTCGCAGCGGTAGCGCGGCCCGTTCTTCATGAGGTTGCGCACCGCCACCCGCAGCGGCTCCACGTCGGCAGCCGCCTGGCCGCCGTGGCGCGCGGCCAGCGCCGCGTGCATCTGGTACAGGCCCTGCAGCGTCGGCTCGGTCCGTAGGTACTCGGTCACGCATTCGCGGGAAAGCGGGTCGTCCAGGCTGTCGTCCATGATGGCGGCGAGGCCGATGTAGCGCACCGCCTTCGGGGAAGAGTCCTTGAGCTTCTGCAGCAGCTCCTCGAAGACCCCGTCGCCGTCCTGGCGGCGCACCATGCGCGACAGCGCCGGCAGCACCTCCGTGGCGTAGCGGATCTCGTGCTCCAGCACCGACTGGTACTGGCGGCGGCTCTCGCCCCAGTCGGAGGCGTTCTCCGCCATCTGCGCCAGCATCAGGTGCGCACGCACGCAGTCCTTGTCCTGGGACTGGGCTTTCTTCAGGAACTTGTGGGCGAGCGGCACGTCCTGCGCCAGCAGCGCCGACTGCGCCAGCTCGCAGTAGTACTGGCCGATGATCTTGTTCTCGGGATCGGTGGTGAGGGACTCCAGGCGCTTGCGCATGGCAATGGCCTGCTCCCAGTCGCGCTGCATCTCGTACAGCGTCACCAGGCTGTGCAGCACCTGCTCGGTATAGGACGGCGCGTCCAGGAGCTCGAGCAGGATGGTCTCGGCCCGGTCCATGAGGCCCGCGCGCAGGTAATCCTGCGCCAGCTCGTAGAGCGCGTCGGCGCGGTGCTGGCGGCTCAGGTTTGGCCGCGCGATCAGGTTCTGGTGGATGCGGATGGCGCGGTCCGCCTCGCCGCGGCGGCGGAACAGGCTGCCCAGAGCGAAGTGCGTCTCCACCGTGTCCGAGTCCACCTCGGCCATGCGGATGAACACCTCTATGGCCTTTTCCGGCTCCTCGTTGAGCAGGAAGTTCAGGCCCTTGAAGTACTCGGCGCTGGCGAACTTGGCCGGCAGGTGACGCTGCCCGGCGCGGGTCCAGCGCGCCAGGAACCAGCCGCCGAAGCCGGCGGCCACGATCAGCGTGAAGGCGATGGCGCCGGCGTTAGCGTTCATCGCGGGGCGGCACGCTGCGCAGGTTGCGGATCTCGGATTCGGCCTCCTCCAGGCTGCGGCGCTGGCGGCGCATCTCGCGCTTCAGGCGGAACACCACGCCGAAGGCGCTGGCGAGGCCGAGCAGCCAGCCCAGCACCGCGGCGCCCAGGAGCGCGGAGGACAGATGCACTTCGTCACTGCCGACGAGGTAGTCGAGCCGCACCATGGCGCCGTTGGCGTAGGCCAGGAACAGCGCCACGATGAACAGTGAGACCAGGGAGATGAGGGTGATCCAGCGGAGCATGGTGATTCACCGCCGCCGGCGGGGATGCTCAGGCTTCGGCCGTGGCATCTTCGTCGCTGTTGACACGGTCACGCAGGTCCTTGCCCGGCTTGAAGTGCGGCACGTACTTGCCCGGCAGCGCCACCGCGTCGCCGGTCTTGGGGTTGCGCCCCATGCGCGGCGGGCGGAAGTGCAGCGAGAAGCTGCCGAAGCCGCGGATCTCGATGCGCCGGCCCGTGGAGAGCGCCGTGCTCATGCGCTCCAGGACCATCTTCACCGCCAGTTCGATGTCCTTGGCGGCGAGGTGGCTCTGCTTGCGCGATATCAGTTCGATCAGCTCAGACTTTGTCATGCCCTGCCTTGTGCCGAACGAGTTTAGCCCCTGACCCCGTTTCTTGACGCTTCGTCATGAAGTCGGCGCCCGCGGATTTGACACCGCGGGCGCCGATTCATCATCAGTCTTCCTTGGAACCGCCCATGTGCTCCTTGAGCAGGTCGCCGAGGGCGGTGGTGCCGCCCTGGCCGCCGCGGCCATAGTCTTCCATGGCCTGGGCTTCTTCCTGCATCTCCTTCGCCTTCACGGACAGGCTCAGGGTGCGGTTCTTGCGGTCCACGCCGGTGAAGCGGGCTTCGATCTCGTCGCCCTCCTTCAGCACCGTGCGCGCGTCCTCGATGCGGTCACGCGACAGCTCGGAGGCACGCAGGTAGCCCTCGATGCCGTTGCCGAGATCCACGTTGGCGCCCTTGGCGTCGACAGCCGTGACCTTGCCCTTGACGATGCTGCCCTTCGGATGGTCGGCCAGGAAGTTGGAGAAGGGGTCCTTCTCCATCTGCTTGACGCCGAGGGAGATGCGCTCGCGCTCGGCATCCACCGCCAGCACGACCGCTTCCACTTCGTCGCCCTTCTTGTAGTTGCGTACCGCCTCTTCGCCCGGCATGTCCCAGGAGATGTCGGAGAGGTGCACCAGGCCGTCGATGCCGCCGTCCAGGCCCACGAAGATGCCGAAGTCCGTGATGGACTTGATCTTGCCCTTGATGCGGTCGCCCTTCTCGTGGCTGGCGGCGAAGTCGTCCCAGGGGTTCGGCTTGCACTGCTTCATGCCGAGCGAGATGCGGCGGCGCTCCTCGTCGATGTCCAGCACCATCACCTCGGTCTCGTCGCCCACCTGGACGACCTTGGCCGGGTTGATGTTCTTGTTGGTCCAGTCCATCTCGGAGACGTGCACTAGGCCCTCGACGCCCGGCTCGATCTCCACGAAGCAGCCGTAGTCGGCCAGGTTCGTGACCTTGCCGAACAGGCGGGTGCCGTTCGGGTAGCGGCGCGCGATGTCGACCCACGGGTCCTCGCCCAGCTGCTTCAGGCCCAGCGAGACGCGGTTGCGCTCGCGGTCGAACTTGAGCACCTTGACATCGATCTCCTGGCCCACGGCAACCACCTCGGACGGGTGCTTGACGCGCTTCCAGGCCATGTCGGTGATATGCAGCAGGCCGTCGATGCCGCCGAGGTCGACGAACGCGCCGTACTCGGTGAGGTTCTTGACCACGCCCTTGACCATCGCGCCTTCCTGCAGCTTGGTGAGCAGCTCTTCGCGCTCGGCGCTGTATTCCTGCTCGACGACCGCGCGGCGGGAGACCACCACGTTGTTGCGGCGCTGGTCGAGCTTGATGACCTTGAACTCGAGCTCCTTGCCTTCCAGGTACACGGGGTCGCGCACCGGGCGCACGTCCACCAGCGAGCCGGGCAGGAACGCGCGCACGCCGTCGATCTCGACGGTGAAGCCGCCCTTCACCTTGCCGGTGATGAAGCCCTTGACGATCTCGCCCTTGTTGAAGGAGTCCTCGAGACGGGTCCACGAACGGGCACGCTTGGCCTTCTCGCGCGACAGGCGCGTCTCGCCGAAGCCGTCCTCGAACGCATCGAGCGCGACTTCGACCTCGTCGCCCACGGCGACTTCCAGCTCACCCTGTTCGTTGTAAAACTGTTCGGCGGGGATGACCCCTTCCGACTTGAGACCGGCGTTGACGATGACGACGTCGGGCCGGATTTCCACCACCAGGGCCTTGAGGATCGACCCTGACTGCATCTGCTTCTTGCTGATGCTCTCTTCGAAAAGTTGTGCGAATGATTCGGTCATGTTGAGTTGTTTACACCCCCCTCGCGAGGGGCACCTGTGGTTGTTGCGCCGCGCCCGATCCTTCGGGCTGACGGGTTGTTTAAAAAATGGGCGATGGACGTCCTGTCCTGCCCTTCGTCAACCGGTGAGCCCCAAGCGCTCGCCGGCCAATTCCATGACACGTGCCACCACCTGGCCGATGCCCACTCCGGTGGTATCCAGCCGCACCGCATCGGCGGCGGGCTCCAGGGGGGAGATGGCGCGGGTCCTATCCCGCTCGTCCCGGGCGCTTATGTCACGAAAAAGGCCGTCAAGGTTAGCAGTTAATCCTTTCTCTATCAACTGGTTATAACGTCTTTGGGCCCTCTCAGCCACGCTCGCCGTGAGGAAGATCTTGAGCCCGGCGTCGGGAAAGACCACCGTCCCCATGTCCCTGCCGTCCGCCACCAGGCCCGGTGCCCGGCGAAAACCCCGCTGCAGGTCCAGGAGGCCCGCGCGGACCTCCGGGATCACCGCGAGACGCGAGGCCGCTTCGCCGGTGGCCTCGGCCCGCACCTGGAGGCTCACGTCCTTCCCGTCCATGAGGATGCGCTCCCCGCCGGCGGCATCCTGGCTGAACTCGATGCGCAGGGACCGGGCGAGCTGCCCGAGCGTGGCGGGCGCGTCGATGCCCGCACCCGCCTCCTGCGCCGCGATGGCCAGGAGCCGGTAGAGGGCGCCGCTGTCCAGGAGACTCCAACCCAGGCGCGCCGCCACGGCGCGGGCGATGGTGCCCTTGCCGGAGCCGCTGGGACCGTCGATGGCGATGACCGGGACACTCATGCCCGCTGCTCCGTGATCTGCAAGCCGGCCTCCCGGGCCATGGCGACGAAACCCGGGAACGAGGTATCCACGTTCGCGCAGTCCTGCACCCGCAACGGGCCCTCGGTGCGCAGGCCCGCCATGGCGAAGGCCATGGCGATGCGATGGTCGCCTTCGCTCCGGATCTCGGCGCCCTTGAGGCGCGGCGTGCCGTTCACGTTGATGTAGTCAGGACCCGAGTTCACGGTCACGCCCAGAGCCTCGAGGCCCGCCTGCATCGCCTGCAGCCGGTCGCTCTCCTTCACCCGGAGCTCGCCGGCGCCGTGCACGCGGGTGATGCCCTCGGCGCAGGCCGCCGCCACCAGCACCGCGGGGATGTCGTCGATGGCGAGCGCCACGAGCTCAGAGGTGACATCGATGCCGCGCAGCCTGCCGCCCTGCACCAGGATGTCCGCCGCCGGTTCGCCGCCGCCCAGTCGCGAGTGGTGGATTTCGATGTGGGCGCCCATGAGACGCAGGATGCGGATCACGCCGTCGCGGGTCGGGTTCACACCCACGCCCTCCAAGACGAGCTTGCTGCCGGGCGTCATGGCCGCGCCCACCATGAAGAACGCCGCCGAGGACAGGTCAGCCGGTACTTCTATGCGCGTGCCGCGCAGGGTCTCGCCGCCGTGGACACCCAGCCAGCCGCTCTCGCGCAGCACGTGCACGCCGAAGCTGTGCAGCATGCGCTCGGTATGGTCGCGGCTCGGGCCGGATTCCTTGAGCCAGGTGTAGCCGCCTGCGTAGAGGCCCGCCAGCAAGAGCGCCGACTTCACCTGGGCGCTGGCGATCTTGAGCACGTGGCGCGCCGGTTCCAATGGCTTGATGGCGTGCAGCGTGATGGGTGCGAAGCCGTTGCGCGACTCGATGCTGGCGCCCATAGCCATGAGCGGATGGATCACGCGCTTCATGGGCCGCTTGCTCAGCGACTCGTCGCCGATGAGGGTGGCCTCGAAACCCTGTCCCGCCAGGAGGCCCATGAAGAGGCGCATGGCGGTGCCGGAGTTGCCGAGGTCGATGGGCTTGGGGGGCGCCTTGAGGCCGTGCAGGCCGCGCCCATGCACCACGAGACGCGAAGGACTGCGCTCGTCCACCTGCACGCCCATGGCGCGGATCGCCGCGAGTGTCGCCAGGCAGTCAGCGCCCGTGAGGAATCCCTCGATCTCGGTGTCGCCCTCGGCGATGGCGCCCAGCATGAGCGCGCGGTGGGAGATGGACTTGTCGCCCGGCAGCCGCAGCTTCCCCTGCAGCGAGCCGCCCGGCGTGACCGTGTAGTCCAGCCGCGGTGCCATGCTCAGGCGCCGAGGACCTTCTTCAGGGACGTGAGGAGGCGCGTGTTCTGTTCCGCGAGCCCGATGCTGATGCGCAGGTGGTCCGGCATGCCGTAGCCGTCCAGGGGACGCACGATCACGCCCTCCTTGAGCAGCGCCTGGAACACGGCGCGGCCGGGGCGGCCTACGTCCACGGTGACGAAGTTGCAGATGGAGGGGATGGTCTTGAGGCCCATGGCTTTTAGACCGGCGTCCAGCTTCGGCAATTCCGTGCGGTTGAGCTCGAGGGTCTCGCGGATGTGCTCCTGGTCGCCCAGCGCCGCGACGGCACCCACCTGGCCGATGCTATTGGGGTTGAACGAGAGGCGCACGCGGTTCAGGAGTTCCACCAGCTTCGGGTGCGCGAGCGCGTACCCGACGCGTGCGCCGGCGAGGCCATAGATCTTGGAGAAGGTGCGCATCACGATGAGGTTCGGGAAGCGCGCCAGCAGGGCACTGCCGTCCGGGTAGTCCGGCGTGAAGTCCGAGGCGAACTCGAAGTAAGCCTCGTCCAGCAGCACCAGGCAGTCCTTCGGCACCTTCTCCAAGAGCGTGGTGAGCTCGCGCTTGTCCAGCCACGTGCCGGTGGGGTTATTGGGGTTGGCGATGAAAACCACGCGGGTATCCGGGCGGATGTCCGCCGCCATCTTCGCCGCGTCGTGGCCGTAAGGCTGCTTCGGATGGTCCGCCGGCAACGCATCGGCGACGATCAGTTCCGCGCCAGCCGCCTGGGACACGATGGAGTACACCGCGAAGCCGTAGCGGGAGATCACCGCCGAGCGGTCGGCACCCAGGAATGCCCGCGCCACCATCTCCAGGATGTGGTCGGAGCCCGTCGCCACCAGGATGTTCGCGGTGCCGGTGCCGTGGTGCTCCGCCAGCGCGCGCTTGAGCGCGAAGGCGTTGCCGTCGGGATAGAGCGCAGTGTCGTCCAGCGCGGCGCGCATCGCCACCAGCGCCTTGGGCGAGGTGCCCAGCGGGTTCTCGTTGGAGGCGAGCTTGATGATGCCGGTGATGCCGAGCTCGCGCTCGAGCTCCGAGATGGGCTTGCCGGGCTCGTAGGGGTGCAGCGCCCGCACGCCCGGCATGCAGAACTGGAGCGGGTCGAACTCAGCCATGACGGCGTTCGAAGTCGTCCATGAACGCGATCAGGGCGCGTACACCCTCTTCCGGCATGGCGTTGTACATGCTGGCGCGCATGCCACCGGCGAAGCGGTGACCCTTGAGGTTGAGCAGGCCCGCGGCCTCCGCGCCTTCCAGGAACTGGGGTTCCAGCGCCTTGTCGGCGCAGTTGAACGGCACGTTCATGATGGAGCGCGCGCGCTTGGCGATCTTGTTCACGTAGAAGCCGGTACGGTCCACCCGCGCGTACAGCAACTCCGCCTTGCGCTTGTTGCGCTCGGCCATGGCCGGAGCGCCGCCTTCCTTCCTGATCCAGTGCAGCATCTTGCCGCACACGTACCACGGATACACCGAAGGCGTATTGAGCATCGAGTGCTGCTCGGCATGGGCGCGGTAGTCCATCATGGTCGGGATGCCGGGCGCGATGGGTTTCAACTTGTCGCGCCGCGCTATCACCACCGTGAGGCCGGCGATACCGAGATTCTTCTGGGCCGCGGCGTAGATCAGCGTGTACTTGTCCACATCCACCGGCCGCGACAGGATCATGGAGGTCATGTCCGCAGCGAGCGGCACGCCGACCTCGGGGATGGAGAGGAACTCCACGCCGCCGATGGTCTCGTTCACGGTGTAGTGCAGATAGGCGGCGTCCTGGCGCACCTTCCAGGAGGACACCGGCGGGATGTCCTTGTAATCGGAGTCCTTGGCGTCGGCGGCGAGGCTCGCCTGGGCGAGCTTCTGCCCTTCCTGCCAGGCACGGTTCGACCAGTGGCCCGTGACCACGTAGTCTGCCTTGCCGTCGGGCGCCGGCGCGAGGTTCAAGGGCACCATTCCGAACTGGGTGGCGGCGCCGCCCTGCAGGAACAGCACCACATAGTCCTCGGAGATGCCCATGAGCGAGCGCAGCGTGGCCTCGCAGTCGGCGGCGATCGGCTCGAACATGGGCGTGCGGTGGCCCATCTCCATCACCGACTGGTGGGTGCCGCGGTAGTCGAGGAGCTCCTCTCGCAGCTCCAGCATGACCTCGGTCGGCAGCATCGCCGGGCCGGCGCCGAAATTGTAGCCGCGCCCTTCCACCAGCGTGCCGGGCTTGTCAGCCTGCGCCGTTCTCATCGCCCTCGTCCCCTTCTATGCGGTCCACGCCCACCAAGAGCTCGCCCTCCGCGAGCCGGATCAGCCGCACACCCTGGGTGTTGCGGCCGATCACCGAGATGTCCTGCGACGGCGTGCGCACCAGGGTGCCGGCGTTGCTGATGAGCATCACTTCGGAATCCGGCGCCACCTGGATGGCGCCAACCACCTTGCCGTTGCGCTCGGTGGTCTGGATGGAGATCACGCCCTGGCCGCCGCGGCCCTGCACCGGATAGTCCGCGGCCGGGGTGCGCTTGCCGTAGCCGTGCTCGGTGGCGGTGAGCACGTCGCCCTCGCCCACGATGATGAGGCCGATCACGTGCTCGCCCTCGGCGAGCTGGATGCCGCGCACGCCGGCGGCGTTGCGGCCCATGGGCCGCACGTCGGCTTCCTTGAAGCGGATGGACTTGCCGTTGGAGGCGAACAGCATCGCGTCGCGCTGGCCGTCGGTGATGGCCACGCCGACCAGGCCGTCACCCTCGTTCAGCTCCACGGCGATGATGCCGCTCGAGCGTGGGCGCGAGAAGTTATCCAGCGAGGTCTTCTTGACGGTGCCGTCGCGCGTCGCCATGAACACGAACTTGTCGGCGGAGTAGTCCTTCACCGGCATGGCGGCGGTGATGCGCTCGCCCTCGCCCAGCGGCAAGAGGTTCACGATCGGCTTGCCGCGCGCGCCGCGCCCGGCCTGCGGGAACTGGTAGACCTTGAGCCAATAGACCTTGCCGATGCTGGAGAAGCACAGCACCGTGTCGTGGGTATTGGCCACGAACAGGTTGTCCACAAAGTCCTCGTCCTTCACCGCGGTGGCGGCCTTGCCGCGCCCGCCGCGCCGCTGCGCGCGGTAGGTGGAGACCGGCTGCGACTTGGCGTAGCCGGCGTGGGACAGCGTCACCACCACCTCTTCCTCGGTGATGAGGTCCTCGATGGTGAGGTCCTCCTGGTCGGAGATGATCACGGTGCGGCGCTCGTCGCCGTACTCCTCGCGCAGCGCCATGAGCTCGCCGCGTATCACCTTGAGCAGCTTGTCCGGGTCGGCCAGGATCGCGCGCAGCTCGCCGATGAGGGTCAGCAGATCCTTGTACTCGCCGACGATCTTCTCCTGCTCCAGGCCCGTGAGACGGTGCAGGCGCAGGTCCAGGATCGCCTGAGCCTGGGCCTCGGAGAGCTTGTACTTTCCCTTGACCAGGCCGAAGGCCGCGTCCAGGCCGTCCGGGCGCGAGGCCTCGGCGCCAGCGCGCTTCAGCATGTCGGTCACCATGCCGGGCGCCCAGTCGCGGCCCATGAGGCCGGTCTTGGCCTCGGCGGGATTGGGCGAACGCTTGATGAGCTCGATCATCTCGTCGATGTTCGCGAGCGCGACCGCCAAGCCTTCCAGCACGTGGGCGCGCTCGCGCGCCTTGCGCAGGTCGAACACGGTGCGGCGGGTCACCACCTCGCGGCGGTGGCGCAGGAACGCCTCCAGCAGATCCTTCAGGTTGAGCACCTTGGGCTGGCCGTCCACCAGCGCCACGGTGTTGATGCCGAACACCGTCTGCATGGCGGTGTGCTGGTAGAGGTTGTTGATCATCACTTCGGTGTTCTCGCCGCGGCGCAGCTCGATCACCATGCGCATGCCGTCCTTGTCGGACTCGTCGCGCAACTCGGTGATGCCGTCGAGCTTCTTGTCCTTCACCAGCTCGGCGATGCGCTCCAGGAGGCGCGCCTTGTTCACCATGTACGGCAGTTCCGTCACGATGATGGACTGCTTGGCGCCTTCCTTGCCCTCCACGTGGCACTTGGCGCGCACGAAGATGCGGCCGCGGCCGGTGAAGTAGGCCTCGTGGATGCCGCGCGCGCCGTTGATGATGCCGCCGGTCGGGAAGTCCGGCCCCGGCATGTGCTTCATGAGGTCGTGGATGCTGAGGCTGGGGTCGTCGATCAGCGCGATGCAGGCGCCGATCGTCTCCCGGATGTTGTGCGGCGGGATGTTGGTGGCCATGCCCACTGCGATACCCGAGGAGCCGTTGACCAGGAGGTTCGGCAGCTTGGCCGGCAGCACCGAGGGCTCGGTCTCGGACTCGTCGTAGTTCGGGACGAAATCCACCGTCTCCTTGTCGATGTCGGCCAGCATCTCGTGGGCGATCTTGGCCATGCGCACTTCGGTGTAGCGCATGGCCGCCGGGGCGTCGCCGTCCACGGAGCCGAAGTTGCCCTGGCCGTCGATGAGCACGTAGCGCATCGAGAAGGGCTGCGCCATGCGCACGATGGTGTCGTACACCGCCACGTCGCCGTGGGGGTGGTACTTACCGATGACGTCGCCGACGACGCGGGCGGACTTCTTGTAGGGCTTGTTGTAGTCGTTGCCGAGCTCCTGCATGGCGTAGAGGACGCGGCGGTGCACCGGCTTCAGGCCGTCGCGCACGTCCGGCAGCGCCCGACCCACGATCACGCTCATGGCGTAATCCAGGTAGGACTGCTTCATCTCCTCTTCGAGGTTGACGAGCGCGAGCTCGCGGGCAAAATCGGCCATGCAAGAGCTGGATTTCTAAGGGTTTTTTTGAGCCGCCGGGGGCGGGAAAATCAGAACGAATATGTTACCACAAAAGGCCGATTTATCGAGCGGTTTCAAATACTTCCGTGCGGGTATTTGCCCCGGAAACCGGCGGATTTTTGCCCGGTTTTCATGGCCGCTTTCCGCGCCTCTCTGACCGCGCCAAGGCGGGCATCGCCCCCGCATCCAAAGCGGTCATGTTCGAACCTGTTGTGCGCGGCTCGCGCACGCGCACAGCGACCGCAGCGGCATTTCTATAGACTAGCGGCTCACGGTCGCACGATGGATCCCCTGTGATGCAGACGGTCGAGACGCTGGTCCATGCCCGCTGGGTCGTACCGGTGGAGCCGGCAGGCCGCGTGCTGGAAAACCACGCGGTGGCCGTCGAGCATGGCCGCATCGTCGCGCTGCTGCCCTCCACCGAAGCGCGCGCGCGCTTCCAGGCCCCCGAGGAAGTGACGCTCGAGCGCCACGTGCTCATCCCCGGCCTCGTGAACGCCCACACCCATGCCGCCATGACGCTCCTGCGGGGCCTCGCGGACGACATGCCGCTGATGCAGTGGCTCAAGGACCACATCTGGCCGGTGGAGAACCGCTGGGCCAACGCAGACTTCGTGCGCGATGGCGTCGAGCTCGCCATGGCCGAGATGCTGCGCGGCGGCACCACCTGCTTCGGCGACATGTATTTCTTCCCGGAGACGGCGGCCCAGGCGGTGCGCCAGGCCGGCATGCGCGCGGCCCTGGGACTCGTGGTGTTCGACTTCCCCAGTTCCTGGGGCAGCGGCCCCGAGGAATACATCGCCAAGGGACTGGCCCTGCGGGACCAGCACAAGAACGATCCCTTGCTCAGCTTCACCCTGGCGCCCCATGCGCCCTACACCGTCTCGGACCCATGGCTGGTGAAGATCCGCACCCTGGCGGACGAGCTGGACCTGCCGGTGCACACGCACGTGCACGAGACGGCAGGCGAGGTGTCGGACAGCGAAGCCAAGCACGGCATGCGTCCCCTCGCACGCCTCGCGAGCCTGGGCCTGTTCACGCCTTCCTTGGTCGCGGCGCACATGACCCAGTTGAATGACGCGGAGATCGCTGAGAGCGCGAAGAACGGCATCAGCGTGGTGCACTGCCCCTCCTCCAACCTCAAGCTCGCCTCCGGCTTCTGCCCGGTCGCGAAGCTGCTCGGGGCCGGCGTGAACGTGGCGCTCGGCACCGACGGCGCCGCCAGCAACAACACCCTGGATATGTTCGCGGAGATGAAGACCGCGGCGCTCCTGGCCAAGGGCGTGGCAGGCGCCCCCACCGCGGTGCCTGCCGCCACGGCCCTGCGCATGGCGACGCTCAACGGCGCCCGCGCCTTAGGGCTAGACAAGGACCTGGGTTCCCTCGCGCCCGGCAAGTGGGCGGACATGGCGGCACTGGATCTCGGCGAGGCCGAGACCCAGCCGGTGCACGATGTGATCTCGACCCTGGTCTACGCCGTCGGCCGCGAGCAGGTCAGTGACGTGTGGGTGGCGGGCAAGCGCCTGCTGCAGGAGCGGCGCCTCACGCGCATGGACCTGCCGGCGATCCTGAAACGCGCGGCGGGCTGGCAAGGCCGCATCGCTGGCGGCCAGGCGGAGGCCCGGAGCGCATGAGCGTGCACGCCAACCTCGATGCGGATGAGATCGCCAAGTTCGACGCCATCGCCGCGCGCTGGTGGGACCCGGGCGGTGAGTTCAAGCCGCTGCACGCCATCAATCCGTTGCGCCTGGACTACGTGGACCGTTGCGCGCCCCTCGCTGGCCGCATGGTGCTGGACATCGGCTGCGGCGGCGGCCTCATGGCCGAGGGCATGGCCAGCCGCGGCGCGAAGGTCACGGGTATCGACCTCTCGGAGGGTGCGCTCAAGGTGGCGAAGCTCCACCTCAAGGAGAGCGGCCGGCAGGTGGAGTATCTGCACATCAGCGCCGAAGCGCTGGCAGCGGAACGGCCCGGCGCCTTCGACGTGGTTACCTGTCTCGAGATGCTGGAGCACGTGCCGGACCCGGGCTCGGTGATCCGTGCCTGCGCCACGATGCTCAAGCCCGGCGGCCAGGTGGTGTTCTCCACCCTCAACCGCACGCCCAAAGCCTTCGCCTTGGCGATTCTGGGCGGCGAGTACCTGCTCCGGCTCATCCCGCCCGGCACCCACGAGTACGCCAAGTTCATCCGGCCCTCGGAACTGGACGCCTGGGCGCGGGAAGCGGGCCTCGCGCTCCGGCACAGCACCGGGCTGCACTACAATCCCCTCACCCGTGGATATCGCATGGGCCCGGGCCTGGACGTGAACTACTTCATGCATTTCACCAAGGCGGCATGAACCTGAACCTCGTGCTCTTCGACCTGGACGGCACTCTCATGGATACCGCGCCGGACATGGGCGCGGCGCTCAACGAGCTGCGGGCCGAGCACAACCTGCCGCCCCTCACGGCGGACCGCATCCGCCCCTGGGTTTCCCATGGCGCCATGGGCCTGCTCAAGCTTGGCTTCGGCATCCAGCCACAGGACGCCCGCTTCTCCGAGATGCGCACCCGCTACCTCGCCCTCTACGAGGCCAGGCTCACCCGCGAGACGCACCTGTTCCATGGCATGCCCGAGGTGCTGGACGCGCTTGAGCGCCAGGGCCGCACCTGGGGCATCGTCACCAACAAGCCGGGCTGGCTCACGGAACCGCTGCTGGAAGCCTGCGGGGTGCGCAGCCGCGCCGCCTGCGTGGTGAGCGGCGACACCCTCGCCCGGCGCAAACCGCACCCCGATCCCCTGCTCCACGCCGCCGGCCTCTGCGGCCTCCCTGTGAGCCAGGGCGTGTACGTGGGTGACGCAGAGCGGGACGTGCAGTCCGCCCATGCCGCCGGCATGCTGGCGGTGGTGGCGCTCTACGGCTACCTCGGCGAGGAGGAACGGCCCGACGTGTGGAAGCCCGATCACAGCATCAAGCACCCGAGCGAGCTCCTGGATTGGCTCGCCACCCAGCCCGCGCCCCGGGCCGCAGCGGAAGCGGGCGCATGAGCCCGGCCCTGCTGGTCCTCATCGGCGTCGTGGCGCGGGGCGCCGGGCTCGCGGTGGGCTATGCCATCGCCGCCACCCGATACGCCGCCTACAAGGCCAAGGCCGAAGCCGGCACGGATCTTGAGACCACCTTCAAGGCGCTGGCGAGCGATGCCCTCAAGGGCAACAACCAGGCGTTCCTGGAACTCGCGAACCAGAACCTCAGCCGCTACCAGGCCGAGGCGCGCAGCGAGCTGGACAAGAAGCAGCAAGCCTTCGCCGAACTCATCAAGCCCATCAACGAGACCTTGAAGAAGACCGAGGAGCAGATCCGCGAGATCGAGAAGGAGCGCAAGGAATCCTTCGGCAGCATCTCCGCCCAGCTCAAGCTCATGTCCGAGGGCCAGCAGCAACTGGGACTCGAGACCCGCAACCTGGTGAACGCCCTGCGCCGTCCCGAGGTGCGCGGCCGCTGGGGCGAGATGACGCTTAAGCGCCTCGCCGAGCTCGCCGGCATGGTGGACCGCTGCGACTTCATCGAGCAACTGCACACGGACACCGGCGAAGGCGCATTTCGCCCGGACATGGTGATACGCCTGCCGGACAACCGCGAGCTGGTGGTGGACGCCAAGACCTCGCTGGACAGCTACATCTCCGCCATCGAGGCTACCGACGCCGCGGCGCGGGATACGCACCTCGCCGGCCACGCCCGCAAGGTGCGCGAGCGCATCAAGGAGTTGGCGGGCAAGCGCTACTGGGACCAGTTCAAGACCAGCCCGGACTTCGTGATCCTGTTCATCCCCGGTGACCAGTTCCTCTCGGCGGCGCTGGACCGTGAACCTGGGCTGATCGAAGAGGCCTTGCGGCAGAAGGTGATGCTGGCGACGCCCACGAGCTTCGTGGCGCTGCTGAAGGCCGTGGCCTACGGCTGGCGCCAGGTGGCTCTCGCCGAGAACGCCGAACGCATCCGTGAACACGCCGAGGTCCTGCACCAGCGCATCGCCACCTTCGCCGAGCACATGGGCAAGATCGGCGGCGCCCTGGAGAACAGCGTGCATCACTTCAACAACGCGGTGGGCTCACTGGAGCGGCAGGTGCTGCCCGCGGCGCGCCGCTTCACCGAGCTCGGTGTGCAGTCCAAGAAGGAGATGCCGGAGCTGGAGCCGGTGGAGACCGCGGCACGCATCACCGACGGCAAGAAGCCGGACGCATGAGCACCCAGGCTGAAGCGAAGCTCGCAACCGCTCCCTTCGATTACCGCCTTTCCCTCACTTTCATCTCCCCTGAGCAGCGCGCCGCACAGACGGCACTGCATGCGGTCTATCTGGAATTGCGTGAGGTGCCGCGGGAAGTGCGGGATCCGGGCGTCGCAGACGTGAAGCTGCGCTGGTGGGAGGAAGAGATCGCCCTGCTCTACGCCGGCAAGGCGCGCCACCCCCTCACCCAGGCGCTCATGTCCTACATGGCAGCCCTCAAGGGCCGCCAGCAGACGTTCCTGGACCTCGTCACCGGCGCACGCATGGACATCGCCGGTGCCGGCTTGCCGGCCTTCGAGGACGTGAAGCGCTACAGCTACCGCCATGCCGGCGCTCTGTCAGAGCTGTCAGCCCTGTTGGCCGGCGCCGGTTCCGACGCGGCCCTGCTCTCGGCGCGGCTCCTGGGCAACGCCGCCTGCCTCGCGGACATCGCCAGCCGCGGCGTGGCGCAAGCGCTGCAGGGCCGCCTGCTCTTCGCCGCCGAGGACCTGCGCCTGCACGGCATCGACAAGCATATCCACGGGGAGACCCAAGACGATCCCGCGGTACTCGCCCTGGTGAAGGACTACGGCGACCGTGCCCGGGCCATGCACGCGGACGCGATCCGCAGCACCCCCGTGGGCGAGCGCCAGGCGCTCATCCCCTGGCGCATCCGCGGCGCCCTCGCCCTGCAGCGCGCCCGCAAACAGGAGCGCTTGGGTTCCAGCCGCGCGGCGGAGCCCGTAGAATTGCACCCCCTGTCTGCGCTGTTCACTGCCTGGAATACGGCGCGCAAATCGAGATAGAGCACCTCATGGCCGAGAACAAGCGTGATTACTCACCGCCCAAGGATCTCCTCAAAGACCGCGTGATCCTGGTGACCGGCGCAGGCGACGGCATCGGCCGCGCCGTGTCCGTGGCGCTGGGTGCCCACGGCGCCACGGTGGTGCTGCTCGGCAAGACCGTGAAGAAGCTGGAAGCGACCTACGATGCCTTGGTTGCGGCGGGCGCGCCCAAGCCCGGTATCTATCCCATGGACCTCATGGGCGCCCGCTACAAGGACTACGAGGACATGATCGGCGTGCTGGACAAGGAATACGGCCGGCTCGACGGCCTCTTGCACAACGCCGGCATCCTCGGCGAGCGCTCCCCCATCGAGCACCACGAGGTGCACATCTGGCAGCAGGTGCTGCAGGTGAACCTCACGGCGCCGTTCATGCTGAGCAAGGCCTGCCTCGAACTCCTCTATAAGTCGCCGGACGCCTCGGTGGTGTTCACTTCCTCCGGCGTGGCACGCAAGCCGCGGGCCTACTGGGGCGCCTACGCCGTGTCCAAGGCCGGCATCGAGAGCCTCTCGGCCATGCTGGCGGACGAGACGGAGTTCCGTAAGACCCTGCGGGTCAACAGCCTCAATCCCGGACCGGTAAAGACCGAGATGCGCCGCCTGGCCTTCCCGGCGGAAGACCGGGAGAAGCTCGCGACGTCCGAGAGCATCGTGGGGACTTACCTGTATCTCTTGGGGCCGGACAGCAAGGGCGTGACGGGACAGCAGTTCGACGCCCAATGATTCAGCGGGGCGAGCGTCTCGGCTTAGACAGAGTGAGTCTCTTTCGCGGCGCCTTGGGCGCCGATTTCTTCCCTACCGGCATCTTCGCCGTCGCCAGCAAGGCATGGGTCTCTTCTTCCGTGGCATCCCGCCACGCGCCCCGCGGCAGGTTGCGCGGCAGGCTGAGTGCGCCGTAGCGGACACGGATCAGGCGGCTCACGGTGAGGCCCACCGCGTCCCAGAGCCGGCGCACCTCGCGGTTGCGGCCTTCCTTCAGGATCACGTGGTACCAGTGGTTCGCCCCCTCGCCGCCTGCCTCGCGGATGTCGTCGAACTTGGCCATGCCGTCTTCCAGGCTCACGCCGCGCTTCAGGGCCAGAAGCTGCTCGTCGCTGACCTTGCCCAGCACTCTCACCGCGTACTCCCGCTCCACCTCGGCGGAGGGGTGCATGAGCTTGTTGGCGAGTGCGCCGTCGTTGGTGAAGAGCAGCAGGCCCGAGGTGTTGGTGTCGAGGCGTCCCACCGACACCCAGCGGCTGCCCCGCAGGCGCGGCAGCGCTTCGAATACCGTGGGACGCCCTTCCGGATCCTTGCGGGTGGTGAGCTCGCCTTCCGGCTTGTGGTAGAGGATCACGCGGCGGCGCATGTCGCCGGCGTGCTCCAGCGCCTTCACCAGCTTGCCGTCCACGCCGACGCGGTCGGTGGGCTGGATGCGGTCGCCGAGCTTGGCGGGCTTGCCGTTGATCGTCACACGGCCGGCGGCGATCCAGCCCTCGATCTCGCGGCGTGAACCCAGGCCGGCGGCAGCCAGCGCCTTCTGCAGGCGTTCTCCGGCGTCGCCGTCCTTGTCCATCAGTGGGTAGTGACGCCGGCTTCGCCGCCGTCATCGTCCATGTTAGAGGCCTCCTCCTCCGCCAGCCGCGGCGCGGCCACCGGCACCGCCGCGAGCGCCGGCGTCTCGGTGCCGAAGTCCAGCTCGGCGTTGATGCTCTCGATGTCGCGCAGCTGCGCGAGCGTCGGCAGTTCGTCCAGACTCTTCAGGCTGAAGTAGTCCAGGAACTCCTTGGTGGTGCCGAACATCTCCGGGTGACCGGGCACGTCGCGGTGACCCACCACGCGGACCCAGTTGCGGTCCTGCAACGTGCGGATGATGTGGGTGCTGACCGTCACGCCGCGCACCTCCTCGATCTCACCGCGGGTGATGGGCTGGCGGTAGGCCACTAGCGCGAGGGTCTCCAGCAGCGCGCGTGAGTAGCGCGCCGGGCGCTCCTCCCACAGGCGGCCCATGTAGTTGGCCAGCTCCTTGCGGACCTGGATGCGGAAGCCGGAGGCGACCTCCTTCAGCTCGATGCCGCGGCCCTCGAACTCCTGCTTGAGCGCGTCCAGCGCCTTGCGCAGGTCGTCCCTACCTGGGCGTTCGTCGTCAGGGAACAGCGACATGATCTCGTCCAGCGTGAGCGGACGTCCGGCGGCGAGCAGCGCGCCCTCGGCGATGTTGCGCAGTTCGATCTTCTTCTCAGGCTTCATGTACCGGCTCCTCCCCGTCCACGTCTATCTCGATCTTGTCCAGGTCTACATCGTGCACGCCGGTGGCCGCCTTCACATGTATCTGCGCGAAGGCCTCGGCCTGCACCAGCTCGATCAGGTGCTGCTTGATGAGTTCCAGGAGCGCCAGGAACGTGACCACCACGCCCAGGCGCCCTTCCTGCGGCGTGAACAGGGTGGTGAACTCGCGGAAGTCCACGCCCTGCAGGCCGGCCAGCACATCGGACATGCGCTGGCGCACCGAGAGCTGCTCGCGGCCCACGTGGTGGCTGGTGAACATGTCGGCGCGGTGCAGCACTTCCTTGAAGGCGATCAGCAGCTCCTTCATGGTCACATCCGGCAGCAGCTCCACCGTGCGCTGCTCGCTGACCTCGGCCTGGGCCGGAAACACGTCGCGATGCACGCGCGGCATGGCGTCGATGTCCTCGCCCGCTTGCTTGTAGCGCTCGTACTCCTGCAGGCGACGCACCAGTTCGGCGCGCGGATCCACTTCCTCGCCCTCCTCGATGGGCGGGCGCGGCAGCAGCATGCGCGACTTGATCTCGGCCAGCATCGCGGCCATCACCAGGTACTCGCCGGCGAGTTCCAGGTGCATCTCCTTCATCACCTCGATGTACTCCATGTACTGCCGGGTGATCTCGGCGATGGGGATGTCGAGGATATCCAGGTTCTGACGGCGGATGAGGTACAGCAAGAGGTCCAGCGGCCCCTCGAAGGCCTCCAGGAACACCTCCAGCGCCTGCGGCGGGATGTAGAGGTCCCGCGGCAACGTGGTGTAGGGCGTGCCCTGCACAATGGCGAAGGGCATCTCCGCCTGCTCGGGTGCAGGCTCGGCGCCGATGAGCTTGTTCTCTTCGTTCTGCATCTCGTTTACCGCTGGGCCAGGCCCACGGCCTGGCGTACTTCGTCCATCGTGTCCCGTGCCACCGCGCGCGCTGCCTCGCAGCCCTGAGCCACCGCGGCGCGTACCGCCTCGGGGTTGGCCTCGATCTCCTGCGCACGCTCGCGGATCGGCGCGAGCTCCTTCAATACAGCTTCGATCACCGGCTTCTTGCAGTCCAGGCAGCCGATGCCGGCGGTGGTGCAACCCTTCCAGACCCAGTCGCGGGTGGACTGGTCGGAGTACACCTTGTGGAACTCCCACACGGGGCACTTCTCGGGGTTGCCGGGGTCGCTGCGCCGCACCCGCGCGGGATCGGTGGGCATGGTCTTGAGCTTCTGCTCCACCTGCTTGGGTTCCTCGCGCAGGCCGATGGTGTTGCCATAGGACTTGGACATCTTCTGCCCGTCCAGGCCCGGCATGCGGGCGGCCTCGGTCAGTAGCGGCTGAGGCTCGGTGAGGATCGGTCGACCACCACCCTCCAGATGGCCGATCAGCCGGTCGCGGTCGCCGAGGGTCAGGTTCTGGTTGCCGGTGACCATGGCGGCCGCGGCTTGCAGCGCCTCGGCGTCGCCCTGCTCCTGGTAGCGCTTGCGCAGGTCGGAGTAGAGCTTGCCGTTCTTCTTGCCGAGCTTCTTCACCGCCGCCTCGGCCTTGGCCTCGAAGTCCGGTTCGCGGCCGAACACGAAGTTGAAACGCCGTGCGATCTCACGCGTCAGCTCCACATGCGGCACCTGGTCCTCGCCCACCGGCACGTAACCGGCCTTGTAGATGAGGATGTCGGCGGCCTGCAGCACCGGGTAGCCCAGGAAGCCGTAGGTGGAAAGGTCCTTGTCGGAGAGCTTCTCCTGCTGGTCCTTGTAGGTCGGTACCCGCTCCAGCCAGCCGAGCGGCGTGATCATGGAGAGCAGTAGGTGCAGCTCCGCGTGTTCGATCACGCGCGACTGGATGAACAAGTTGGCGCGGCCCGGGTCCACGCCCACCGCGAGCCAGTCCACCAGCATGTCCCACACCGCGTCCTCGATGCCGCGTACGTCGTCGTAGCCCGTGGTGAGCGCGTGCCAGTCGGCCACGAAGAAGAAGCATTCGTACTCATGCTGCAACTTCAGCCAGTTCTTGAGCACACCGTGGTAATGGCCGAGGTGCATGCGCCCCGTGGGGCGCATGCCGGAGAGCACGCGGTGGTTGCCCGGAAGTACGGTGTTCAAAGCATCCTCTCGTCAGAATATCGGTTGTAGGCCAACCAAGCCTATTAGCAGCCTACTGAACCCGAATATTACCGGGTTCAATACAACCGAGAGCACCCCAGTCCACAACAATAAAGCAACGATAAAAAGGCCATATGGCTCTATGCGATATAGGGCTCGCGCGCCTCTCGGGGGAAGCAGCCCAGCCAGCACCCTGCTTCCATCTAGAGGCGGGAACGGGATGAGATTCAAGGCACCGAGTCCGATGTTGATATACACCCCAAACTGTCCCATCCAATACAAGGGTGCGATGAATGGCAGCTGATTCGAGAAAACGGCTGCCAGCCATGCAGTAGTCAGCCAGATGAGAGCCATGAGCAGGTTGGAACCTGGGCCGGCAGCGGCCACCCAGGCCATGCCGGTGCGGGGCTTCTTGAAGTTCTGGGCAGTGACCGGCACGGGCTTGGCCCAGCCGAACATGATGGGAGCATGGAATACCAACAACAGCGCTGGTATGAGGATTGTCCCAATGGGATCGATGTGCTTGATGGGATTCAGGGTCAGGCGGCCCAGCATGCGCGCGGTGGGGTCCCCGAGCTTGTTGGCCACCCAGCCGTGCGCCACCTCGTGCACCGTGATGGCAAAAAGGAGGGGGATTCCGATTAGGAGGATGAGCTGAACGAGGCTGAATTCCGGCATGCGCGCATTATACAGGCCCGTTCAGCCGCCGAAGGGCGCCGGGTCCCCTCTTCCGGCCCGCAGCACCCGCGGCGTCTCCCCCGACAGGTCCACCACCGTGGTCGCATCGGATCCGCAGGGACCGGCGTCCAGGATGAGGTCCACCTGGTGCTCGAGCCGCGCGCGCATCTCCTCCGGGTCCGTCAGCGGCATGTCCTCGCCCGGCATGATCAGCGTGGAACTCATCACCGGCTCGCCCAGCTCCTCCAGCAGGGCACGCGGCACCGGATGGTCCGGCACGCGGATGCCGATGGTCTTGCGCTTGGGATGTTGCAGCCGGCGCGGCACCTCGCGGGTCGCTTCCAGGATGAAGGTGTAGGGGCCGGGCGTGTAGGCCTTGAGCAGCCTGAACGTCGGGTTGTCCACCTTGGCGTAGGTGGCGATCTCGGAAAGGTCGCGGCACACCAGCGTGAAGTTATGGTCCTTGTCCGCCTGGCGGATGCGGCGGATGCGTTCCATGGCGTCCTTGTCCCCCAGGTGGCAGCCCAGGGCGTAGCAGGAGTCCGTGGGGTACACCACCACGCCGCCGGCGCGCAGGATCTCGACGGCGCGGCGGATGAGGCGAAGCTGCGGGTTGACCGGATGGAGGCTGAAATACTGGCTCATTGACCGGGCGCTCGCGCCCTCCGGGTGCAGATACGCTATGATAGCCGCGCCCCGCCTCCCTGGCACCCAAGACATGTCCTCGCTGCTCGAATTCCTGCTGCTCGCCGCGTTCTTCCTGAGCTTCCTCTGGAAAGGCATCTACGCCGCCACCGCCGTGATCATGGTGGGCAGCGTGCTGGTGCTGGCGGCCTCCTGGTGGCGCACCCGCAAGGTCGAGACGCTGCCGCTCATGGTGGCGGTCGCAGCGCTGGTGTTCGGCAGCGTGACGCTGCTGTTGCACGATCCCATCTACATCAAGTGGAAGTTCTCGGTGGTGGAATGGCTGCTCGGCCTCGTGTTCCTGGGCAGCCAGTTCGTGGGCGGCAAACCGCTCATCCGCCGTGCCCTGGAGGAGAAGGTTCAGCTGCCGGACCCGGTGTGGACCCGGCTCAACCTCATGTGGGGCCTGTTCTTCCTGTTCCTGGGCACGCTCAACGTGTACGTGATCTATGCGTTCAGCACCGATGCCTGGGTGCGTTTCAAGGTCTGGGGCGTCACCGGCCTGCTCATCGCGTTCGCGGTGCTGCAGAGCCTGTACCTGGCGCGCCATATGCCGAAAGAGGACAAGTGATGTGGTACGCGATCATCTGTGAGGACGTGCAGGATTCCCTCCCCAAGCGCCTCGGCGCACGCCCTGCCCACCTGGCGAGGCTCGAGCAGCTCAAGCGCGAGGGCCGGCTGCTGCTGGCCGGGCCGCACCCGGCCATCGACGCCGAGGACCCAGGCGCGGCCGGCTTCACCGGCACCCTGGTCGTGGCGGAATTCCCCAGCCGCGTCGAAGCCCAGGCCTGGGCCGACTCGGACCCTTACGTCGCGGCGGGCGTGTTCGCCCGCGTGACCGTCAAGCCGTTCCGCAAGACCCTGCCCTGACATGGACCGCCCCGCCGCCATCGCCGGCCGCTTGCGCGAGCGCTTCGCTCCGCTGGAGCTGGACGTACGCGACGACAGCGCGCTGCACGCGGGCCATGCCGGCGCGCGGGATGGCCGCGGCCACTTCACGGTGCGGGTGGTGTCCTCCGCCTTCGCCGGCCATACCCGGGTGCAACGGCACCGGATGGTGTACGCCGCCGTGGGCGAGCTCATGCAGAGCGACATCCATGCCCTCAGCATCTCGGCGTTGACCCCGGAAGAAATCGGATAACCCACCTCAAGGAACCCGTATGCGAACCGTATCCCGACTCATGCTCATCGCGCTCCTGGCCGCCGGCATCCTCGCCTGCGGCAAGAAGTCCGCCGGCGACGGCGCGGACGCCCAGGTGCTCGCCACCGTGAACGGCACTGCCATCACCAACAGCGAGCTGCGCGCCTTCGTGCGCGAGCAGACCGGCGGGCAGGAACCGGCGCTGAACCCCATCCAGAAGGCCAGCGTGGTGAAGACCCTGGTCAACATGGAGCTACTGGCCCAGGCGGCCCGCAAGTCCGGCATGGACAAGAAGCCCGAAGTGCAGGCGGACCTGCAGATCAGCAACAACAGCATCCTGGCCCAGATGTTCATCCAGGACTACCTCAAGCAGCACGCGCCCACCGAGGATGACATCAAGGCCGCCTATGCGGAGCGCATCAAGGCCATGGACAGCCACGAGTACAAGGCGCGCCACATCCTGGTGAAGGACGAGTCCGAGGCCAAGGACATCATCGCGCAGCTCGGCAAGGGCGCGAGCTTCGCCAAGCTCGCCAAGGACCATTCACTGGACCGCGGCAGCGCAGCCCAGGGTGGCGAGCTCGGCGACTGGTTCCCCGGCAGCCGCATGGTGCCGGAGTTCACCGGCGCCCTCTCCAAGCTAAAGAAGGGTGAGATCACCAAGCAGCCGGTGCAGAGCCAGTACGGCTGGCACGTGATCCAGCTCGAGGATGTGCGCGACGTGACGCCGCCGGGCCTGGACCAGTTGCGCCCCCAGATCGTGAACGACATACAGCGCAAGGCCGTGGACGGCTACTTGAAGCAGCTCAACGACGGCGCCAAGGTGGTAATCGCGGCCCCCGCTGCCGCCAGCGCACCGGCTCCGGCCACCGCGGCGCCTGCGAAGTAAGAAAAGCTGAAGTGTTGAGACGGGACGGCCGGTGATGAACCGGCCGTCTTTTTTGGGGGATCAGTTGCGCGGGTGCTGCTGCAGCTTCTCGAAGTAAGCGCGAATCTTCTCCAGGCGCTCGCGGCTCTCGCCGCTGTCCAGGATGCCGAGCTTGACCACCGAGTACATATCGATGCTGTAGTCCGTGGGCGAGAGGTAGAACTGCACCTCGTCCACCGCCGCATCCGGCTGATAGTAGTAGTTGGTGTCGCGCTGGTCGTGGCTCGCGGCCGGATACTCGGCGCGCACGTAGTGCCGGTGGTTGGAGACGATGCGCGCGGGGCCCACCGCATTGATCGCCGCCACCAGGTCCGCGTGGGCCTGGTCACGGTCCACCTGCGAGCTGACGTGGCTCGGCTTGTAGCGCAGCGGGGCGATGTAGAGCTTGGGATCCGCCTCCTGGCTGGAGGCGCAGTCCTGGTTCGGCTGGCAGGCGGGGAGCCTGCCCTCGCGCGGGCCGTAGTCGGGCGAGAGCGGACCGGTGCAGGCGCTCAAGGCCAGCGGCAGCGCCGCCAGCAGCCAGTGCCATCGCAGACTCCGGTATGGGGACATCCCTAGCTCGCGTGGATAAGTCGGGTTCATTCTAGCAACACCCGGCTCAGGATTGCAGGAGCCTCATCAGCCCCGCCTCGTCCAGGATCGTGACGCCGAGACGCTCCGCTTCCTTGAGCTTGGACCCGGCTTCGCTGCCGGCCACGACGTAATCCGTCTTCTTGGAGACGCTGCCCGCCACCTTGCCGCCATGCGACAAGATGAGGTCCTTGGCCTGGTCGCGGGTCATGGACGGCAGCGTGCCGGTGAGTACCAGGGTCTTGCCCGCCAGGGTCTGCGGGCCCGCGGCGCGCCCGGCGCCTGCCGGCCAGCGCACGCCGCCCTTGCGCAGATCTGCGATGACCTTGCGGTTTCCGGCCTGGCCGAAGAACGCGCCGATCTGCTCGGCGACCCGGGGGCCGATGCCCTCCACCTTCCGCAGGTCCAGTTCCTTGAGCTGCTTCTCGGCCTCCTTGGGGTCCTCGTCCCCCAGCTTGAGACGCAGCTTCTCATAGGCCATCCCGGCTTCCTCCAGGGCTTCCAGCTCCCCGAAGTGAAGGGCCAGGTCGCCGGCGGTGGTCTCGCCCACGTCCGGGATGCCGAGCGCATAGAGGAACCGCGCCAGGGTGGTGTCCTTGCTCTTCTCGATGCTGTCCATGAGGTTCTGGGCCGACTTCTCGCCCATGCGCTCCAGCTCCGAGAAGGTCTCGGCTTTCAGCCGGTAGATGTCCGCCGGAGTGCGCACCAGCTCCTGCTCCACGAGCTGGTCGATCAGCTTCTCGCCCAAGCCCTCGATGTCCATGGCCCGGCGCGCCGCGAAGTGCTGGATGAGCTGCTTGCGCTGGGCCGCGCAGAACAGCCCGCCGCTGCAGCGCGCCACCGCTTCTCCCTCCGGCCGCACCACCTCGGAGCCGCATACCGGGCACTTCTTCGGCAGCTTCACCTTGCGCGCGCCCTTGGGACGCTTAGGCAAAACCACCCCCACCACCTCGGGGATCACGTCGCCGGCGCGGCGCACGATCACGGTGTCGCCGATGCGGATGTCCTTGCGCTCCACCTCGTCCATGTTGTGCAGCGTGGCATTGCTGACGGTGACGCCGCCGACGAACACAGGCTCCAGGCGCGCGGTGGGCGTGAGCGCGCCGGTGCGGCCCACCTGGAAGTCCACCGAGTTCAGCACCGTCATCATCTCCTGGGCCGGGAACTTGTGCGCCACGGCCCAGCGCGGCGCCCGCGCCACGAAACCGAGCTCCTCGCGCCAGTCGTGACGATCCACCTTGTAGACCACGCCGTCGATCTCGTAGGGCAGGCCGTCACGCCGCGCGCCGATGTCGGCGTAGTACGCGAGGCATCCGTCCACGCCCTTCACCCTGCGTGTCTCCCGGTTGACCCTGAGGCCCCAGCCGCGCAGCTTCTCCAGCATCTCGCTGTGGCGCCCCGGCAGCGTGTCGGGCTCGACCTCGCCCAGCCCATAGGCGTAGAACTCCAGCGGCCGCGACGCGGTGATGCGCGGATCGAGTTGGCGCAGGCTGCCGGCAGCGGTGTTGCGCGGATTCACGTAAGTCTTCTCGCCCATCTCCGTGAGGCGCTTGTTCAGAGCCTCGAAGCCCTTCTTCGGCATGTACACCTCGCCGCGCACCTCCAGCACCCGGGGCCAGCCCTTGCCCAGGAGCTGCAGCGGAACCGCCTTGATGGTGCGAACGTTCGCGGTCACGTCCTCGCCGGTGGCGCCGTCGCCGCGGGTGGCGGCGCGCGCGAGCAGGCCGGCCTCATAGCGGATGCTGATGGCGAGGCCGTCGAGCTTGGGCTCGCAGCTGTACTCGACCTCCTCCACCTCCAGCCGTTCGCGGATGCGCCGGTCGAACTCGCGCACGTCTTCCGCCTCGAACGCGTTCTCCAGCGACAGCATCGGCACCGCGTGGCGCACCTCGCCGAACGCGGTGAGCGCCGCACCGCCCACGCGTTGCGAGGGCGAATCGGGGGTGATGAGCTCGGGGTGCTCCGCTTCCAGCGCCTGCAGCTCGCGCATGAGGCGATCGTACTCACTGTCCGGGACCTCCGGATCGTCGAGTACGTAGTAGCGGTAGTTGTGGCGCTGGAGCTGCTCGCGCAGGGCGCGCAGCTTGTGCTCGGCGTCGCGTCGGCTGGTCATGCTTCCAGTCTACCCGCGGCGGCGGCACTCAGGAAGGACGGCGGAGCTTGCGCTGGGTCTCGAAGGTGATGATGCGCTCGCGGATGTGGCGCGCGGTCTGGCGCGTCAGCGTGCTGCGTTCCTGGTCCAGCACCTCGCCGTCCAAGGCCTGGGCGAGCTGCCGCGCGGTGGCGAGCATGTCGGCATAGGATGCCACGCCGCCGCGCGGGCCCGGCAGCAGCATGAACAGCGTCAGGCCCGGATACTCGTTGGCGTCCAGTGTCCCGGGATCGAAGGTGCCGGGCTCCACCACGTTGGCGACGCTGAACACCGACTCGCCGCCCTCCAGGCGGTGGAAGGCATGGTAGCGGCCGAACTTCAGGTTGCAGGTCTCGAAGACCTTGCGTAGCGCGGCGCCGGCGAAGTGCGCCTCCGTGCGCGGCATGACGTGCAGCGCCAGGATGAGCTGCTCGCCCTGCTCGCGCACCGGCGCGCTCTTGGCGGAGCTGCCGGGCACGGTCTCGGAGGGAAACTCGTCCTCGGGGAAGGATTCCTCGCCCAGGGTGGGCGCGGAGCGCGGTACGGACCGGTCATGGGCCGCCGGCGCGCGCTGCTTCGAGAACAGCCAGATGGCCGCGATGATGACCGCGCCGATGAGGATCAGGATGAGGCGCAGTTCCACGCGGCCTCCTTACATGGCGGCGATGCGCACGGCTTCTTCCACGTCCACCGCCACCAGCCGCGATACGCCCGGCTCGTGCATGGTGACTCCCATCAGCTGGTTCGACATCTCCATGGTGCTCTTGTTGTGGCTGATGAAGATGAACTGCACCCGGTCCGACATGCTGCGCACCATGTCGCAGAAGCGGCCGATGTTGGCCTCGTCCAGCGGCGCGTCCACCTCGTCCAGCATGCAGAACGGCGCGGGGTTGAGCTCGAAGATCGAGAACACCAGCGCCACCGCGGTGAGCGCCTTCTCGCCGCCCGACAGCAGGTGGATGCTGCTGTTCCGCTTGCCCGGCGGGCGCGCCATGATGGCCACGCCGGCGTCCAGGAGCTCCTCGCCGGTGAGCTCCAGGTAGGCGTGGCCGCCGCCGAAGAGCTTGGGGAAGTTCGCGGAAAGCCCCGAGTTGACCTTGTCGAAGGTCTCCTTGAAGCGGGTACGGGTCTCGCGGTCGATGCGCTTGATCGCGTCCTCGAGGATGGTGAGCGCCTCGGTGAGGTCGGCGAGCTGTGCGTCCAGGTACTGCTTGCGCTCGGACTGCTCGGCATACTCGCTGATGGCGGCCATGTTGATGTCGCCGAGGCGCGCGATGCGCTGCTCGGTCTCCGCCAGCTTCTCGGCCCAGGCGCCGACCTCCGCGCCCTCGGACGTGCCTTCGATCACCTGTTGCAGCTCGAAGCCATCTTCCTTGAGCTGCGCCACGATGGTCTCGCGCTTGACGCGCACCTCCTGGCTGTCGAGGCGCAGGCGCTGCACTTCCTCGCGCAGGGCCTCGGCCTTGCGCTCGCGCACCATGCGCGCCTGGTCCAGCTGGCGCATCTGCTCCGCCACCGTTTCCACGGCGCGGCGGGCTTCCGCCAGCTCCGCGTCCACGCGGGTACGCTTGTCGAGCATGCCCTTCAGCTCCTGCTCCTGCACGTGCATGGGCTGCAGCGCTTCCTCGGTGGAGCGCTTGAGTTCGGTGCGGCGCTGGTCCAGCTGCGCCACCTGCGACTGCATGCGCACCATGCCCTGCTCGGTGGAGGCCTTCTGCGAGCGGCGCGCTTCCAGTTTCAGGGCCGCCTCGTGCGCCGCGTCGCGCTCGCGGGCGGCCTTCTGGCGCTCGCCGTCGAGCTTCGCGCGCAAGGCATCGCGCTCGCCGGTGATGCCGGCGCGCTTGTCCTCGAACTCCTTGAGGGCCTTCAGCGCCCCTTCCACGCGGCCGCGGGCGGCCTTTATGTCCTGCTCCGCCTGGGACACGAGCCCGGCGATCTCCGCCGCTTCGTTCTCCAGGGTCTTTAGGCGTGCGGCGATCTGCTCCTGGGTGGAGCGCGCGGCCTTGAACTTGGCCTGCGCGTCCGCGGCCTCGCGGTTGGCGCGGTTCACGTCCATCTGCAGGAGCTCACGGCGGGTCTCAAGCTCCTTGATGTCGGCCTTCTGGCCGTCGAGCTTTGCCGCGAGCTCCGCGGCCGCCTTCTCGTTGTCGGTGAGCTGCTGCTTGAGGTTGCGCAGCTCCTGCTCGCGGGCCAGCACGCCGGCGCGCTCGTCGTTGTCGCGGATCACCCGCAGCCAGTGGCGCCCGAGCCACATGCCGTCGCGTGTGATGACGGACTCGCCCTCACCCAGGCGCGAGCGCTGCTGCAGCGCCTCCGCCAGGGAATCGGCCACCTGCACCCCCCGCAGGAAATCGGTCAGTGCCGCCGGGCCCTTCACCTTCTGCATCAGGCCCTGGCCGGGTGCCGCCTGCTCCGCGGTCTCGATGAAGGTCATGGAACCGGCCGTGAGGCCAGCCAGCTCTTCCGGCCTGGGCGCGGACTCGCTGACCACCAGCGCTTCGAGGTGCCAGCCCAGCACCGTCTCAACGGCGCGTTCCCAGCCCGCGTCCACGCTCAGCTTCTCGGCGAGGCGCGGCGAGGAATCCAGGCGCTTCTGCTTGAGCCAGGCATTCACCTGCTCGCGGCTCTTGCCCAGCGCCGCCTGCTGCAGCGCTTCCAGGGACGCCACGCGGCCGCGGTTGTCCTCCAGCTTGCTGCGCAGCTCATGCAGCGCGCGGGACGCCTGCTGCTCCTGAGCGCGGCGGGCCTCCAGGTCCTTCAGTATCTCGGCGAGCTCGTTCTGCAGGCGCTGCAGCTTCGCTTCCGCCGCCTGCGCCTCGCCCTCGAGGTTGGTGAGGGCCTGTTGCTGCTGGTCGGCGGCGTACTGCTTGCGCTCCGCCTCGACGCGCTCGCGGCGCTGCAGCATCTGCATGAGCTGGCGTTCGAGCTGCTCCACCTGGGCGCGGCCCACCTCGGCGGTCTGGGTGTGGTCGCTCACGCCCTTGTTGAAGGCTTCCCAGTTGGTCTGCCAGTCCTGCATGGCCTTCTCGGCCTGGGCCAGCGCCTCGGCGGCGCGGCTCTCAGCCTGCTTGGCCGCATCGAACGCGGGCTCGAGGCTGGTGATCTCGGCGCCGAGGGTCTCCACCTGCTGCTTGTCGCGGGTGATGTGGCCGTTCAACTCGTGCCACTGGGCCTCGGTCTGCTCCAGTTCCGACTGCTGGCGCTTGCGCAGCTCGCGTGCGTGCTGCAAGGCCTGCTCGGCGCGGGCGATGGCGGCACCCACTTCGTAGAAGCGGCCCTGCACCTGGTTGAAGGAGTCGGCGGACTCGTCATGGCGCACCCGCGCCTTCTCGATGTCGCTCTCGATGGAGCGCTGCTCGGCGACCGCCGCTTCGAGCGAGGTCTCACGCTCGCGGATGATGGAGTCCTTCTGCCCCACGTCGGCGTCCAGCGTCTTCCAATTGAGCGCCTGCAACTCGGCCTTGGTCTTGCGCTTCTCCTCGCTCAGTTCCTTGTACCGTTCAGCGGCGCGCGCCTGGCGCTGCAGCCGCTCGATCTGCTTCTCCACCTCGTCGCGCAGGTCATTGAGCCGCTCCACGTTCTCCTTGGTGTGCTGGATGCGGTTCTCCGTCTCGCGGCGGCGCTCCTTATATTTGGAGATGCCGGCAGCTTCCTCCAGGAACACGCGCAGCTCGTCCGGCTTGGACTCGACGAGGCGCGAGATGGTGCCCTGCTCGATGATCGCGTAGCTACGGGGCCCCAGGCCGGTACCCAGGAACAGGTCAGTGATATCGCGGCGGCGGCAGCGCACGCCGTTCAGGTAGTAGTTGGAGGTGCCGTCGCGCACCACCTCGCGGCGCACCGACACTTCCGCGTAGTTCGCGTACTGGCCGCCGAGCGCGCCGTCTGAGTTGTCGAACATGAGTTCGATGGACGCGGTGCCCACCGGCTTCCTGGCAGAGGAGCCGTTGAAGATCACGTCCGCCATGGAGTCGCCGCGCAGGTTCTTGGCGGAGGTCTCGCCCAGTACCCAGCGCACCGCATCGATGACGTTGGACTTGCCGCAGCCGTTGGGACCGACGATGCCCACGAGGTTGCTGGGGAAATGGATCAGGGTGGGATCCACGAAGGATTTGAACCCCACGAGCTTTATCTTGGAGAGCCGCATGTGCCTCGCCAGTGCTGCAAAAATGGCCAGTATTGAGCGGGTAGTGTAAAGTATCGCCGCCCCGGAAACGCAGAGCCAGATGGCCCCTGATGACCACCCGACCCAGCAAAGAACTCGAGACTTTTCCCAACCCGCGCGAAGGAAGGGATTATACCATCCGCATCCGCGTGCCTGAGTTCACCTGCCTGTGTCCCAAGACCGGGCAGCCGGACTTCGCCGAGATGCTATTGGAGTACGTCCCCGACAAGCTCTGCGTGGAGCTGAAAGCGCTCAAGCTCTACATGTGGAGCTTCCGTGACGAGGGCCACTTCCACGAGGACGTGACCAACCGTATCCTCGACGACCTGTCCCGGACCCTGTCGCCCAAGTTCATGCGCCTCAGCGCGGAGTTCAACGTGCGCGGCGGGATCTTCACCACGGTGGTGGCGGAGCACCGCGCCCCCGGCTGGCAGGCCCCGCCCGCGGTGGCCCTGCCCTAGAACCGGTAAACTTGCGGCCCCCCGGCCAATCCGGTATAACACCGCCCGCTTTTTAATCAGGCCCAGGAGCCCCCCAATGCCGGCTAAGAAGAAAGCCGCCCCCGCCAAGCCCGCCAAGAAGGCCACCCCCAAGGCGGCGCCGAAGGCGGCTGCCAAGAAAGCTCCGGCCAAGCCCGCCCCCCGGAAGACTGCTTCCCGTGGTGCCGGCGACATGTTCCGCGGCTTCACGCCCTATCCCCTCAAGAAGGGCGAGCCCTACATGAACGACGCCCAGCGGGCGCACTTCCGCAACATCCTGCAGGGCTGGAAGCGAGAGCTGATGGAGGAAGTGGACCGTACCGTGCACCACATGCAGGACGAGGCCGCCAACTTCCCGGATCCTAACGACCGGGCCACCCAGGAATCCGAGTTCAGCCTGGAACTGCGCACCCGCGATCGCGAGCGCAAGCTCATCAAGAAGATCGACGAGGCCCTGGGCAATCTGGATGCCAACGACTACGGCTTCTGCGAGACCTGCGGCGTCGAGATCGGCATCCGCCGCCTGGAGGCCCGCCCCACCGCCACCCAGTGCATCGACTGCAAGCAACTGGATGAGATTCGGGAAAAGCAGATGGGGGGCTGAAGAAGCCACTCTGCATAGAATGAGGCCCTTCGAGGGCCTTTTTCTTTTTAAAGGGCTAGGTTTAAGCATCCCTGCGAAGTATCCAGGGCTGTTCCCGACAACCCGCTCGCCGCTGTGCGGCTCGCCCTTTTTCTTTTAGTACTATCAGTCACATGAATTACGTCGGGCGCTTCGCCCCTTCCCCAACTGGCCCTCTCCATACCGGCTCCCTCCTGGCGGCCCTCGGCAGCTGTCTGGATGCCCGCGCCCACGGCGGGCGCTGGCTACTGCGCATGGAAGACCTGGACGGCCCGCGGGAAGTGCCGGGCGCCGCCGACGAGATCCTGCGGGCGCTGACGCTGCTGGGTTTCGAATGGGATGGGGCTGTGCTCTACCAGAGCAGCCGGTCCGAGGCTTATGAGGAAGCGTTGGCACAGTTGGTCCGGGACGGGGCGGCCTTCCCCTGCGCCTGTTCCCGCAGTGAGATCGCCGACAGCGCCCTGGCCGGCATCGAAGGACCCATCTATCCCGGCACCTGCCGCGCCGGCCTGCCGGAAGGCCGCAGTGCCCGGGCGCTGCGCCTCAAGGTGCCCGCCGGCGACCTCTGCTTCGAAGACCGGCTGCAGGGACGCATCTGCCAGGACCTCAACCGTGACATCGGCGACTTCATAGTCCGGCGGGCCGACGGCTGCCATGCCTACCAACTGGCGGTGGTGCTGGACGATGCCTGGTCCGGCGTCAGCCACGTGGTGAGGGGTGCGGACCTCCTGCTCTCCACCCCCCGGCAGCTTCATCTACAGACCCTGCTCGGCCTGCCGCACCCTATCTATATGCACCTGCCGGTGGCAGTGAACCAGGCCGGCGAGAAGCTCAGCAAACAGACCCAGGCGGCGCCCCTGGAGCTTTCCCGACCGGGTCCCACCCTGTGGCAGGCCCTGGTGCAACTGCGCCAGTTGCCACCTCAATCGCTCCAGCACGCATCTATAGAAGAGGTCTGGGCTTGGGCTCGGGCCAACTGGCAGCCGGGCACGCTCAAGGGCCTAAGGCAGCTTCGTATCGACTGAGAATTTCAGTGATGAATACAGGGTATCCCATTGTTATATAAGGAAGTCTATCTTGATTTCCTGAGGTATTGACCCGATTTACTTCACGCTTCGTTGGAGGCCACCATCTAGCTGTACTAAGGTAAGGCCGACCCGAAGAATTCTCCCAAGAATCCATTTCGAGGCCCTCATGTCCGACGACAAGGTCTACCCGGTCCCTGCCCGACCCGTTCGCGCGCCGCTCTTGGACAAGGCCCGTTACCAGGCCCTGTACCGCCGTTCCGTGGAGGACCCGGAGGGGTTCTGGGCCGAGCAGGCCAAGACTTTCCTGGACTGGGAGAAACCCTGGGACCGGGTCCTCAAGTTCGACTACCACAAGGCCGAGATCCGTTGGTTCGAGGGGGGCCGCCTCAACGTCAGCGCCAACTGCCTGGACCGGCACTTGGCCAAGTGCGGCGACCAGACCGCGATCCTCTGGGAGGGGGACGACCCCCGGGACCAGCGCAGGCTCACTTACCGGGAACTGCATGCGGAGGTCTGCCGCCTGGGCAACCTCCTGAAGCGTCGCGGCGTGAAGAAGGGCGACCGGGTCTGCATCTACATGCCCATGGTGCCGGAGGCGGCGGTGGCCATGCTGGCTGCAGCGCGCATCGGAGCCGTGCATTCGGTGGTGTTCGGCGGCTTCTCCCCCGAGTCCCTCAAGGACCGTATCCTGGATTCCGACTGCCGGGTGCTCATCACCTCCGACGAGGGCCTGCGCGGCGGCAAGAAGATACCCCTCAAGGCCAACTGCGACGAAGCGCTCAAGGCCTGCCCCAACGTCCATACCCTGCTGGTGCTGAAGCGCACCGGCGGCGAGATCGGCTGGGATGCCAAGCGCGACATCTGGTACCACGAGACCGTGCCGAAGGAATCCGCCGACTGCGCGCCGGAGTCCATGGACGCGGAAGACCCGCTGTTCATCCTCTACACCTCCGGGTCCACCGGCAAGCCCAAGGGCGTGCTGCACAGCTCCGGCGGTTACCTGCTGTATGCCGCCATCACCCACAAGTACGTGTTCGACTATCAGGACGGCGACGTGTACTGGTGCACCGCCGACGTGGGCTGGGTCACGGGCCACAGCTACATCGTGTACGGTCCCCTCGCCAACGGCGCCACCACGCTGATGTTCGAGGGCGTGCCGAACTTCCCGGACGCCTCGCGCTTCTGGGAGGTGGTGGACCGGCACAAGGTGAACATCTTCTACACCGCACCCACGGCGCTCAGGGCGCTCATGGCCCAAGGCGACGCACCGGTGAGGAAGACCTCCCGCAAGTCGCTGCGCGTCCTCGGCAGCGTGGGCGAGCCCATCAATCCGGAGGCCTGGGAGTGGTATTACCGCGTGGTGGGCGAGGAACGCTGCCCCATCGTGGACACCTGGTGGCAGACCGAGACCGGCGGCATCCTCATCTCGCCGTTGCCCGGTGCCATGGACCTCAAGCCCGGTTCCGCCACCCTGCCGTTCTTCGGCGTGCGCCCGGCGCTGGTGGATGGCACCGGCAAGCTGCTGGAGGGCGCGGCTTCCGGCAACCTGGTGATCACCTTCCCCTGGCCGGGGCAGATGCGCACCGTGTACGGAGACCACCAGCGCTTCTTCGACACTTATTTCAAGCAATACCCCGGCAACTACTTCACCGGCGACGGCGCGCGCCGCGACGCTGACGGCTACTGGTGGATCACCGGCCGGGTGGACGACGTGATCAACGTCTCCGGCCACCGTCTCGGCACCGCCGAGGTGGAGAGCGCGCTGGTGCTGCATGAGAAGGTGGCCGAGGCGGCGGTGGTGGGTTTCCCCCACCCCATCAAGGGCCAGGGCATCTACGCCTACGTCACCACCATGACCGGCGTCACGCCCGACGAGCAGCTGCGCCAGGAGCTCCTGGCGCTGGTGCGCAAGGAGATCGGCGCCATCGCTACGCCCGATGCGATACAGTGGACCGCCTATCTTCCCAAGACCCGCTCCGGCAAGATCATGCGCCGCATCCTGCGCAAGATCGCCGCCAATGACCTGCAGAGCCTGGGCGACACCACCACCCTCGCCGATCCCTCCGTGGTCGAGAAGCTGGTGGCCGGCCGGGCCGAAGTGGAGGATGCATCCCGGAAGGCCGTGAACACGTAAAAGGGCCAAGGCCCTCAACAAGGACGATTGCCATGATCATAGACAGCGAGTTCAAGCCACAGGGATTGTGGCGCAACCGGCACTTCCAGACCGTAGTGCCCAACGTACTGTTCCCCCGCCCGAAGCTGGAACTGCGGCGCGAGCGTCTCGAGCTGCCGGACGGGGACTTCCTGGACGTGGACTGGACCACCGGCACGGACGGCCCCATCGTCATCGTGCTGCACGGCCTCGAGGGCTCGATCCGCTCCCGCTACGCCTGCAACATCATGCTCCGCCTGCACGAGCTGGGCTTCCGCGGCGCGCTCCCCTACTTCCGCGGCTGCAGCGGCGAGCCTAACCGCCTGCCCATCGGCTACCACTCCGGCTTCACCCAGGACGTGGAGTACTTCACGGGCCTGCTCAAGCAGCGCGAGCCCAACACGCCGCTGGCGGCGGTGGGCTATTCCCTGGGCGGCAACGTGCTGCTCAAGTGGCTGGGCGAGAGCCCCAACGCCTCGCGCCTCACCACGGGGGTGGCAGTGTCGGTGCCCTTCGACCTCGCGGTCTGCTCCGAGGCCATCGGCAAGGGTCTCTCGCGGCTCTACATGTGGGAGCTGATGGGGCGCATGAAGCGCTCCGCCATGCGCAAGTTCCAGCGTGTCAAGTCGCCCATCGTGCTGCCGGACATCGGCAAGCTGCGCACCTTCCGCGAGTTCGACGATGCCATGACCGCGCCGCTGCACGGCTACAAGGACGCCGACGACTACTATGCCCGCGCCAGCAGCAAGCCCTACCTCAAGCACATCAAGGTACCGACCCTGGTGGTGCACTCCGAGGATGACCCGTTCATGACCCCCAAGGTCGTGCCAACTCCCGAGGAACTCTCACCGGCGGTGACCTTCGAGCTCACCCGCCATGGCGGCCACGTGGGTTTCGTGGACGGCCCGCTGCTGAAGCCGCGCCGCTGGGTCGATCACCGCATCACCAGCCACCTGCGGGCGCATTTACCGGCATAAGGTCCGGGCAAAAAAAAGAAGGCGCCTTCCGGCGCCTTCTCTTTTTTCTCTGGTCTCAACCCGCTCAGGCGGCGTTGACAGCCTTCATGCTGAGGCGGATACGGCCCTGCTTGTCGACCTCCAGCACCTTGACCTTGATCACGTCGCCTTCCTTGAGCTTGTCGCTGACACGCTCGACACGCTCGTCGGAGATCTGCGAGATGTGCACCAGGCCATCGCGGCCCGGCAGGATCGCGACGAAGGCGCCGAAGTCCATGAGCTTCACCACCTTGCCCTCGTAGATGCGGCCCACTTCCACGTCGGCGGTGATGTCCTCGATGCGCTTGCGGGCGGCCTCGCCCTGGGCCTTGTCCACCGAGGCGATCTTGATGGTGCCGTCGTCCTCGATCTCGATGGTCGTGCCGGTCTCCTCCTGGATGCCGCGCACCACCACGCCGCCCTTGCCGATGACGTCGCGGATCTTCTCGGGATCGATCTTGATGACGACGATGCGGGGCGCCCACTCCGACATGTCTGAGCGGGGCTTGGAGATGATCTCGTTCATCTTGCCGAGGATGTGCATGCGACCGTCCTTCGCCTGGGCGAGGGCCTGCTGCATGATTTCCTTGGTGATGCCCTGGATCTTGATGTCCATCTGCAGAGCGGTGACGCCGGTGGCGGTACCCGCCACCTTGAAGTCCATGTCGCCCAGGTGATCCTCGTCGCCGAGGATGTCGGTGAGCACGGCGAAGCCGTTCGGCTCCTTGATCAGGCCCATGGCCACGCCGGCCACGGGGGCCTTGATCGGCACGCCCGCGTCCATCAGCGAGAGGCTGGTGCCGCAGACGGAGGCCATGGAGCTGGAGCCGTTGGACTCCGTGATCTCCGAGACCACGCGCACCACGTAGGGATAGGTGGCCATGTCAGGCATCACGGCTTGGATGCCGCGCTTGGCCAGGCGACCGTGGCCGATCTCGCGGCGCTTGGGGCTGCCCATCATGCCGGTCTCGCCTACGGAGTACGGCGGGAAGTTGTAGTGCAGCATGAAGGGCTCTTTGCGCTCGCCCTCGATGGCGTCGATGATCTGCGCGTCGCGGCCGGTGCCGAGCGTGGTGACCACGATCGCCTGGGTCTCGCCGCGGGTGAACAGCGCCGAGCCATGGGCGCGCGGCAGCACGCCGACCTTGATGGTGATGGGGCGCACGGTCTTGGTATCGCGCCCGTCGATGCGGGGCTTGCCCTCGATGATGCGGCCGCGGACGATCTTCTTCTCGAGATCGGCGAACGCGCCCTTCACCAGGCCCTCGGCATACTTGCCCTCGCCCTCGCCAGCGAACTGGGTGACGGCTTCCTTGCCGAGCTCCTCGATGCGGGTGTAGCGGGCCTGCTTGTCGGCGATCTGGTAAGCCTCGACCAGCGGCTTCTCGAAGTGCCCAGCCACGACCTGTGCCAGACCCTTGTCCTTCTCTTCCGGCTTCCAGTCCCAGGCGGGCTTGCCGGCTTCCTTGGCGAGCTCCTTGATGACCTTGATGGCGGCCTGCATCTGCTCGTGGCCGAACACCACAGCGCCGAGCATGACTTCTTCCGAGAGGCAGTCGGCCTCGGACTCCACCATCAGCACGGCGCTCTCGGTGCCGGCGACCACGAGGTCCAGGTCCGACTCCAGGAGCTGGCTACGGGTGGGGTTCAGTACGTACTTGCCGCCGATGTAGCCGACGCGCGCTGCGCCGATGGGGCCCGCGAAAGGTACGCCGGCGATGGCCATGGCGGCCGAGGCGCCGAGCAGTGAGGGGATGTCAGCGTTCACGTCCGGGTTGTTGGACATGACGGTGGCGACCACCTGCACCTCGTTGTAGAAGCCCTTGGGGAACAGCGGACGCAGCGGGCGGTCGATGAGACGGGAGACCAGGGTCTCGTTCTCGTTGGGACGGCCCTCGCGCTTGAAGAAGCCGCCGGGGATCTTGCCCGCAGCGTAGGTCTTCTCCTGGTAGTTCACGGTGAGCGGGAAGAAGTCCCGGCCCGGCACCACCTTGGTGGAGGCCACGGCGGTGACCAGCACCACCGTGTCGTTCATGGTCACCATCACCGCGCCGTCGGCCTGGCGGGCGATCTCGCCCGCTTCCATGGTGACGGTGTGCTCTCCGTACTGGAAACTCTTGCGGAATACGCTCACGGGTTGTCCCCTCGTGTTGTTCGACTGCTTTTCGGGTCTAGGGGCGGATCAGCGGCGCAGGCCGAGACGCTCGATGAGCGACTCGTAGCGCTTCTGGTCGGCCTTCTTGAGGTAATCCAGCAGCTTGCGGCGCTGGTTCACCATCTTGAGCAGCCCACGACGGGAGTGATGATCCTGCTGGTGACTGTTGAAATGGTCGCCCAGGCCATCGATGCGCGCGGTCAGGAGCGCGACCTGGACTTCGGGGGAACCGGTATCTTTCGCATCGCGGCGGTAGCTGGCGATGACTTCCTGTTTCTTCTCGGCCGTGAAAACCATCTCGTGAACTCCAGACTGTGATGTTTAACCTTGGATTCAGCCGCCTATTGTAGCCGCGCGACCCGAGTCGGACAAGCAAAAACCCAATGGAATCAGGGTGAAGCCGCGTTCTTTGGGGCTTCCGGCGGCAGGTTCATGAGCCGCTTGGGGGCGAGCCGCCCATCCTCCTGGATCTCCCCCACCCCCAGAAACCGGCCTTCCGCATAGACCCGCAGCCGGCCTGAGCTCGGCGCTCCCGTCACGAACACTGCCTGGCCCTTGGCGAAGTACCAGGCCGCGTCGGCGCTTAATGCAGCCATGGGCCAGTGCCGCACCGCGTGGTCCACCGGCAGCAGCAGCGCATCCAGGGCGTGGAGGCCTTCCGCCGCCCGTGCCTCCAGCTCTGCCAGGGAATGCATGACCGAGTCCTGGCCGAAGGGGCCCACCGCGAGGCGCCGCAGCGCCGTCACATGGGCCACGGTCCCCAAGGCGGCCGCCACGTCCTCCACCAGGGTGCGCACGTAGGTGCCCTTGGAGCAGCGCACCTCCAGGCTGAGGCTGTCGGGTGTCCAGGACTTGAGGACGAGCGCGTGGATGGTGACGGGCCGCGGTTCCCGCGGCACTTCCACCCCTTCCCGGGCCAGGTCGTAGAGCCGCTGGCCCTGGTGGTGCAGCGCCGAGTACATGGGCGGCACCTGCATGATGTCGCCCCGCAGGCCCTGAAGGGCCCGCTCGATGGCGGCATCGCTGAGGGGTGGCACGGGCTTGGTCTCGACCACCTCCCCCTCGGCGTCGGCGCTGGCGGTGCGCAGCCCCAGGCGGCAGGTGACGGCGTAGTACTTGTCGGCGTCCAGCAGGAATCCCGAGACCTTGGTGGCCTCGCCGAAGCAGAGCGGGAGCATGCCGGAAGCGAGGGGATCGAGGCTGCCGGTGTGGCCGGCCTTCTCGGCCCGGAACAGGCGCTTGGCCTTCTGCAGTGCGTCGTTGGAGGTGAGGCCGACCGGCTTGTCCAGCAGCAGCACACCGTGCACGGGGCGGCGTGGCAGCTTCGCCCGCTGTGGAGCGGGCTCAGCCCCGGTCACGAGCCCTTCCCGCCATCCGGCGCATTCGCCTTGGCGATGAGGGCTTCGAGGCGCGCAGCGCGCTCCTCGGTCTCGTCGTACTGGAAGCGCAGCTCCGGCATGATGCGCAGCTTCATGGCGCGGCCGAGCTCGTGGCGCATGAAGCCGGAGGCATGCTGCAGCGACTGCACCAGCTCCTGGTGCGTGAGGCTGCCGCCGAGCGAGGACACGAACACGCGGGCGTGGGACAGGTCCTTGGAGAGCTGCACCGCCGTCACGGTCACCATGCCGGCGCGCGGGTCCTCCAGGACCCGGCCGACCATGCCCGCCAGCTCGCGTTGGATCTGCTCGGCGACCCGGGTGGAGCGCTGGAATTCCTTGGGCATCTCGGGCTACCGGCTCAGATCGTGCGCGCCACTTCCACGCGCTCGTAGCACTCGATCTTGTCGCCCGGCTGCACGTCGTTGTAGTCCTTCACGCCGATGCCGCACTCGGTGCCGGCACGGACCTCGGACACGTCGTCCTTGAAGCGGCGTAGCGACTCCAGCGCGCCCTGGAAGATGACCACCTCGTTGCGCAGCACCCGGATCGGGTTGTTGCGCTTGACGTAGCCTTCCACCACCAGGCAGCCGGCGATGGCGCCGATCTTGGAGGAGCGGAACACGTCGCGCACCTCGGCCAGGCCCACGATCTGCTCGCGGATCTCGGTGCCGAGCATGCCGCTCATGGCCTTCTTCACGTCGTCTATGGCTTCGTAGATCACGCTGTAGTAGCGCAGGTCCACGCCGGATTCCGCCACGATGCGGCGCGCGCCGGCATCGGCACGCACGTTGAAGCCGATGATCACCGCCTTGGAAGCGGCGGCCAGGTTGGCGTCGGACTCGGTGATGCCGCCCACACTGCTGACGATGACTTTGACCTTGATCTCGTCGGTGGACAGGCCGGTGAGTGCGTCGCGCAGCGCCTCGGCGCTGCCCTGCACGTCGGTCTTGACCAGCAGGTTGAGGGTCTTCTGGCCATCAGCTATCTGCTGGAATACGTCCTCGAGCTTGGCGCCCTGGGCGCGCGCCAGCTTCACGTCGCGGAACTTGCCCTGGCGGTACAGCGCGACCTCGCGGGCCTTGCGCTCGTCGGCCACCACCAGCGCCTCGTCGCCCGCATTGGGCGTGCCGGACAGGCCCAGCACCTGCGCCGGGATGGAGGGGCCGGCCTCGTCGATGCGCTCGCCGGCCTCGTCGAACATGGCGCGCACGCGGCCGAACTCATGGCCGGTGAGCAGGATGTCGCCGGTCTTGAGCTTGCCCTTCTGGATCAGCACGGTAGCCACGGCGCCGCGGCCCTTCTCCAGGCTGGATTCCAGCACGAAGCCGGTCGCCGGGCCGTCGGACACGGCCTTCAGCTCCATGACCTCGGCCTGCACGCTGATGGAGTCGAGCAGCTTGTCAACGCCGGCGCCGGTCTTGGACGACACCTGCACGAAGATGTTCTCGCCGCCCCACTCTTCCGAGATGATCTGGTGCTGCGACAGCTCGGTGCGCACCTTGTCGAAGTTCGCTTCCGGCTTGTCGCTCTTGGTGATGGCTACCACGATCGGCACCTCGGCAGCGCGCGCGTGGTTTATGGCCTCGACGGTCTGCGGCATCACGCCGTCGTCCGCCGCCACCACCAGCACCACGATGTCCGTCACCTTGGCGCCGCGGGCGCGCATGGCGGTGAATGCCGCATGGCCGGGGGTGTCCAGGAAGGTGATGGCGCCCTTCGGCGTCTGCACGTGGTAAGCACCGATGTGCTGGGTGATGCCGCCGGCCTCGCGGGCCGCGACGCGGGTCTTGCGGATGTAGTCCAGCAGTGAGGTCTTGCCGTGATCGACGTGGCCCATGATGGTGACCACCGGTGCGCGCGTGGCCTCCTCGCCCTGCTCCATGGGCTTGGCCTGGAGCATCTGGTCCTCGACGTCGCTCTCCTTGAGCAGCTTCGGGGTGTGGCCCATCTCATGCACCACGATCGCCGCGGTGTCCTGGTCGATGACCTGGTTGATGGTCGCCATGGCGCCCATGTTCATCATAATCTTGATGACTTCGTTGGCCTTCACGGCCATGCGCTGCGCCAGCTCGCCCACGGTGATGGTCTCGGGGATCTGCACCTCGCGGACCTGCGGCGCCACCGGCCTCTCGAAACCGTGCTTGGATTCCATCTGCACGTTGACCGGGCCGCGGGACTTGCCCGGCTTCTTGCCCTTGCGCTTGTTGGACAGGCCCCCGGCCACGTGCAGCTCGGCACGGCCGTAGCGAGTATGTCCGTCCGGCGTGGTGGCGGCCGCAGCCGGCGCTGCGGGAGTGGCCGGGGCACCCGGCTTGCCCTTGGGCAGCGCGGCGCGCATGCGGCGGTCTTCCTCGTCCGCCTCGCGGCGGGCGTCGGACTCGGCGCGGCGGCGCTCGGCGTCGGCGCGGGCATGGGTCTCCTGCTCCTGCTTGCGCTTGGCCTCCTCGTCCTGCTTGGCCTTGCGTTCCTGCTCCTCGACGGCGCGCTTTGCGTCGTCCACGGCCTTCTTCTCGGCGGCAACCTTCGCCTCGGCGGCCTGCTTCTGCTCAAGCTCGGCCTGGCGGACCGCGTCCTCTTCGGCACGGCGCTTGGCTTCCTCTTCCATCACCGCGCTGCGCTTCACGTAGGTGCGCTGCTTGCGCACCTCCACGCTCACGGTCTTGGCCCGGCCCTGGGCGCCGGTGAGCTTGATCTCGGAGACGCTACGGCGCTTCAAGGTGATCTTGCGCGGCTCGGCGGTTGAGTTCTCGCCGTGGCTCTGGCGCAGGTGCGTGAGCAGCTGCATCTTCTGGTCGTCGCTGATGGCGGCATCCGGGTCGCCGACCTCGATGCCGGCCTCCGAGAGCTGCGTCAACAGGCGGTCCACGGGCGTTCCCACGACCTCGGCCAGTTGTCTTACGGTGACTTGTGCCATGCCCTTACGCTCCTGCTGCTCGTTCTTTCGCTTCTCGCTTCACTCAGGCCTGCTGCTCGCCGGCGAACCAGGGGGCGCGCGCGGTCATGATGAGCGACGCGGCGCGGGCCTCGTCGAGGCCCTCGATGTCCTTGATGTCCTCCACCGCCTGCTCCGCCAGCTCCTCCATGGTGCGGATGCCCGCGGCGGCGAGCTTGAACGCCAGCGCCCGGTCCATGCCGTCCATGTTGAGGAGGTCATCGGCGGGCTCGCTGTCGCCCACCTGCTCCTCGCTGGCGATGGCCTGGGTCAGCAGCACGTCGCGGGCGCGGCCGCGCAACTCTTCCACCGTGGCTTCGTCGAACTCTTCGATGGAGAGCAGCTCCGTGGTCGGCACGTAGGCGATCTCCTCGATGCTGGAGAAGCCCTCCTGCACCAGGATCGCAGCCACGTCGGCGTCCACATCCAGCTGCTCCATGAACAGCTTCTGCAGCGCCTGGGCCTCGGCCTCGGTCTTCTGGGTGGCCTGGGCCTCGCTCATGACGTTGAGTTCCCAGCCCGAGAGCTGACTGGCGAGGCGCACGTTCTGGCCGCCGCGGCCGATGGCCTTGGACAGGTTGTCCTCGGCGACCGCGAGATCCATGCTCTTGGACTCCTCGTCCATGGTGATGGAGATCACCTCGGCCGGAGACATGGCATTGATGACGAACTGGGCCGGGTTCTCGTCGAAGGGCACGATGTCCACGCGCTCGCCGGAGAGCTCGTTGGAGACGGCCTGCACACGCGAACCGCGCATGCCGACGCAGGCGCCGACCGGGTCGATGCGGGAGTCGTGGCTCAGCACCGCCACCTTGGCGCGGGAACCCGGGTCGCGCGCGGCGCCCTTGATCTCGATGAGGCCCTGGCCGACTTCCGGCACCTCGAGCTTGAACAGCTCGATGAGGAACTGCGGCGCGGTACGGGTCACGAACAGCTGCGGGCCGCGCGCCTCGGCGCGCACTTCCTTCAGGTAGCCACGGATGCGGTCGCCGGTGCGCACCGCCTCGCGCGGGATCATGTCCTCGCGCGGGATGAAGGCCTCGGCGTTGTTGCCGAGGTCGATGTAGATGTTGCCGCGCTCCACGCGCTTGACCAGGCCGGTGACCAGCTCGCCGATGCGGCCCTGGTAGGCCTCGACCACCTGCGCACGCTCGGCCTCGCGCACCTTCTGCACGATGACCTGCTTGGCGGTCTGCGCGCCGATGCGGCCGAACGGCACCGAGGCCATGGGCTCCTCGATGAACTCGCCCACCTGGATGTCCGGCTTCACGTCCACGGCATCCATCAGGCGGATCTCGCGGTCCGGGGACTCCAGCAGCATGTCATCGGGCTGCACCACCCAGCGGCGGAACGTCTCGTACTCGCCGGTCTGGCGGTCGATGGAGACGCGCGCATCGATGTCGCCGCCGTGCTTCTTGCGCGTGGCGGACGCGAGCGCCGCTTCCAGCGCCTCGAAGATCACGTTCTTGTCCACGCCCTTCTCGTTGGAGACGGCGTCGACGACCAGCAGGATCTCTTTGTTCATGGCTCTATCTCTTCGATAAATTTCAGTTGCAATCAGAATTCCGGCACCAGGCGCGCTTTCGCGATGCCCTCCAAGGGCAGGCGGTGGAGCACGCCGTCCACCTCGATCGATACCTCTCCACCCTCGCACCCCTTCAGGATGCCGGTGAAGCGCCTGCGCCCCTCGATGGGCAGCGCGAGATCCACCTTGGCCCGCTCGCCGGCGAAGCGCGCGTAGTCCGCGGCCTTGCGCAGCGGCCGATCCAGCCCCGGCGACGACACCTCGAGGGTGTAGTGGCCCGGGATCGGGTCCTCCACGTCCAGCACGGCGCTCACCTGACGGCTGACCTTCTCGCAGTCATCCACCGTCACACCGCCCTCGCGGTCGATGTAGACCCGCAGCAGGCCACCGCCGCCCTGGGGGTGGAACTCCAGCTCCACCACCTCGTATCCCAGCGCCTCGACCGGCGCCTCCAGCAGACTGATCAGCCTTTCGCGCATCACCAAGCCATTAAAAACAAAAATGGGCCCTCGGGCCCATCTCCAAAAACCGTCCCGCTGAGGGCAGGACGACCTAGACGACAAATCCCGGCTTGCCCGGGGTTCAAGCGGGGTCCCCTCTGGCAGAGGGCCTTCGCAAGGACACAAAAAAACCCCTATCCGGGGTCCTGCATCCAAGAACTTCTGTAGCAATGCTACCTAAGTCATTGATTTATTGGTAGCGGGGGTAGGATTTGAACCTACGACCTTCGGGTTATGAGCCCGACGAGCTGCCAGACTGCTCCACCCCGCACCCGGCGGACAGGAAATATATAGCAAAAGAGTCAGGTTTTCAAGGTTTTGTGGCGGAAATGCGACGTAGCATCGCAAGCCGCGAGCCTGTTTTCAGAAGCCGATCACCCGCGCGCAGAGCGCCAGCAACGGTCCCGGCAGCACACCCAGCAGCAGGATCGCCAGGCCATTCCCCGAGAGCAGCCAGCGCAGGTCGAACTCCGCCTGCACGCTACGGCTGTTGGCCGGTGCCCGGTCGAAGTACATGAGCTTGACCACCCTGAGGTAGTAGAACGCGCTGATGATGGAGAACACCACCGCCGTCACCGCGAGCCAGGTGAGCCCCGCCTCCACCGCCGCGCGCAGCACATAGAGCTTGGCGAAGAAGCCCACGAACGGCGGCACGCCGGCCAGGCTGAACATCACCACCAGCATCATGGCCGCGAACCAGGGGCTGCGCTCGTTGAGGCCCTTGAAGTCATCCAGGCGCTCTGACTCGAAGCCCTTACGTGCCAGCAGCAGGATCAGTCCGAAGCCCGCAGTGGCGGTGATCACGTAGGTGAGCGTGTAGAACATCGCCGCCTGGTAGCCGGTGGTGGTGCCAGCGAGGATGCCCATCAGGATGAAGCCCACGTGGCCGATGGTGGAATAAGCCATGAGGCGCTTGAAGTTGGTCTGGGCTATGGCGACGATCGCGCCGATGGCCATGGACAGCACCGCGATGCCGATGAGGAGGCCCTGCCACTGGGCATGCATGCCGCCAAGGCCCTCCACCAGGAGACGCATGAACAGCGCGAACGAGGCGATCTTGGGCGCGGAGCCCACGAACAGCGTCACCGAGGTGGCGGAGCCCTCATAGACGTCCGGCACCCACATGTGGAACGGCACCGCGCCGAGCTTGAAGCACAGCCCAACCACGATGAAGCCGAGGGCGAACAGCGTGCCGATGCTGGCAGCGGGGTTGGACGCCACGTGCACGCCGAGGCCGGTGATATCGAGGGTGCCGGTGGCGCCGTACAGCAGCGACATGCCGTACAGCAGCACCGCCGAGGCGATGGCGCCCAGCACGAAGTACTTCATGGCGGCCTCGGAAGCGACCGGCGACTCCCGGTCCAGCGCCACCATCGCGTATAGCGACAGGGAGTTGAGCTCCAGGCCAAGGTACACGATCAGCATGTTGTGGGCCGAGATCATGATCATCATGCCGAGCAGCGCGGTGAGGCCGAGGATGTAATACTCGCCCTTGAACAGGCTGCGGTCGCGCAGGTAGTCGCGCGAGTAGAT
>DATAHN010000036.1:0-10142 GCA_036263155.1 Gammaproteobacteria bacterium | reverse complement strand
AAATGCGGGCTGCGAACAAAAGAAAGCCGGTGGACTCGCATCCACCGGCCCCGTGCGCACGAGCGCGGTGAGGCTTAGCGGTTGCTGCCGCCTTGTCCGCCCTGTCCGCCGCCGTGGCTGTGCTCGCCGCCCCGGCGCTGGGCTTCCTTGTCCGCCGCCGCACCGCTGGCGTTCTGGCCGCCGTGGGAGCCGCTCCGGTTGCTGCCACTCTGGCTGCCGCTGCGGCTGCTGCCGGATGAGCCCTCGTCCTCGTCTTCCGACGAAGACGCGGCGCTCTGACCCTGGCCGCCATGGCTGTGCTGGCCGCCCCGGCGCTGGGCTTCCTTGTCCTGGCTTGCGCCGCTCTGGCCGCGGCCCGCAGCCTCTACGCGGGAGCTCTCGTCGGACTCATTGCTGGTCTGGTTGTTGCGGTCTTGCTCTGTGTTCATCTGAATTCCCTCTCGTCTGGGCAGCTTGCGGTGCGGTCCTTGAGCGGCGGCTGCCGGCGCCGCTGGACCACCGCCCGGCATGGAACCGGGCGTCCTCGCATTCTGCTCGGCATGGCCACGAGAAGTGTGAACCGGCGCGCAGTCTCGGGACGACACATGCAGATGTGAGGCCCGCGCAACCTGGGTGGGGTGTTTCTAAACTTGCGTCGGCGACGGGAGGTGACGCGCGTTCAGCGCGGGTACTGGTCGAGATGACGCAGCACTTCCGGGATACGGTCGAGCTGGCGTTTGGAGAGATAGCCGTCCGCGCCGGCCTTGGCGGAGATCTCGGCAAACACGTGCGACTCGTGCCAAGAGAGCACCACCACGCGCGGCGGCTTGTGGCGTGCTTTCAGCGCCTTCGCCACGGCTGCGCCGGTCATGTCTTCCATGTTGAAGTCCGAGAGCACGAGTTGCGGCTCCAGTTTGCTCGCGAGCTTGAGCGCTTCCCAGCCGTCGCGCGCCTGGCCCACGATCTCGATGTACGGCTGCTGCCCCAGGAACTCCGCGAGGGAGGAGAGGAAACGCGCGTTGTTTCCGACCAGCAGTGTACGCAGCCGGCGGCCGAGACGCTCCGTGGGTTCGCTTGCCGGTGTCGCTTCCATGGTGGGATTCTTTCCGGGATGGGTTGGCGCCGCAAGTCTTCTTGACATAGGTGAGCAGCGGCATCAGAAGCGTCGGGTACGGAGCGGGATGTGTAGCGCCGCGTGCAGCCTCTGCCGGCCTCGTGGTTTGTGTGGCGCCGCACAGACGCAGGGACGGCATGCCCGTAGATTTCCCGGCTCACCCTTCCATCGGCCGCCACGAGGATATCCCTATGCCCCGCAAGAAGACGCTCCGCTCCAAGGTCACCGAGAAGATGTTCGAGGCCGAGAAGTCCCGGCCCAGCGACGCCATCGAACTGCTGAAGACCGACCACAAGGAGGCCACCGCCCTGTTCAAGAAGTTCTTCAAGGCCCGCACCGCGGCCCAGAAGAAGGAACTGGTGGGCGAGATCTGCCTGGCCCTGAGCATCCACATGCGCATCGAGGAGGAGATCTTCTATCCCGCGGTGAAGCAGGCCCTCGGGAAGGACGACAAGGAGCTGGTGCCGGAAGCCCGCGTCGAGCATTCGAGCCTCAAGAATCTCATCACCGACGTGGAAGCCGCGGAGCCGGACGAGGAGTTCGACGCGCGGGTGCAGGTGATGTGCGAGTACACCAACCACCACGTCAAGGAAGAAGAGACGGAGATGTTCCCCAAGGTCCGCGACACGGACCTGGACCTCGAGGTGCTCTGCCAGAAACTCCTGGAGCGCAAGCTCGCGCTCATGGACAGCATCGCCAGCAAGGCCTCGGGCCGCGCCAAGCCTCCGCGCCCCAGCAGCCTGTTCAAGGGCCGGGGTGCGCGGGCCGGTGCACGCAGCGGTTCCAGCCGCAGCACCGGCCGCACGAGCCATGCCCGGCACTGATTGAGGCCGTCGAGGACCATCATGCCGGTCATGCCTGATATCAGACGCGGTATCCGCACCATGAAAGGGTGGCTGCTACGGGTCAGCCCGGAGTCCGGGATGCAATCGAATACGGATCCGAGCCCCGCCGGCGAGCGCCGTTATGGCCTCGACGACCGCCGCGGCCTGCCGCGCTTGCATGCTTCTGACCGTAGGGAAGAACCGCGTAGCGGCGCTTAGTCGCTACGCGGTCCAACGGCTAGGACTTTCTCTTCCGCCGCCCGCCGCGGGATTTCTTCTTGCGGCCTCCGCGCGACTTCTTCTTGGGCGGCACCTTCTTGCCCTTCTTGCGCGCCTTGGACAGGCCGATGGCGATGGCCTGCTTGCGTGACTTCACCTTGCCGCCGCGCCCGCCCTTGCCGCTCCTGGCCTTGCCGCGCTTGGCGCGGTGGATCTCACGGCCCACGTCGCTGCGTGAGCTGCGGGAGTACTTGCGGCGCTTCTTCTTCCTTGCCATGGTCTCTTCCTCTCTACTGCTTCGAAATCAGCCCCCCTTGTATCCTCCGATGATCGGCAGGATCTCGCCCGTGATGTAGCTGGAGCAGGCGGGCGCCGCCAGGAACACGTAAGCCGGCGCGATCTCCTCGGGCTGGGCCGCACGCTTCATGGGCGTGGACTGGCCGAACTTCTCCACGTCCTCGCCGCCGCTATCGGCGGGGTTGAGGGGCGACCACACCGGTCCCGGGGCCACCGCGTTCACGCGGATGCCCTTCTGCACCAGGTTCTCCGAGAGGGAACGGGCCAGCATGTGCAGGCCGCCCTTGGTGGCGGAGTAGGCCAGCAGGTCGCTGTTGCCCACGAGTCCGGTCACCGAGCCCGTGATGATGATCGAGCTGCTCCCGGATTTCATGTGCGGCACAGCTGCCTGGCACATGAACACCGTGCCGTAGAGGTTGGTCTTCATGTGCATGTCGAGCGCCTCTTCCGTGAGGTCCTCGAGCTTGGTGCTGTGCATCTGGAAGCCGGCGTTGCTGACCAGGATGTCCACGCCGCCGAGTTCCGCCACGGTCTTCTTCACGGCCTCGTCGCAGAACTTCTTGCTGCGAACGTCGCCGGGGATCAGGATCGCCTTGCGGCCTTCCTTCTCCACCGCGCGCTTGGTCTGCTTCGCGTCGTCGTGCTCATCCAGGTACACGATGGCCACGTCCGCCCCTTCCCGGGCGTAGAGCACCGCCACCGCGCGGCCGATGCCGGAGTCGCCGCCGGTGACGATCGCCACCATGTCCTTGAGCTTCTCCGAGCCCTTGTAACCCGGCGCGTCGTACATGGGCTCGGGTTCCAGCCGTGACTCGTGGCCGGGCTTCTTGTGGTGCTGCTGCGGGAAGGAGGAGGGATACTCACGCATGCCCGTCTGGACCGGGTGCTCCTTCTCCTGTTCACCTGAACGGGACTCGTCCTTACGGTCCACGTCCGCCTGGATGCGGCGGTGCTGTTTCGCGACCTTGTCGGGGTCGTGGGTGTGGGCGCTGCTCTGTGCCATCGCTTGCTCCTCTTTGTCCATGGTGGCGCGTATATCAGGAAGTCTGCGGCGACGATGGCGGCGATGCTGCGAATCAGCCGACAAAAAGCCGAACAGTATTTCCGTTCACACCCTTAGGGTCTCTACCGCATGCGAGGGCCGCTGGCTGGGGCGTACGATGCCGCTTTGAACGCACAGGAGCAGGCACATGGAACGACAGCGTGAAGCCGGCAACGCCGGCATCGGCGGGAACATGCGGGCGGCGGTGGAGATCGCGAACCGTTGCCGCGACGTGTGCCTCGGCACCGCCGTCAACTACTGCATGCGGGAGGGCGGCGAGCATGCGGAGCAGGCGCACCTGCGCCTGATGCTGGATTGCGCGGAGATCTGCCGCACCGCCGGCACCTTCATGCTGGTGGATTCCCCGTACCATCAGGACGTATGCGCCGTCTGCGCCGAGATCTGCGACGACTGTGCCCGCGAGTGCGAGGACATGGAGGGCATGGAAGCCTGCGCGCAGGCTTGCCGCGACTGTGCCGAAAGCTGCCGCCAGATGGCGGGCGCGGAGCCGCACCTGCAGACGGCCGGTGCGGTGGGCCGGGCGCGCCGCCGCGGCTCCGAGGCGCACGACGCCTGAACCGGTGCTCAGGGGCCAGCGCGGTCCTCGCGCGAGGCTTGGAGGCGCGAGGCCTCCCGCAGCCGGTTGTGCATGGTGGTGGCCGCCACCGCGGCCTGGCCGATGGCCACGCTGATCTGGTTGAGTCCCTGCACCACGTCACCGGCCGCGAAGCAATTGCGCACCGAGGTCTCCTGGTGGCGGTCGGTCACGATGCGCCGGTCTTCGCCGATCTCCACATGCAGGCGCTTCGCCAGGTCGTTGCGCGGCGTGTAGCCCATGGCCGAATAGACGAGGTCGAAATCCAGCTCATGGCCGCCGGCGAGCGTCAGGCGTATCCGGCCGCCCTCCGTGTCCGCCGCGAGTTTCGCGAGCGGCCGTTCTATGACTTGCACCTGCCGGTCCTCCAGCCGCCGGTAGGCGGCGCTGCCCGGGTCCACCTGTATTCCTTGGGTCAGGACCGTGATGCGGTCGCTGAAGTCCCGCAGGAAATCCGCCTCGCCGAAGCCGCTCTCGCCGGAGCCCAGCACCAGGATGTCCTTGCCCCGCGCTTCATAGGCGTCGCAGACGGGGCAGTAGCGCACCAGGCCGTCCCGCACCGCATCCACGAGGTCAGGCAGTTCCGGTTTCACGTCCACCACGCCGGTGGCGAGCAGCAGCGTGCGTCCGTGCACCGGTCCCATGCCGGTCTCCAGCACGAACAGGCCGCACACCTGGCGCGCGTCCTCGACACAGGTGTGGTCGATGCATCCGCCCGCATCCAGCACTTGCCGGCGCATGCGCTCCAGCAGCGCCGGCCCTTCGATGCCCTTGGGGAAGCCTGCGTGGTTGTGGGTGACCGGCACCCAGGCGGCGCGGCTCTCTCCTGAGTCGAGAACCCGCACGCTGCGGCGGAAACGCGCCAGGTAGTAGGCCGCCGCCAGGCCGCCCGGTCCGCCGCCCACGATCAGTGTGTCGAAAACCTTTTTTCCGTTTTCCATGCCGCGAGGTTAGGCCGGCCGGCGATCCCTCCGCCAGCATTCGCTCCATAACGCGAGCCTTGGGCTTACACCGCGGCCTGGGGCATTACAGGTCAAATCGGCTCAACAATTACTGCGCCGCTGCCTATACTCGCCCCATGTCCACCGTTTTCGATCCGGAATGGCTGCCGCTGGAGCGGCACATGATCGCGGGCCTTAAGCCCGGCGACGTACTGCGCCGCTGGAAGACCGGCGTGTGGCACCTCGGCATCTACCTCGGCGACGGCAAGGTGCTGCACAACGTGCCCGGCGACTCCGTCGGCGAGCGGCTCACCTCCTACCACACGTTCGCCAGCGGCAAGGACGTGCAGGTGGCGCGGGGTTATCCGGCACTGCGCGCCGAGGTGATGCAGCGCGCCACCGAGATCCTGGAGAACCCGCGCGCCTACTCCTACATCTGGCGCAACTGCGAGCACACCGCTTACGAGATCATGGAAGGCCGGCCCCGCAGCCCCACCGTGCAGCGTGTGAACGGCGTGTTGAGCGTGATGGTGGTCGTGTCGCTCACGGCGCTGGCGTACAACTTCCGCCGTGAGATCGGTTCCGGATTGCGCCAACTCGGGCGCAGGTCCTAGCACGATCGCGGAAGGTTCACTTGGTGCCGAGGTCGCCCGGCCAGCTGCGGGGAAGGCGGGAGAGCAGGTCGAGCGCACTCTGTCTGGACCAGGCGTTGGAGTGGATCGGGCGCAGGGCGCGGGTATCCTGGTGTTCCCTCACCGGCACCGGTTGCTTGGGCGCGATCTCGGGCTTCTGACGCCGCAGGGGGCGTTGCGGCCCGGTCGCGGGGTTCTCCGAGAACGCCACGCAGCGGCCGTCCTTGTCGCGCAGCCAGCCCCTCTCGAACCAGCCCAGCAGCACGCCACGGTAGGAATAGACCGCGTCCGCGTCCATGTACGCGACGGCCTCGCCGGTGAAGAGGAAGATGTGCACCTCATCGTCGCTGTATGCGACGGCTTGGCCGCTCTGGTCGTAGAAGACTATCTGCACGTGCCCCACTCAGCGAGATCTGCGGCTGCCCCCATCGAGGAGGCATCGCATGACATGATACGCGATGCCGCCGGGCGTGAAAATTTGACAGGCCATTTAACCGTTGCGTCGGACCACCGATGCTTCGGCGTGAATGAGGCGGAAATCACGGACACGACGTGCAGCGCATAGCAGGATGCATGCGCATGCGCAGACCTCTCAAGTACCTCTCCATCGCCTTCGCCGGCCTGCTGGCGCTGCTCCTCCTCGCCACCCTGGGCCTCGCGCAGTACGCACGCACCGGCGCATTCCACGCCCGTATCGAGACCGCCGCTTCGCGGGGCATGGGCATGGAGGTCAAGGCGGGTGCGCTGGGTCTGGGTTTCCTGCCCACTCCGCACCTGACCCTGCACGATGTGCGCGTACGCAACCGCGGCATCGACGTCGCATCCATCGGGATGGTGCGGGTGCGGTTCCGGTTGTTGCCGCTGTTCAGTCGGCGTGCCGAGCCCGTGACGCTGGACCTGAAAGACCTCCATCTCCTGATCGCCAAGGGTGAGGACGGCATCCTGGACCTCGTGCGCAGCCAGCCTCCCGCCCACAAGCGCGCCCATGGGCCCATGGAGGTCCGCGTGGAGGACGCCAGCGTCCGCTACCAGGATGCGAAGACCGGCGCCTGGGCGGAGGCGACGGGCTGCGAGGCGCGCGCGCATGACGTGCGCACCGAGATGCCCGACGGCCGGCCCGGGCTGCAGCGCGTGAGCCTTACGGGCGATATCGCCTGTAAGCAAGTGCACGCCCCCAAGTTCGCGGGTACCGATCTCAAGGCCGGCATCTCCGCCGGCGGCGGCGTCTATGCTTTCGAGCCCGTCAGCCTCCAGGCCTTCGGTGCCGAGGGCCGCGGCAGCCTGCATGCCGACGTGGTGCAGTGGCGCTATACCGTGGATTTCACCGTGCCGCAGCTGGATGTGGCGCGGTTCATCAAGGACATGGGCTTGCGCCAGCTCGGGGAAGGAAGCGTGGCGTTCGCGGCGAACATCGCGGCCCAAGGGAAGAACCGCGGCGAGGTGGTGAAGAGCGCCTCCGGCAGCCTGTCGCTGCACGGCAAGGAACTCAAGCTGGAAGGCTACGACCTGGACGGCGAGCTCAAGCGTTTCGAGCACAGCCAGCGCTTCAGCCTGGTGGACATGGGCGCGCTGTTCTACGCCGGCCCCTTGGGACTCGCGGCCACCAAGGGCTATGACTTCTCCCGCATCAAGGGCCAGGGCGGCGGCACCAGTCCCATCCACGTGCTGCTCTCGGACTGGAAGGTGGAGCACGGCGTCGCCACCGCGAGCGACGTGGCCATGTCCACCGACACGCACCGCATGGCGCTGCAGGGCAAGCTGGACTTCAACAGCGAGCGCTTCGACGGCGTCACCGTGGCGGTGGTGGACGCCCAGGGCTGCGTGATCGCGCGGCAGGACATCTCCGGCAGCTTCACGCAGCCCAAGCTGGAGAAGCCCGATATCCTGGCGGCCCTCACCGCGCCGGTGCGGCGGCTGGTCAACAAGGGGGAGAACCTGCTGAGCCAGCGGGGCTGCAAGGCGTTCTACTCCGGGTCCGTCAAGCCCTACTAGCGCGCTGTTGAAGATCCGATACGCACGTGAGGGCAATCCGCGATTGAAGCCGGGCCTTCACCCGATGTCGTTATGTGACATGCGCCGATACATTGGTCGCCAGCAGCAAGGAGAGCAGCATGCATTACATCCTCGACAGCTACCAGAACGTCGTCTGCAGTCCCGTCGACAACGAGGGTATCGAATCCATCGGGCCCCGGCCGGATCCGGGCAGCATGGAGCACGCTGGAGACGGCGATCCCGACTACGACAACCCCGAACGGCTCGCAGGCGATCTCTCGTCGGACCGGGCGGAGGGCGATTCCAAGCGGCGATCGCCTTCGGGCCATGGCAGCGGCGACCGCAACGAGCCCGGGTACGCCGAGGACGACGAGAGCGTGCGCGGCCGGGGGGCGAGCGGTGAATCTTACGAGGACGAGGCCGACGAGGCGCTGTTCAGGCCGCGGCGCGGGCGCTGATCACTTCGGATCGAGGGCGGAGATGAATGCCGTCATGTCCTTCGGCAGCCCCGCGCTCAGGGCCCACTGACCCGCGCGACGGAACAGCAGCAGCGGCGTGCCGGGATCGCCCACCTGCCTGAGCTGTTCGCCGTGGGCGAGCAACGCGGCGCTGACTTGCGGCGGGACGGGAGAGAGGGGCGGGATGCCGCCTTCCTCGTGCTCGGTGTCGAACTTGGTCTCGTCCAGCGCGAGCGCCGCGACCTTGTCTTTCGCCGCGAGGATCGCAGCGGACCGGCCCTGGCTGGACTCCTTCAGGAACGCCACCATCACCCAGCGCACCCGCACCTTGCCCGAGTCCAGGAACGGCCGCAGTTGGGTCCAGAGGTGGTTGCAGTAGATGCAGTTGGGGTCGGCGTAGGCGTAGATCAGCGGCGCGCTCGGCTTGCCTTCCTCCACCATGGCGAGGTCCTTCGCCAGCGCGGCGGCCAGCGACTCGGCCTGGGGTGCCATCACGTATTTGTCGAAGTACTGCTGGGTGAGGTTGTTGCCGTCCTTGTCCACCAGCGGCGCACCGAACACATAGGCACCGCTCGGAGTGGTGTAGACGATCACGCGCCGGTCGGTCAGCTTCACCACCCAGCCAGTGAGGCCGTCCACCGCCGGGAAGCTGTTCTCCAGGACGGCGTGGTTATCCACGAGCTGCTTCAGCGCGGGCGGGGCATCGGCAGCGGCAGCGGCGAGCGGCAAGAGGGCCGCGAGAAGGAGGGCATGAAGGTGTTTCATGCGCCGATTGTGACAGGTCGCGCGCCGGCAGGAAATGTCCGGTTTGACGGGTCGCGGGCGGAGGCGAAGACTGCCTGCTTTGCAGGGAGGCATGTGATGAACCGAGTGAAGCTGAACCAGCGACAGACCAAGTCCGCCGTCTGCATCCACACCCACCAGGCCCAAGAGGTGGAATACGCCCGGCACGAGTGCCCCGAGTGCGTGGCCCTCGGCGACCAGTGGGTTCAGCTGCGCATCTGCATGACCTGCGGCCACGTGGGCTGCTGCGACAGCTCCAAGAACCGGCACGCCTACGCCCACAACCGAAAGACAGGTCATCCCATCATCAAGACCATCGAACCCAACGATGACTGGGCCTGGTGCTATGTGGAAAAGACCTATCTGAAGTAAGCCAGCCCCGTGGCGGGACGGCTTTAACCTAACCGTCAAAAAACGGTCATACCCCCTTTATAAGCCAACGGCATCCTGACGCTCGGAAGAACTGTCAGGAGACCCGTCATGGCCGTCAATCCGGAACTGTTGTTCGAGGGCGCTGCTCCCGCCGTCCTGGGCAAGCCGGACCTGCATGTAGGCCTCGCCCGCGAGGACGAGGAATTGCGCGCCGCCCAGCGGCTGCGTTACCGCGTGTTCGCCGGAGAGATGCAGGCGCGCCTGCACAGCGAAGAGCCCGGCCTCGATGTGGACCCCTTCGACGCCTATTGCCGTCATCTCATCGTGCGCGACCGGCGCAGCGACGAGGTGGTGGCCTGCATGCGCGTGCTCCTGGATGTGGACGCACAGCGCGCCGGCTCCTTCTACTCCGAGACCGAGTTCGATCTCGGCAACCTCATCACCGCACCCGGTCGCGTGATGGAGATAGGCCGGGTCTGCGTGCACCCCGAATACCGTGGAGGCATGGTGGTGTCCATGCTGTGGGCGGGGCTGGCGCGCTTCTTCCAGGTGGCGCAGTTCAACCGGATCCTGGGCTGCGCCAGCATCCCCATGCTGGGAGACGGCGCCAACGCCATGGCGGCCTTCGCTACCCTGGCGGAGCGCTATATGGCGCCGGAGGAGTTCCGGGTGCGGCCGAAGCTGCCGCTGCCGCTTCGGGACGGCCCGGTGCCACCGGCGCGCATCCCCTCGCTGCTGCTCGCCTACATGCGCCTCGGCGCGAAGATCTGCGGCGAACCCTGCTGGGACCCGGACTTCAACACCGCGGACGTGGTGGTGCTGCTGGAGCCGGCGGACCTGCGCCAGCGCTACGCGCGGCGCTTCCTGAAGCAGGCCGCCTGAACCCATGCCGCG
>DATAHN010000035.1:0-4869 GCA_036263155.1 Gammaproteobacteria bacterium | reverse complement strand
AACAGCGTGGGCAAGGAGATCGTGCTCAACAACCGCCGCTTCCGGGTGGTGGGCGTGCTCAAGAAGTGGGCGCCGGTGCCGAAGTTCTACGACCTGGAGAACGACCAGTTCGGAGACCCGGAAGACGTGTTCATCCCCTTCAACCTGGTGTCGTCCATGCAGCTGCACAACAACGGCAACAACAACTGCTGGGGGCCGCCGCCCGACAACAGCTTCGAGGGCCGCCTGAACTCGGAGTGCGTATGGCTGCAGTACTGGGCGGAGCTGCCCACCGCGGCCGACCGGGACGCCTACCACGACTTCCTGGACAACTACGTCAAGGAGCAGAAGAAGCTGGGCCGCTTCCAGCGGCCGCTCAACAACCACCTGCGCGATGTCACCGATTGGCTCACTTACAACGAAGTGGTGAGCAAGGACAGCAAGGCGCTGGTGGGCCTGTCGTTCATGTTCCTGGCGGTGTGCATGCTCAACACCATCGGCCTGATCCTGGCCAAGTTCCTGCGCCGCTCCGGCGAGATCGGCCTGCGCCGCGCGGTGGGCGCCAGCAAGATGGCGCTGTTTCGCCAATACCTCGTCGAGACCGGGGTCATCGGCGTGAGCGGCGGCCTCTTGGGCGTGCTGCTCGGCTGGGGAGGCCTCGCCGGCGTGCGCCATCTCCTGCAGGGCAGCCAGCACTACGCGCAGCTGGACTGGAGCATGGTGGGGCTGTCGCTGCTGCTGGCGCTGCTCTCGAGCATGCTGGCCGGGCTGTATCCCGCCTGGCGTGTGGTGCGCATCCCACCCGCCATCTACCTCAAGGTCCAGTAAGGAGACGCACATGGAGATCCGCCCCATCCTCAGCGCCATGCTGCGCAACAAGACCGGCGCGATACTGATCGCGCTGCAGATCGCGCTCACTCTCGCCATCGTGTGCAACGCGGTGTTCATCATCCACGACCGCGTCACCAAGATGGCGCGTGATCCCGGCCTGGACGTGGACAACATCCTCGTCGTCAACATGGCGGCCTACAAGCCGGACTACAACGCCGACAACGCGATCCGCGCCAACCTCGACCTGTTGCGCAGCCTGCCGGGCGTGGTGGACGCCACCTACACCCAATCCATCCCGCTGAGCGGCGGCGGCTGGAGCGACAGCGCGACGCCGGTGGCCGAGGAGCATCCCAAGTCCTCGGTCGACATGGGCGTATATCACATGGATGAGCACGCTTTGAATGCGCTGGGCGTGAAGCTGGTGGAGGGCCGCAACTTCACTCATGAGGAGGTGGAGTACATCGATAGCGACAAGTACACCACGCCCAAGCTCGCGATCGTGAGCCGCGCCTTCGCCGAGAAGGTGTTCCCCGGCCAGGACGCCGTAGGCAGGAACTTCTACGAGGGCACCTCCGGCGTCACCATCGTCGGCATCGTGGACACCATGGAGGGCACCTGGCCCCACTGGGAAGGCTTCGAGCGCCAGATCATCTTCCCGACGGTGCTGGAGAGCGAGTACACGCGGTACCTGGTGCGCACGCTGCCCGGCCAGCAGGACGAGGTGATGAAGGCCGCGGAGCAGAAGCTCGGCGAGCAGCACGTGGGCAACTTCCTGCGCCGCGTGCGGCCGCTCACCTTCTACCGTGACAACACCAACTCCGGCGACCACGCCATGACCGTGATGCTGTCGCTGGTGACCGGGCTCATCCTCGCCATCACCGCGCTCGGCATCGTGGGCCTGGCCAGCTTCAGCGTCCGCCAGCGCACCCGCCAGATCGGCACGCGCCGCGCGCTGGGCGCCCGCCGCGTGGACATCCTGCGCTACTTCATGACCGAGAACTGGCTCATCACCACCATCGGCGTGACGCTGGGCAGCGTGTTCGCGGTGGCGCTCAACTATTGGCTGGTGAACCTGTACGACCTGCCGCCCATCCCCTGGTACTACATCCCGGTGGGCATCCTGTCGCTGTGGGTGCTGGGCCTGTTGGCGGTACTGGGGCCGGCGCTGAAGGCCGCAGCCATACCGCCGGCCATCGCCACGCGCAACGTCTGACGCTGCCTTGAGACTCCGGAGCGTCTAAACTGCAACCAGGCGGGCCCATGCCGCCTGGTTTTTCTGCAAGAGGTGGAGCTTGGGGAAGATCCTCGTCATCGACGACAACAAGGCCATCGGTGAGGCGCTGTCGGTGCTGTTCGGCCTGCATGGCCTGGAGACGCTGAGCGCGCTCACGCCGCAGGCAGGGCTCGCACTGCTGGCGCAGGAGTCCGTGGACCTCGTGGTGCAGGACATGAACTTCAGCGGCGACACCACCTCGGGGCGCGAGGGTGCGGCGCTGTTCGCCGAGATCCGCCGCCGCCACCCGGACCTGCCCATCATCCTGCTCACGGGCTGGACGCATCTCGAGGACGCCGTGGAGCTGGTGAAGGCCGGCGCCGCCGACTACCTGGCGAAGCCCTGGGACGACGCCAAGCTCGTGACCACGGTGCGCAACCTGATCCAGCTCGGCGAGCTTCGGCGCAGCCAGCGCCGCCAGGCGGAGGAGCGGCACGCGGCGCGGGACAAGCTCGCCGCCAGGTTCGACCTCTGCGGCATCGTGTACGAGAGCCCGTCCATGCAGCAGCTCGTGGGCATCGCCACCCAGGTGGCCCACGCTGACGTGCCGGTGGTCATCACCGGACCCAACGGCGCAGGCAAGGAGAAGGTGGCGGACATCATCCAGGCCAATTCCTCGGTCAAGGACGGCCCCTACGTGAAGGTGAACATGGGCGCGCTGCCGGCGGAGCTCATCGAGAGCGAGCTGTTCGGTGCCGATGCCGGCGCCTATACCGGGGCGCAGAAGGCCCGTGTCGGGCGTTTCGAAGCCGCCGATGGCGGCACCCTGTTCCTGGACGAGATCGGCAACCTGCCTTTCGCGGGACAGGTGAAGCTCCTGCGCGTGCTGCAGACCGGGGAATTCGAGCGCCTGGGAAGTACCCAGACCCGCAAGGTGAAGGTGCGCATCATCACCGCCACCAACTCCGACCTCAGGAAGGCGATCGCCGAGGGCCGCTTCCGGGAGGACCTGTTCTACCGGCTCAACGTCATCGAACTCTCGGTGCCGCCGCTCGCCGAGCGGCGCGAGGACGTGCTGCCGCTGGCGCGCGTGTTCCTGGGAGAGGCTCACACGCTCGCGCCGGAAGCGGAACGGGCGCTGTTGGAGCATCCCTGGTCCGGCAACGTGCGGGAGCTGCAGAACTGCATGCGCCGCGCGGCACTGCTGGCAGAGGGCGCGGTGGTGGGCGTGGCCGCCCTGGGACTCAGCGCCACGCGTCCCGCGGCGGCTCCGGAGCCGGTCCCCGAGCCCACCCGTGACGACATCGAGGCGGTGCTGGCGCGCCACGGTGGGGTCATCGCCGCCGCCGCCCAGGAGCTGGGGCTCTCGCGCCAGGCCCTGTACCGGCGCATGGAGAAGTTCGGGATAGAGAAGGGTTCATAGCGAAGCCATGAACGCCTGCAAAGGGATATGCAGGCCGGTAGTTCCCGCGGAACAGGACCGCGGAGCGAGAAATCATGCTGCGCTTCCGATAACCGCTAAAAATCCACCCCTCCGAGTCTGTCCTGTCCGGTTTAAACTGACCGGATGAGGTTCCGCCAATCCCTGGAAGGCAAGTTCGCATCCCTGGCGGTGCTGCTGGTGGTGTTCGCCGCGCTCGCGGCCGGCGTGGCGGCGGAGCTGCTCGGCTCCGCGCTGGGCGGCGCCTGCGCCGCACTGGTGCTGGCGGTGCCGTTTGCGGTGTACGCGGTGAGCCGCTTCATGCGGCCCGTGAACCGGCTACTCACGGCGCTGGACGACGGCGTCGCGAGCTTCCAGGACGGCGACTTCAGCATCAGCCTCAACCCCGCCCGCGACGACGAGCTGGGCACGCTGGTGCGCCACTACAACGCCGCCGGCCACGTGCTCAGGCGCGAGCGCCATGACCTGTACCAGCGCGAGCTCCTGCTCGACACGGTGATCCAGAGCACGCCCTGGGCGCTGGTGCTCACCAACGCGAACGACCGCGTGGTGTACAGCAACGTGGCGGCGCGCCAGCTGTTCCAGGAAGGCCGCCGCTTCGAGGGCCGCGCCTTCGCCGAGGTGCTGGAGGGCGCGCCCGAGCCGCTGCGCGAGGCGGTGCTGAGCGGCCGCGACGGCATGTTCGGCGTGCGCCGCGAGGGAGAGGACGACGAGATCTACTACCTCTCCCGCGAGCGCTTCACCCTCAATGCCCAGCGCCACAGCCTGTACCTGTTCAAGCAGCTCACCCGCGAGCTAAACCGCCAGGAGGTGGCGATCTGGAAGAAGGTGATCCGGGTGCTGAGCCACGAGCTCAACAACTCGCTCGCACCGATCACTTCGCTGGCGCATTCCGGCCGCATCCTGGCGCGCGATCCGGACCCGGCGAAGCTGGAGAGCGTGTTCGGCACCATCGAGGAGCGGGCCCAGCACCTCAAGACCTTCATCGACGGCTACGGCCGCTTCGCCAAGCTGCCGGCACCCAAGCCACAGAACGTGGAATGGCCGGCGTTCGTGGCCTCCCTGGAGGGCCTGGTGCCCTTCACCCTCACGGGCACGCTGCCGGCGGACGGCGCGCGCTTCGATCCGGTCCAGATGCAGCAGGCGCTCATCAATCTGCTCAAGAACGCCCACGAGTCCGGCTCGCCGCCGGAGGCGGTGACGCTCACGGTGCGCCAGGGCCCGCAGGGGCTGCGCCTTGAGGTGATGGACGCGGGCCCCGGCATGAGCGAGAACGTGCTGGAGCAGGCGTTGCTGCCCTTCTACTCCACCAAGCAATCCGGCACAGGCCTCGGGTTGCCGCTCTGCCGTGAGATCGTCGAGGCGCATGGCGGGCGGCTCAGCCTCGCAAACCGCAGCGACGGCG
>DATAHN010000034.1:0-3253 GCA_036263155.1 Gammaproteobacteria bacterium | reverse complement strand
GTAATAGTGTAACTACACTTACTTATAAGACTGGTTTCTTATTCTCTTACGGAGTCCGTCCATGACTGCTCCCGATCCCGTTGTCATCGCATCCGCCGCACGCACGCCGCTCGGACGTTTCCAGGGCGAGCTGTCTTCATTGCCCGCGCCGGTACTGGGCGGGCATGTCATCGGCGCCGCGCTCGAGCGTGCGCAGGCTTCGGGCAACCAGATCGACGAAGTGCTCATGGGCTGCGTCCTGCCCGCAGGCCAGGGCCAGGCTCCTGCCCGTCAAGCCATGCGTCGCGCCGGCTTGCCTGACGCTGTCGGCGCCACCACCGTCAACAAGGTGTGCGGCTCGGGCATGAAGGCGGTGATGCTGGGCCATGACCTGATCCAGGCGGGCTCCGCGAACATCGTGGTGGCGGGCGGCATGGAGAGCATGAGCAACGCGCCCTACCTCATCCCCGGCGCCCGCGCCGGCCTGCGCATGGGCCACAGCAAGCTGATCGACCACATGTTCTTCGACGGCCTGCAGAACCCCTACGACGGGGAGATGATGGGCCACTTCGGCGAGATCTGCGCGGACAAGTACAAGTTCAGCCGCGAGGAGCAGGACAAGTTCGCCATCGAGTCCGTGAAGCGCGCCCAGCTCGCGCTCGCCAACGGCCTGTTCAAGGCCGAGACCGTGCCGGTGACCGTGAAGAGCCGCAAGGGCGACTACCTCGTGGACAAGGACGAGGAGCCGGTGAAGTGCGACATCAAGAAGATCCCGACGCTGAAGCCCGCGTTCAGGAAGGAAGGCGGCACCGTGACGGCGGCGACGTCCAGCTCCATCTCCGACGGCGCGGCGGCGCTGGTGCTCATGAGCGCCTCGGAGGCCAAGAAGCAGGACTCCGCGCCGCTGGCCCGCATCGTGGGCCACGCGAGCTTCGCCCAGGAGCCGGCCTGGTTCACCACCGCCCCCGTGGGCGCCATGAACAAGCTCCTGAAGCAGGTGGGCTGGAGCGTGAAGGACGTGGACCTCTTCGAGGTGAACGAGGCCTTCGCCGTGGTGGCCATGGCGGCCATGACCGAGCTCAAGATCGACCACTCGAAGATCAACGTGCACGGCGGCGCCTGCGCGCTCGGCCACCCCATCGGCGCCTCGGGTGCGCGCATCATCGTGACGCTGATCCATGCGCTCAAGGCCCGCGGCGGGAAGCGTGGCGTGGCCTCTCTCTGCATCGGCGGTGGGGAGGCGACTGCTATCGCGGTGGAAATAGTCTGAGGCGAAGCCTGGTCTTAGTCCGGGATGACCAAGATATTCGCGATCTCCGGCAGCGTCCGGAGGGAGTCCACCAATAGCGCGCTCCTGCGCGCCGCCCGAGAGGCGGCGCCGCAGGGCGTGGAACTCCTGCTGCATGAGGGCATGGGCGCCCTGCCCATCTTCAGCCCCGACCACACCGATCCCTTGCCGCCCGGCCCCGCGGCGCTGCGCCAGGCACTCGCCGCCTGCGACGGCCTGCTGATCTCCGCGCCGGAGTACGCCCACGGCGTGCCGGGCGGGCTCAAGAACCTGCTGGACTGGGTGGTGGGCTGGGGCGAGCTGGCCGAGACACCGGTGGCGCTCTGGCATGCCTCCGTCTATGGGGAGCATGCCAAGGCTTCCTTAGGCGAAATCCTTAAAACGATGTCGATGCGCCTCGTGCCGGAGGCTGCGCTGACATTGCACCTGCGCGGTAAGAAACCTCCCGAGATGGCGCCGATCCTGGCGGACGCGGGGACGCGCAAGACACTGCACGACACCCTGACGGTATTCGCCGGATCCATCCGTGCTCGCCCCCGCCCTCTAATCAGCTGACGTATACTGCCCCGGGGACTTAACGGGACGGGGAACATGAAGCACATCCTGACGCTGGCCGCGCTGTTCGCCCTCTCCGGCTGTTCCACCTATGCACCGGGCGATGACCTCTATGGCCAGCAACTGCGGGTCCAGACCTTGCCGGTGCTGGAGGCGGTGCATTCCTACATGGATGACACCAGCCGCGTGCCTCCCAACCTGAAGGTACTGGTGCCCAAGTACCTGGACGCGCTCCCCACCGATCCCCTGGTGGTCTACGACTTCAAGACCAGCACCCTGTACTTCCAGTACGTGCAGAAGGACCACAAGGGTGACACCGTGACCTGCCATGCCCTGGTGGGGCAGCTGCAGTGGGTGTGCATCTAGTCCCCTGAGCGGGCAAATCCCCCGGCGAGCCTTCATAATAGGCGGACCTCAACGGGGGCTGACATGCCGATCCTGAAGTCGAACCTGGACCGGAACTCCAAGGAATTCCTCGCCAACCGCGGGCACATGCAGAAGCTCGTGGAGGACCTGCGCAACCAGCAGGCGAAGGCCGCCCTGGGCGGCGACGAGAAGGCCCGCAAGAAGCACACCGACCGCGGCAAGCTCCTGCCCCGGGAGCGCATCGAGGCGCTCCTGGACCGGGGCTCGCCTTTCCTGGAACTCTCCCCGCTCGCGGCCTTTGGGCTGTACGAGGGTGACGCGCCCTGCGCCGGCATCGTGACGGGCGTGGGCCGCGTGCACGGCCGCGAGGTGCTGGTGGTGGCGAACGACGCCACGGTGAAAGGCGGCACCTATTACCCTATCACCGTGAAGAAGCACCTGCGCGCGCAGGAGGTGGCCCTGGAGAACCGGCTGCCCTGCGTGTACCTCGTGGATTCCGGCGGCGCGTTCCTGCCGCTGCAGGACGAGGTGTTCCCGGACAAGGAGCACTTCGGCCGCATCTTCTATAACCAGGCGCGGCTCTCGCGCGAGCGCATCCCGCAGGTCGCGGTGGTGATGGGCTCCTGCACCGCCGGCGGCGCCTACGTGCCGGCCATGTGCGACGAGGCGATCATCGTGCGCAACCAGGGCACCATCTTCCTGGGCGGCCCGCCGCTGGTGAAGGCCGCCACCGGCGAGGTGGTGGACGCGGAGACCCTGGGCGGAGGCGAGGTGCATTCCAAGGTGTCCGGGGTGACGGACCACCTGGCGGACGACGACGCCCACGCGCTGCAGATGGCGCGGGACATCCTGGGCCACATGAACTATCAGAAGCCTCATTGGCTGGTGCAGCGCGAGAGCACGGAGCCGCGCTACCCCGTGGATGAGCTCTACGGCGTGGTGCCGCAGGAGACGCGCTTCCCCTACGACGTGCACGAGGTGATCGCGCGCCTGGTGGACGGCTCGGAGTTCCAGGAGTTCAAGGCGGAGTACGGCAAGACCCTGGTGACGGGCTTCGCGCACCTC
>DATAHN010000033.1:0-2923 GCA_036263155.1 Gammaproteobacteria bacterium | reverse complement strand
GCAGCCTATGACTTGGAATGCGTTCGGCACCAAGGCCAGCGGCGCCTTCCGCATCCGGCTGGCCGGCGATGACGAGTGCTATGCCCTGGCTTTGGACGTGCCGGACGTGCAGGTCGGTCAGCTGCTCCAGGATCAGGGGTTCAAGAGGTTCGCGGATGGCAAGGTGGGGCTCTCCGGCAACCTGGCTTACCAGGGCCGTTCGCATAAAGATCTCTTGAAGAGCGTCACCGGCGACATCCTGTTCCGTGGGGACTCGGTGACGGTGTACGGATACGACCTGGACAAGCTTCTCCGGAAGTTCGAGCGGACGCAGAAGTTTGACCTGGCGGACCTCCTGGGACTGTTCGTCGGCAACGGCGGCGGTATCGTTGCCACCAAGGGCGCCGACTACGCCCAGCTCCTGCAATACCGTGGCGGCGTGAGCCATGTCCATGTGCTGGTCGCCAAGGTGAAGGTCGCTCAAGGCATAGTCAGCGCCGAAGATGTGGCGGCTTCCACTGATACCCACAGGATCGCCGCGAAGGGCGCCGTCAACCTGCTCACCGACAACTTCGAGCATGTGACCATCGCGCTTGTGGATGCAAAGGGCTGTTCACTCGCCCAGGACAACATGGAAGGACCGATCCGCAAGCCCAAGATGCAAAAGCCCAACGTCTTCAAGGTCGTGGCGGGTCCGGTACGGCACCTCGTGCACAAGGCGGACGAGCTCTTCTCCACAAAGGGATGTCCCGTCTTCTACGACGGGGAGGTCAAGCCCTTCTGATCCGGTGCTCAGGCTCCACGTCTTCGTCACGGGGAGGGGCTGCTCACCGCCCTGTATCTGTGCTAAGCGCGGAGTGGCTGTAACAAAATTGTCATCATTTGGGGGGTAGGGGAGGGGCTAGCTATTCCCCCGATGCTCGCTCAGCATTGCGATACGATTCGCATGAAGCTCATTGATGCTGGTGAGTGGGTACCCCGGCTATACCAAGAATTCCTTCGCTGGCTCAGGCGCTGACCAGCGTCTGTGCCTGCGGCGACTGCCGTGCCGGCACCATGTTGCGCAGGAACTCCTCGGCGGCAGCCTTCCAGCTGAACTTCACCGCGTAGTCACGGCACTTCTTGCCGTCCAGCTCCAGGCAGGCGAGAGCAGCCTTCTTGAGGTCCGTGTCGCAGAAGCCGGTCACGCCCTGCTGCACCACGTCCACGGGGCCGGTGACGGGGTAGGCGGCCACCGGCACGCCGCAGGCCATGGCTTCCAGGAGCACCAGGCCGAAGGTGTCGGTGCGGCTCGGGAACACGAACACGTCCGCCGCCGCCAGGGTCTTGGCCAGTTCCTCGCCGCGCCGGAAGCCCGTGAACTTCACCTTGGGATGCTTCTTCTTCAGCATCTCCAGGTCCGGGCCGTCGCCCACCACGTACTGGGTGCCCGGCAGGTCCAGCTCCAGGAACGCCTCGATGTTCTTCTCCACCGCGACCCGGCCCAGGTACATGAACACCGGGCGGTTCTCGTCCAGGAAGTGCTTGTCCCGGGGGCGGAAGAGCTCCGTGTCCACGCCCTTGCCCCAGTGCACCAGGTTCCTGAAGCCCCGGTCCTTGAGCTCTTTCATGAGCGAGGGCGTCGAGACCATGAGGCGGCTCGCCGGGTTGTGGAAACCGCGGATCCAGGCGTAACCCACGCTGAGCGGGATGGGAGCGCGGGCGCGGATGTATTCCGGGAACTTGGTGTGGTAGCAGGTGGTGAAGTGGAGCCCATGCTTGATGCAATAGCGGCGCGCGGCACCGCCCAGCGGGCCTTCCGTGGAGATGTGGATCGCGTCCGGCTGCAGCGTGTCCAGCCAGCGGTTCACCCGGCCCTGGGGGAACAGCGCCAGGCGGATGCTGCTGTAGCCCGGCATGGGCACGGTGGTGAAGCCCTGGGCGTGGGAGAGCACGTGGGGTTCGTGGCCCGCCTTCTCCAGTTCCTGCACGATCTTGTGCATGGTGGTGACGACGCCGTTCACCTCCGGCAGCCAGGTATCGATGACGATGGCGATCTTCATGCGTGGGCCACCTTGGTGCCGGCGCGGCGCGGGGCCGCGGGCTTGGGGTTTCGGGCGGCGATGTGCTCCGCCCAGTTGAGGATCTCGAGGGTCCCGTCGTGGCGTTCGATCAGCGCGGTGCAGGACTCCACCCAGTCCCCGTCGTTGCAGTACAGCACCCCGCCGCGCATGGCGATCTCGGCGTGGTGGATGTGGCCGCAGACCACGCCATCGGCGCCGCGCTTCAGGGTCTCGCGCGCCACGGCTTCCTCGTAGTCGCCGATGAACTGCACGGCGCTCTTGGCCTTGTGCTTGAGGTAGGCCGCCAGGGACCAGTAGGGGAAGCCCAGCCTGCGGCGGAACACGTTGAGCCAGCGGTTGCAGTAGAGCAGCCAGTCGTAGACGCGGCTGCCGAGCTTGGCCAGCCACTTGCTGACCTGCACCACGCTGTCGAACTCGTCGCCGTGCAGCACCAGCAGGCGCTTGCCCTCGGCGGTGACGTGGATGGCGTCCTGCTGGATGGAGACGTTGCCGAACTCCATGCCCACGTATTCGCGGAACACCTCGTCGTGGTTGCCGGGGATGAAGATGACCTTGGTGTCGTGCTTGGCCTTGCCCAGGATCGTGCGCACCACGTTGTTGTGTTCCTGGGGCCAGAACATGCGGTTCTTCATCTCCCAGACGTCGATGATGTCGCCCACCAGGTAGAGGTAATCGCATTCGGTGTGGCGGAGGAAGTCGAGGAGGAAGTCGGCGCGGCAGCCGCGGAAACCCAGATGCACGTCGGAGATGAAGATGCTGCGGTATCGCAGCGGCTTCATGTGATGGACGCTCATGTTGTCCTCCTTCTTCTGCACGTTGCGCAGCATTCTGAAGGTGGAGGGTTAAGAGCGTGTGTAAGGGCGGTTACATCCGTGTGAAAT
>DATAHN010000032.1:0-2552 GCA_036263155.1 Gammaproteobacteria bacterium | reverse complement strand
TGCCGCTGTTGGTGGTCTCGCCCTGGGCCCGGGAGAACTTCGTGGACCACTCGGTCACCGACCAGACCTCGGTGCTGCGCTTCATCGAGGACAACTGGCAGACTGGCCGCATCGGCGACGACTCGTTCGACGCCAAGGCGGGCAGCCTGTCCGGCATGTTCGACTTCCGTCGCCACGACGACGACAGCCGCGCGCGCGTGCTGTTCCTGGATCCGTCTACCGGCTTGCCGCTGGACGATGACGACCGCGAAGACCACGACCACGGCCGCTGACGGCCGCCGCACGAATGCGGGAGAGGGCCCGGGCTCACGCCCGGGTCCTTCTTTCATGCTCAGCCCGCCTGCCAGGCTTCGAGGCGCAACGCCGCGTTGATGAGGCCGAGATGGCTGAAGCCCTGGGGGAAGTTGCCGAGCAGTGAGCCGTCGCGCGGGTCCACCTGTTCGCTCAGGAGGCCCAGCGGCGAAGCGTAGCCCAGCAGCATGGAGAACGCGGCACGCGCCTCCTGCAGCCGGCCCGCCATGGCGAGGCCTTCCACCAGCCAGAACGAGGGCAAGAGGAACGCGCCCTCGGGTCCACCCACGCCGTCGTCCACCTGCGCGTGGTCGTAGCGGTAGAGCAGCGGGTATTGCCCTGCGGTGAGGCGTGACACCACCGCCTCGCGTGTGGATCCGAAGCGCGGGTCGTCCGCCGCGATGATACCGGTGATGGGCATCACCAGCACCGAGGAATCCAGCACCTCGCTGCCGTAAGACTGGGTGAACGCCTTGAGCTTGGGATGGAATGCCTTCTCCAGCAGCTCCGCCTGCAGTTCCTTCGCGTCCTTGAGCCAGGCCTCGCGGCGCGCCTCCAGGCGCAGCTTCTGCGCCAGGTCCGCACCGCGCACCAGCGCCACCCAGGCCCACACCTTCGAATAGGTGTAGTGGCGCGGCTCGCCGCGGCTCTCCCAGATGCCCTGGTCCGGTTCGCGCCAGCGCCGTGCCACCTGTTCCACCAGCTGCACCAGCGTCTCCGCCTCCGCCACCGTGAGCACGCCGCCGGAATCGTGGTAGTGGAGCGCCGCGTCGATGAGGCTGCCGTAGATGTCGAGCTGGAACTGCTCCACCGCGGCGTTGCCGATGCGCACGGGCCTTGAGTCACGCCAGCCGCGCAGCTTGAGCTCTTCCTCGGCCACGTCCAGGTCGCCGTGCACGCTGTACATCACCCTCAGATTGAGCTTGTCCTCGGTACAGCGCTTCAGCAGCCAGTCCAGGAAGCCGGTGCCTTCGTCGGTGTAGTCCACCGCGAAGAGCGCGCGCAGCATGAACGAGGAATCCCGCACCCAGCTGTAGCGGTAGTCCCAGTTGCGGCTGCCGCCGGCCCACTCCGGCACGCTGGCGGTGGGGGAGGCGATGAGCGCGCCGGTCTGGGAGAAGGTGAGCAGTTTCATGGCGAGCATGCTGCGTTCCACCGCGGCGCGGTAATCGCCCTCGTAGCGAAGCGTGGCGAGCCATTTGTGCCAGTAGGCACGCGTGCGCCAGAGGCGCTGATCACAGCGGTAGGCGGCGACAGGATGCTTGGGCGAACCCTGCCAGCCCAGCACGGACCAGCAATCCTCGCCGGCCTTGAGCTTGAGACGCCCGGCGGCGCCACGCGGTGTGCGCTGGAGCGGCACCGTGGTGGTTAGCACCAAGCTCGCGCCTTCGCTCCCCGGCACACGCGCCACTGCGCCATGTTCGGTGAGCTGCACTTCGGTGCGGGCGCGGCCGAAGTCGAAGGCGGGCTCGAACGTTAGCTCCAGCTCCACGTCGCCGGAGACGCACTCCATCTCGCGGTGGATCTCCGACTGGTGTGGACGCCGCTCGTGCACGATGGGCATGAGGTCCCGGAGGCGTGCGCGACCGGTGGCGCACTCGAACTCGGTGCATAGGATGTTGGTGCCGGTCTCATAGCGCTGCCAGCTGCGGAAGGGCTGCGTGGGCCGGATGCAGCAGCGGCCGGCGGCCGGGTCCAGCAGTGCGGCGAACACCGCCGGACTGTCGAAGGCCGGCAGGCACAGCCAGTCCATGGAGCCGTCGCGCCCGACCAGCGCGGCGGTGCGGGTATCGCCGATGAGACCGTAGGCGTCGAGCGGCTTGAAGTCCGGCGGGTGGGCCGGGTCGAAGGCATCCGGCTGCGCGGCCATCTCAGCCGCCGTGGGTGAAGGACGGGAACAGCGTCATGCCGCCATCCACATATACGCTGCTGCCGGTCATGTAACGCGCCGCGTCGGAGGCGAGCAGCACCGCGACGTCCGCCACGTCCTCCACGCTGCCCATGCGCCCTTCCGGGATCTTGGCCAGGAGGTCGTTGAGCATGGAGTGGTCGCTCCATACCTCCTCATTTATGGGTGTCCTGATGGCGCCGGGCGCGATGGCGAGCACCCGCACGCCGTGGGGCGCCGCCTCCTGGGCCAGGGTCTTGGTGAGCATGGCGAGCCCGGCCTTGCTCGCGGTGTAGGCGCTGTAGCCGGACCAGGGGATGACCTCGTGCACCGAGCTCACGTTGAGCACGACGCCCGACTTCCGCTGCACCAT
>DATAHN010000031.1:0-14356 GCA_036263155.1 Gammaproteobacteria bacterium | reverse complement strand
CGTGACCCTGGGCCTGCTGCCGCGCATCCCCGGGGACTGCCTGGTGGTGACCGAGAGCGGCATCCGGACCCGCGAGGACGTGCAGCTCATGCGCAGCAACGGCGTGCATGGGTTCCTGGTCGGCGAGACCTTCATGAGAGCGCCAGATCCGGGAACGAAATTAGCGGAATTGTTCGCAGGATGAACGGAGTCACGCTGCCGAAGCTTGCGGGCTATTTCCTCAAGCTCGGAGCGACCGGTTTCGGCGGGCCGGTGGCGCTCGCGAACCACATGCACCGGGACCTGGTGGAGGCGCGCGGCTGGATCAGCGAGGCCGAGTACCAGGACGGCATGGCGGTGGCCACGGTCTGCCCCGGGCCCATGGCCTACCAGCTCGGCGTGTACTGCGGCTACGTGCGCTTCGGCCTGCGCGGCGCGCTGACGGCGGCGCTGGCTTTCGCGCTGGCGCCGTTCCTCATCGTCACGGCGTTCGCCGCGCTCTATTCCGGTTTCTCCCGCACCTGGGAGATGCGCGCGCTGTTCTACGGCGTGGCGCCGGTGATCCTGGCGTTGATCCTCAAAGCGAGCTGGCAGCTTGGCCGCAAGACCCTGAAGGCGGACCCGGCTGGCTGGCTGCTCGCGGCGGTGGCGGCGAGCGTGACGGTGGCGCTGCAACGGGAGCTGGTACTGCTGTTCATCGGTGCCGGCATGCTGGGCGCCCTGTGGCACGCGCGGGGCAGAGCGGCCCCGCCGCGGCCGGCGACGCCGGCGGTGGCGCTGCTGGGCCTGGGCGGACCCCTGGCGCAGGCGCCGGCGCTCAAGCTGTTCCTGTTCTTCTTCAAGACGGGCCTGCTGGTGTTCGGCAGCGGCCTGGTGATCGCGCCCTTCCTCAAGGCATACGTGGTGGACCAGTACCACTGGCTCACGGACCGCCAGTTCCTGGACGCAGTGGCGGTGGGCATGATCACGCCGGGACCGGTGGTGATCACCGCCACTTTCGTGGGCTACCTGCTGGATGGGTTCCTGGGTGGGCTCGCCGCCACGGCCGGTATCTTCGCGCCCTCGGTGCTGCTCACCGCGGTGGCGGCGCCGCTGCTCAAGCGCTACCGCAAGAACCCTTATGTGGAGGGCTTCGTGCAGGGCATCGTGGCCGCGGTCGTGGGCGCGCTGCTCGGCACCACGGTGCTCGTGGCGCGCACCGCTATCGGCGACGTGTTCACGGCGCTGCTGGCGTCGGCCGCTCTCGCGGCGGTACTTAGATGGAACCGGCTGCCGGAGCCGCTGGTGGTATTGGCGGCGGCGCTGGCGGCACTCGCCGCGTATCCGCTGCTGCAGCCGTCCTGGCTGTAGCTCAGCTCTTGAGCGACTTCATGTCGATGACGAACCTGTAGCGGACATCGCTCTTCAGCATCCGCTCGTAGGCTTCGTTGATCTTCTGGATCGGGATCATCTCCACGTCCGAGACGATGCCGTGCTTGCCGCAGAAATCCAGCATCTCCTGGGTCTCGGCAAGGCCGCCGATCAGCGAGCCCGCCACGGACTTGCGCCCGCCCACCAGGGCGCCGGGGTTGAGCGGCGGCACCAGCGGGGTCATCTGGCCCACGATCACGAGGGTGCCGTCGCGCTTCAGGGTGGCGACATAGGGGTTCACGTCGTGCTCGTTGGGCACGGTGTCGATGATGAGGTCGAAGCGTCCGGCCACGGCCTTCATCTGCGCCGGGTCCGTGGAGATCACCACGTGGTCCGCGCCCAGGCGCCGGGCCTCCGCTTCCTTGCCCGGTGTGCGGGTGAAGAGGGTGACTTCGGCACCGAAGGCCTTCGCGAACTTGAGGCCCATGTGACCGAGACCGCCCAGGCCCACGATGGCGAGCCGGGTGCCCTTGCCGGCCTTCCAGTGGCGTAGCGGCGAGTAGAGGGTGATGCCGGCGCAGAGCAGCGGCGCAGCGCCCTTCATGTCCAGGTTCTCAGGGATGCGCAGCACGAACTTGCGGGAAGCCACGATGCGCTCGGAGTAGCCGCCCCGTGTGATGGACCGATCCTGCCGGTCCAGGTTGTTGTAGGTGAAGGTCGCGCCTTCCACGCAGTACGGCTCCAGGCCCTCCCGGCAGGATTCGCAGCGCTGGCAGGAATCCACCAGGCAGCCCACGCCCACGAGGTCGCCGGGCTTGAAGTCCTTCACGTCCCGGCCCACCGCGGTCACGCGCCCCACGATCTCGTGGCCGGGAACGATGGGGTAGCGGGTGCGGTTCCATTCGTTGCGCGCCTGGTGGATGTCGGTGTGGCAGACGCCGCAGTAGAGGATGCCGATGGCCACGTCGTCGGCGCGCAGGTCGCGGCGCTCGAAATCGAAGGGGGCGAGGGGCGTGGTGGCGGACTGGGCGGCGTAGGCGCGGGTCGGCTGCGGCATGGATCCTCCAAAAAAGTGAGGGCTGCGCCGCCGGGCGGCGCAGCCCCTGCATGGAGGATTATATGCCCGCGCTCAGCGGTGGGCGTGGGCGAGCTGGCGGCTCAGGGGGATGGTGACGTCGCTGTCCACGCGCGCGCCGTAGACCACGATGGTCTTGCCGGAGGCGCCGATGAGACCCTGCTCCTCCAGCGCCTTCAGCACGCGGCCCGCCATCTCGCGCGAGCAGCCGACGATGCGGCCGATCTCCTGGCGGCTGATGCGGATCTGCATGCCGTCGGGGTGCGTCATGGAATCGGGCTGCTGGCACAGGTCCAGGAGCGTGCGGGCGATGCGGCCGGTGACGTCCAGGAACGCGAGGTCGCTGACCTTGCGGGTGGTGCGCTTGAGGCGCGCGACCAGCTGGCCGGCGAGGGCGAACAAGAGGTCCGGGTCGTTGTGGGCGAGCTCGCGGAAGCGCGCGTAGCTGATCTCGGCGAGCTGGCACTCGCTGCGGGTGCGCACCCAGGCGCTGCGGGTCGAGTCCTCGGTGAACAGGCCCATCTCGCCGAAGAACTCGCCGCGGTTCAAGTAAGCCACCACGATCTCGTTGCCGTCCTCGTCCTCGACGATGACGGCCACCGAGCCCGCGATCACCAAGAACAGGCTGCTGGAGGCGTCGCCGGCGTTGACCACGGGCGTCTTGGCGACGAAGTGACGGATGTGGCAGTGGCTGACGAACCGGTCCAGGACCGGTATGTCGAACTTGCGCGGCTGATCTAGCGGCATGCGTTGGCGACCTGCAGATGCGGAACTCTTCACTAACGTACCATGATAACCATCACGGTACTCTCGGGTATTTCCCCCGTCTTTCCCAAGCGCGCCCCAAGAATTCTCCTGGGAAAACAGTCGCTTATGCGACCCATCCGCGGTCGCCCATGTCGCTCCGGCGAGGGCCTGGATAGAATGGCGCGCCTTCGTGGGGTGCCGTCTGCCGAGCTTGAGGGAATACTTCCGTGTCCAAAATGAGCTTCTTGTACCTGGTGACCGGACTCATGGCCTGCGTGTACGGCGGCCTGCTGCTGTGGAGCGCGAAGAACGCGGGACAGGAGCCGGGCGCGGAGCACTGGCTCAACTCCGAGGAAGTGAAGAACAGCCGCTTCAACAAGTTCGAGAACATGCGCTACATCATGAAGCCCGAGCGCAAGAACATCAGCTTCAGCCGCAGCAAGGGACGCGCCTATGCGATGCTGGCCATAGGTCTGGCTCTCATCGTCATGGCCTTCACTTAAAAGCGGCTGCGCTCGGCAGGGCGTGGGATCGAAGAGAAATCAGATCCAATAGGCTGTCGTCGTCATCACCTTCGACATGAGCTGCATGCAGGCGCACACCGGCGCCGGCAGCGGCGTGCCGCCGGCGCGCTCCGCCGCGGTGCCGTGGCGGGCCTCGTCGTCCCGCATCTGCTCGAGGATCGCGCGGCTGCGCCGGTCCTGCTCCGGCAGGCGCTTCAGGTGTCCATCGAGATGCCGCACCACCTGCCGCTCGGTCTCACCGAGGAACCCCAGGCTCACCGCGTCGCCCGCGAGGCCCGCCAGCGCACCCAGGGCGAAGGAGCCGGCGTACCAGAAGGGATCGAGCTTGCTCACCGGACCATCCAGTTCCTTGAGCCGCTGCTCGCACCAGGCGAGATGGTCCACCTCCTCGTCGGAGGACTTGGCCATGGCGGCCTGCACCTTCGGGTCCCGCGCCATGAACGCCTGGCCCTGGTAGAGGGCCTGGGCCGCGATCTCGCCGGCGTGGTTCACGCGCATGAGGCGCGCCGCTTCCTGGCGCTGCGCCTCGTCCAGCTCGTCAGCCAGCGGCAGCTTCGCCGCCGGGTTGGGTCGCGCCGCCGCCCGCACGCCGCCGCCGGTGGAGGTGCGCAGGGCATGCTCCAGTTCCGAAAGGACCCGATCGAAGGGCGTTAAACGGCGAGTCGTCATATCCCCATTATATTCCTGTGGCTCAAACTCGTTTTGCGGGCATGAAACGGGGATTGCGCAGCAGCGCCGCCGAGATGAGCGACACCAGCACGCCCACCGGGAAGATCTCGATGAAGGTCATGGGCAGGCGGTAGAGCGGGTTCGCGTACTGCAGCTTGAACTCCTCCATCTGGGCGATGACCTTGTCCAGCGCGGCACCGGTGACGCCCTGGGCCTTCTGCTGGGCGATGATGCCGTTGGCATAGGCCGTGGCGAAGTCCATGTGGGTGGCGGCGACGGTGGCCTCCCAGGCCGCCACGTAGATGACCCCGGCCACGAAGCTGATGCCGAGCCCCAAGCCGAAGGCCGGCCAGAAGCGGATCACGCCGCCCTGATCCCGGTCGCGGCGGCGCTTGATGGCCACGAACACCATGCTCAGGGCCACCAGCATCAGGAGGTAGCCCACCACCATGCCTAAGGGGCCGTCGATGTGCATGGTGGTGGCGATGATCGAAAGCGGCACGCCGACGATCAGCCCGGCGATGAGGCCATAGACGAGGATCATGCGGACCATGGGTTCACTCCCCTAGTTTCAGGTGGCGCCATTCGGCGCCTTCCCAGTTCCCCGGACAATCGCCCAAACGGGTGATTCTTGGCGGATCACCCTAAATCAGGGCAGAAGACCTAGCTCTCTCGCTCTGTTGATGGCATCCGTGCGGCATTTCGCTCCCAATTTCTCGAACAGCCGCGCGGTGTGGGTCTTCACGGTGTTGGGCGAGACCGCGAGGCGCCGGGCGATCTCCTTATTGGAGCGGCCCGCCGCCAGCTCCTGCAGCACCGCGAGCTCCCGCGGGCTGATCCCCAAGGTCTCCCGGGCCTTGGGGTTGCCGTCGAAGGGCGCTGTCTGCGGCGCGACGCGGAACAGGCGCGCACCGAGCCAGGCGCCCAGTGCCAGGAACCCCACGGCGATGAGCGTGACGAAGATGTCGAAGGAATAGGTGCGTGCCAGGCGCTGGAAGTCGAGCCAGCTCAGGGCGAAGGCGCCGACCGCCAGCAGCGTGCCGTACAGCAGGACCTGCGCCGCGGTGGAAGAGAGCACCGCGCGTGGGACGGTCACGCCGGGGTCCTATATCGAGTGGTGATATCCAGGCCCGGGCGATAGAGGGAATCAGGCAATTGCTGCGCCAGCACCTCGACGGGATGCAGCACCGCGATGTTCACGCCACGCCGCGCGAGGGCGGCCTTGAGGTGCAGGGCACAGCCCACGTTGGAGGTGATGAGCACGTCCGGCTTCTGCTCCTGGATGGCGGCGGCATAGGCGTCCGCGAAGGCATCGGCCTTCTCCGGTTCCGTGAGCATGTAGCTGCCGGCGGCGCCGCAGCAGCCCAGGCTCGCGGGCAGGGGCTTCACCTTGAGCTCCGGGATGAGCCTGAGCAGGTCCACCGCGGCCTTCTCGGCACGCAGCACGTTGCGCAGGGTGCAGGGAGACTGCACCACGGCGCGGGCCTTCCAGGGCTTGAACTCGATCTTCGGCAGCACGGGGTGACGCATGAGCCAGGCACCGATGTCCTGGGCGCGCAGCGCGAAGGCCATGCCATCCACGCCCGCCACCTGATCGTATTCCTCCAGGCTCGCGGTGCAGCCGCTGGCAGTGCCGAGGATAGGTGCATCGCCCGTGAAGGCCGCGAGGTTCGCGCGGGCGAGGCGAGCGGCCTGCCCAGGCCGTCCCGCGTGCTGGTCCAGGGCGCCGCAGCAGCCCTGGCCCTCGGGGATGCGCACCTCGATGCCCAGCGCGTTCAGCAATGCGATGGCGGAGGCGGTGACCTGGGGCTGGCTCATGTCCGCCACGCAACCCAGGAACAGGGACACGCTCTCGCCGCTGGCCTTGCGCGGCTCGTAGACCGGATCCCAGCGCCGGGGCTTCGGCGGCTCCGGCAGGAGGCGCGCAAGCCGGCGCCAGGACTTCGGCCCCGACTTCTGCACCCAGGCCGTGATGCCGAACCGCTCCGAGAGGCGCAGCAGGCGGTGCAGCAGGCGGCGGCGCAGGTTGCTGCGCACCGCCCAGGCGAAGAGCCGCGCGTGCAGCGGCTCGCCGTGGCCGTGGCGCTCCAGTTCCAGGCGCGCCGCGTCGATGAGCTTGCCGTAGGGCACCTCCGCCGGACACACCGCCTCGCAGGCGCGGCAAGCCAGGCACTGGTCCAGGTGCGCCTCCAGGCGCGGGGTGATCTCCAGGGCGCCGGTGGCGAACCCCTGCATGAGGGAGATGCGTCCACGGGGCGACTCGCCTTCGTCCTTGCTGACCTTATAGGTAGGGCAGTGGGGCAGGCAGAGCGCGCACTTCACGCACTTGTCGGCATCGGCCAGGGGGAAGGCGGGGGCGGACATCCACCACATAATACCTGCGCTCAATAAGCCGCAGGCACAGGAGTAGAATCGAGGCTCGGAGTCTCTATATAGAAGCCATGTCCTCCTACCGCCACCACATCTTCTTCTGCACCAACCTGCGGCACGACGGATCCCCCTGCTGCCAGGACCACGGGGCCGACGCCCTGCGGGAGTACGCCAAGAAGCGGGTGAAGGAGCTCGGCCTCGCCGGCCCGGGCGGGGTGCGGGTCAACAAGGCCGGCTGCATGGACCGCTGCAGCGAGGGCCCGGTGGCCGTGGTCTACCCCGAAGAGGTCTGGTACACCTATGCGGACCAGGACGATATAGAAGAGATCGTGACCGAGCATCTGCAGAACGGCCGCATCGTCGAAAGGCTGCGCCTGCCGAGCCGTTAAGCGCCTGATTTTGAAGCCTTAATCCCGCTCGTCCCCGCCCCTTCCCAGCCCCCTCCGGAGGCCAAAAAATCGCCTAAGCGCTTGAAAGACAAGGGTCTCCCCGGTAAGATTGCCGGCTCTTTTTCGACCCCATTTGGCCTTGCCCGGAGTTTCAGGTCCATGAAGACGTTTTTCGCCAAGAACGAGACCGTAAAGCGCGACTGGTACGTGGTCGACGCCTCCGGCAAGACCCTCGGCCGCCTGTCCGCCGAGATCGCCCGCCGCCTGCGCGGCAAGCACAAGCCCGAGTACACCCCGCACGTGGACACCGGCGACTACATCGTGGTGATCAACGCCGGCAAGGTCGCGGTCACCGGCAACAAGATGACCGACAAGATTTACCACTGGCACACCGGCTACATCGGCAACATGAAGCACACCAGCCTCGGCAAGATGCTGCAGGAGCACCCCGAGCGCGCCATCGAGACCGCGGTGAAGGGCATGCTGCCCAAGAACCCGCTGGGCCGCGCCATGTTCAAGAAGCTCAAGGTCTACGCCGGCGCCGAGCACAAGCACACGGCCCAGCAGCCCCAGAAACTCGACATCTAACTATTCAATAGAGAATCCTGAAAATGGCAGCCACTGCAAACTACGGCACCGGTCGTCGCAAGACGGGTAAGGCCCGCGTCTTCATCAAGTCCGGCCGCGGCCGCATCATGATCAACGGCAAGCCGCTGGACGAGTACTTCGGCCGCGTCACCGCCCGCATGATCGTGCGCCAGCCGCTCGATGTGCTGAAGATGAACGAGTCGGTGGACGTGGACGTGACCGTCGAGGGCGGCGGCACCACCGGCCAGGCCGGCGCCATCCGCCACGGCCTGACCCGCGCGCTCATCGAGTACGACGAGGCCAACCGCTCGCCGCTGCGCAAGGCCGGCTTCGTGACCCGCGACGCCCGCGCCGTGGAGCGCAAGAAGGTCGGCCTGCACAAGGCCCGCCGCGCGCCGCAGTACAGCAAGCGTTAAGAATCATGGAAAGCCGCCAGGCTTCTGCCTGGCGGCTTTTTCATTTGTGTGCCGCAGTCTCCAAAAATGGGGGATCGTCTAGCGGTAGGGCGAGGCGCACTGCGCCGAGCGCCGAGGCAGGAAAGCCGAGGCGGCGTGGCCGGAGCGGAGCAGGATGCGAAGCGACGGGTCCACAAAGCCAACCTAGGTTTCTTGTCTTGGTTTAAAATCAGTTTCCTAAGTCAGAGCCAGGACTTCCTAACTGGCAACCGGTTCTTGGGGGATCGTCTAGCGGTAGGACTGCGGACTCTGACTCCGCCAACCTAGGTTCGAATCCTAGTCCCCCAGCCAAAGGCAAAAGGCCCGCTCATCGAGCGGGCCTTTTCCTTTTGGGAGTCTCAGACTGACGGCCATTGATAGTTTCCCTCTGTCGCGAACCAGGAGCCCGCTTAGCGGTGAGTACCTGCGTTGCCGCGCAGCGGCTGCAGCCTGGCGTACTCCGTCTTGACGACGTCGTAGCACTCGCACACCAGGCTCTCCAGTCCCACGCGGTCCAGCACCGTGATGCTGCCGTGGTCGTAGTGGATCAGCCGCGCAAATTGCAGCCGCGTGGCCAGGTCCAGGGCATATTCCAGGCGGGTGCCGAGCATGTTTGCCACGAGCTGGTCGGTCATGGCCAACTCGTTGGTCGGCAACCGGTCGAGACTGAGCAGCACCCACCGGCAAAGCTGCTGTTCCAGGCTGTGGTGCAGGTTGCAGGCCGCCGTCTGGGCCATCTGCGTCATGAGCGCCTGGGTATACCGCAACAGCAGCAACTGCAAGGAACCGCCCTTGGCGAACTCCGCCCGCACCAGTTCCGCCTTCAGGCGCAAGGCGGTCCCGGCGTTCTGCACCACCGCATGGTTCGGCGCGCCGGTGCCGCCCATGAACAGCCCGATGCCGATGATCCCTTCACGGCCCACCACCGATATCTCGGCCGATACGCCGTCCTTCATGACCGCCAGCAGCGAGACGATGCAGTCGATGGGGAAGTACATGTGCCGCAGCTCGGTGTCCGCCGTATAGACGGTCTCGCCCAGCGCCAGTGACACCTGCTCCAGGCGCGGCAGCAGCCGTGCATAGGCGTCCGGCGGCAGCCCGGCGAGTATGTAGTTACTTCTCGGGTTGGCGATCATGGCAGCTCAGGCGGCAGACACGTGGGGCAGCAGGCGGTCATATTCATCCTTCACTACCCGGTAGCATTCGCAGACCCCCGCTTCCAGCTTGCCGCGGTCCAGCACCGTGATGTGGCCGCGCCGGTACTCGATGGCACCCTGCTCCTGCAGCTTCCCCGCCGCCTCGGTGACGCCTTCACGGCGCACGCCGAGCAGGTTGGCGATGAGTTCCTGGGTCATCTCGATCTTGTTGGAAGGCAGGCGGTCCAGGCTCAGCAGCAGCCAGCGGCACAATTGCTGATCGAGGGAATGGTGCCGGTTGCAGACAGCGGTCTGGGACATCTGGGTGATCAGCGCCTGGGTGTAGTTCAACAGGAGGTGCTGGAACCTGCCGTGTCTCTCGAACTCCGAGCTGAGCGTGGAGGACTTCAGCCGGTAGCTCCAGCCGGGAGTCTGCACCATCGCGCGGCTCGGGGTGCTGCCGCCTCCCATGAAGATGGATACGCCCACGATGCCTTCCCGGCCCACCAGGGCGATCGCCGCCGAGGCACCGTTCTTCATGATGTAGAGCAGCGAGACGATGCAATCGAGGGGGAAATGGACGTACTCCATCCGCATCCCCGATTCGTAGAGCGATACGCCCGCCTGCAGCACCACGAGTTCAAGTCCAGAGGCGATGTGCCGGTATTCGGAAGTCGGGAGCGCGGCGAGCACCATGTTCTGTTTCGGATCGGTCGTTCCAACCATCGGAAATACATCCCTTTCACTCCGAGTGATGCCGTAGCGGTCCATGCTGCGACACATCCACGGCATGACATGTCAAATCTAGGCCTATGGGCACCGGACCGCAACTTAGCAGGCAAGCGCGGGTTCCGAGGTCTGCGGAGCTCACGTGAATGCCGCAGGCGCGGGGCACAATTTAACGATGTCTTCCGGCGGCCGATCGTCCACCGCAGTCAGAGCTTGATGACGCCGTGACGTATGGCATAACGCACCAGGCCCGCGGTGTCATGGATGTCGAGTTTCTGCATGATGCGGGAACGGTGCGAGTCGGCGGTCTTGACGCTCAAGCCGAGGATCTCGGCGATCCTCCTGGTCGTATTGCTCTCGGCCACCAGTTGCAGCACCTGGCGCTCGCGGCCGGAGAGCGGGTTGCGCTGCCAGCCCAGGTTGTACAGGAAGCCATCCACCAGCGTCTTGGATATCTTCGGGTTCAGATAGGTGGTGCCCCGCGACACCTCGCGGATGGCAAGGACCAGATCGCGAGCCGCCTGGGCCTTGTGGACGAAGCCGGTGATGCCCGCGTGCAATCCCTCCATCGTGTAGCTCTCTTCGTCGTACATGGTCAGCAACAGCATCCGGGTCGCGGGCGCGTGCGTTCGGATGTCGCGTGCCGCCTCGATGCCGTTCATCAGCGGCATGGAGAAGTCCAATATCGCGATGTCGGGCTGCAAGTGGCGCGCCAGGCGCGCCGCCTCGCGACCGTCGGAGGCTTCCGCCACGACCTCAAAGTCGTCCTCTTCCAGCAGCGATCTCAGTCCATGGCGTAACAGGTGGTGATCGTCAGCCAACAGGATGGTCTGCATGTGTATCCCTCATTGCGTGCGGAATCGTGCTTCCTGCGGGCCGGCATGTGGGCGAAGGCGCCTTCATGAAGCCAGCCATTTCTTGGCGATGACGGTGGTGCCGTTCCCGTTCCCGCTATCCATATGGAACTCGTCGGACACCCGGCGGACGCCGCTCAGGCCCATGCCCAGGCCGCCCGAGGTCGAGTAGCCCCCTGTCAGGGCACGTCCGACATCCTTTATGCCGGGGCCCCGGTCACAGCTGCTGATGGTGATGCCGCGCTGGGCGCCTTTCCGCATCTTCGCCAAGACGATCTTGCCGTCGCGCGCGTAGCGCACGATGTTGCGCGCCAGTTCCGAGATGATGGTGGCGATCAGCGTCGACTCCGCGGGCGACGCGCCGCTCGCCAGCGCCATGCGGCGCCCGCTCCGGCGTGCAATGACGATGTCCGCCGTGTTGCGTATCGGGATGATGACGCGATCCTGGGATTTGGAGGTATCCGCGGCGAGCACGGGAACCCGTAGCGGGATGGTGGGCTGGTATTGAGTCGGAGGCATCTGCATACATCACCTTGCGAAGCACCGGGATTCCCCTTAATAGGCACAACGCCGATGCCGGATCACGGCGGTGTGGGTTCGACTCGCTGTCAGGTCAAATCTGAGGCATCTGCCGGGTTTGTGAGTCCGGCGAATGCGGCAAATCCCCTACAGGTCTCACCTGTGGTGAATTATTCACCAACGTTGTTGATGTACTCGGTGCGGTATCGCACATAACACTTTAATAAGTCTTTAAGTTACATATCCGCGAACCGCGCTGTTTTGGGCCGCATTTGCAGGTCTAATCCCCATTGGTGTCGCCCAAATGGGTGTCTTTTCGGGGAGGGATATATGTGAATCCGCCGTAACAGCGGGCGGAGATGAGACGGATGGGCAGGCAGGAGCCTCACTGTCCCCAGCGAAGGAGGACAGCGCAAGGTTTCGCAAAAACACTCACACGCCGGTCATCCGGCATGCGCAGCGTCACCCTGCCGCGGTCGCGGCACAGGCTTGCGCGGATGGACGTATTCCCCCTGGCGGCTCAGCCCGTCACGAACCGGGTTCGACCCGCTTCAGCCAGATCTCCCGCCAGAACTGCAGGTTCGAACGCCGGCAACCCCAGGTTTCGCAGGTGACGCCGTCCAGGACGACGGTGTCCTTCAACTGGATCATCCTGCCGCTCTCTTCCAGGATCATCTTCTGCAGCCGGTTCGCCACCTGGAAGCGCCCGCCGCAGTACTTCAGCATGGGAGGCGTGAACAGGAGTCCCCGGTTCCTGCCGGATGCATCCAGAGTCGCTTCAATCTCCTCGCGGCTCTTTATCTCGACCAGATCACCCTGTTGGAGATCGAGGCTCGCGGTCTGCGTCTTCAGCAGGCGGCCATGTACCGCGTGAGCGGTGTTGGTGCCCGCCAAGTCCCGCAAGGCATTTGAGACGGCCTTCAACGCGTGCCGCAGGAACTCCAGGGGGGCCGTATTGCCCAGCTGCAGATCACAGAGGTCACGCCCGAGTCTCCTGCCAAAACCCGGCTTCCCTTGCGGATATGCGGTCGCGGCACCGGCCAACTCGGTCGATTGGCAGAAGTAGCGGTCGCCCTGCGTGGTCTTGAGCCCCGCTTCTGTCGCCGCCGCCGCATCCGTCGCATCCTGCGCCGTTCGTGTGGACGGCCTGTCGCTGAGCCATGCTTCCTTCCAGAACAGGCGGCATCTGCGCTGGCAGCCGTCATGGGCGCCGCCATCGCATCGAAGATCATCGAGGAAGACGATATCGCTGAATTCGCAGATCCCGGCTCCTTCCACGCACGTCCGGTTCGGCAGGCAGGAGATGCGAAAGGACCTGCCGCAGTAGGGGAGCATCTCAGGCATGAGCGGCAGCCCATCGAGCTTGCCGTCGCTATCGAGGGTCTTCAGGATGTCTTTCAGGCCAAGCACCCATACGGTCTGGCCCATGCGGTAAGAACGCCGGTGGCCCGCATCCTTCGCAGGCACGGGTCTGCCGGTGGATGGGGGCGGCTTGAGCCCAAGAGGCGCGGAACTCAAGTCCATGGTCCAGTCCAGTGGGCCGCAGCCCCCACGTACAAACGCCGTATATAGATACGGGCTCCAGTGCCCCACGAGGCCGTCGGCCGACATCGCGGCGCGCCGGCTCCCGCACTAGAACCCACTACTGCGGTGAACCGGCCTTTAGTCCAAGGCGCTTAACCATAGGCCCCAGGGATGCGGGTTTTTGTGATGGCTGCCACACAAAAAGCACGCGCGTGGGTGATCCGATCCTTGCGGGAAGTCTTGAGTAATTCCGGATCCCCAATAAAAAGGCTGGGGTCCGGATCCGGACCTAGGTTGAAATCCGCGGAGTCAGAGTCCGCAGTCCTACCTCTGCGTCCTTCTCACTATGGGGGATCGTCTGCGGTAGGCTGAGCCGGGAAGTACACGCCGAAGGCGTCACCCGGCGAAGGCCATGCCAGGGATGGTGTGGCTGGACGGGGCGCGAAGCAGGAAAGCGCAGCGCTCCAACATCAGCTCTTGCCGCGCGCCGAGGCAGGGCGAGTCGCATGCGACGAGCGAGACTGCGTGAGCCCTCATCCCGTCAATTGAATCCTAGTCCTCCAGCTAAATCACATCCAATCCACTGTGGGTAGGTCTTTCTTGGCGTCGGCGAAGGCTCGGTCAAGCTCACGTTGCAATTTCGTGAGCCTTAGGTTTTCAATCTTGCCACGGTGTGCTTCTTCAAGCTCTTCTTCGAAAGACTCAACAAATACGCCGACCTTCAATAGCGCCAATGCCTTATCGAAAAACTCGACAGCCGCAATGTGATTGCCTCTATTGCTCCATAAGTCCCCAAGATCTATGTACGCAAGCACATGGTCCTTATCATCCGCCAAGATTGCTTCGAAGCATTCCTGGGCAGAATCCCTCAAGCGCCCAATTTCGGCTCTGGATAAGCTTAAATTCACGTCATTTGCTTTGAGAGCAAGAATGTTTCCCTTCAAACACAAGACTGGTTTACTCTGCCGTTGCGCGGTCTCAAGCGATGCAATGGTGGCAAGGGCTTCTGCATATCTTCCGTCCGCAGCATGCATACGGGCTGATTCAATCTTGTCCCTGTCCAGTTCCACCATGGATTGCCCTATTAATCTAGCCCCTCCCCACCCCGCGGTTTAACGACGAGGGGGAGGGGGTATATATGAATCTTTTGTGACAGCGAGCCTCGTGGCCAAGGCAGACACAATGCTGCGATTGCAGCACAGACTTACGCGGATGAATAGATTCCCTATCTAAGCAGCCCCGAAGGTAAGCGGGCCACGAATGGTGCGGCGCAATTCTAGTCCCCAAATGCTTCTAAATTTATCACTGATCTTTAACCGAAGTCGGATTCAGCTGCGCATACGCTTGACTCATAGCCTCATGAAAAATTACCACTTGCTTCTTTAGTTCTGCTATCTGTTTTTCCATCTTTTCAGCAGTAGGTTCGGTATTTCTCAACATTAAATCGTCTCGAAAATCTCCTGCCGTAT
>DATAHN010000030.1:0-19753 GCA_036263155.1 Gammaproteobacteria bacterium | reverse complement strand
CCAGCATGGGCGCGAACTCGCGTTGCAATCCGGCTTCTCGGAGACGGAATCGACGCTGATCGCGACCATCATCTCCGAGCTCGCGCGCAACATCGTGCTGTACGCGCAGACCGGCGAGATCGTGCTGCAGAAGAGCGGTGGCACCGACAAGCCACGCGGCGTGGTGATCGTGAGCCGCGACAACGGCCCCGGCATCCCGGATGTGCAGCGCGCCTTGGTGGGCGGCTACTCCACCTCCGGCGGCCTCGGCATGGGCCTCTCCGGCGTGCGCCGCATGGTGGACGAATTCTACATAGACACCGGCGTCGGCAAGGGCACCACCGTCACCGCCAAGAAATGGCTCCAATGAACCGGAGCATCATAGAGTCGGGCGCAGCCTCCTTCACCCTGCCTGGGCAGACGGAATCGGGCGACCGCCACGCGGTGGTCGAGGTCAAGGGCGGAGCGGTCGCGACGGTGGTGGACGGTCTGGGCCACGGCAGCGAGGCCGCGGCCGCCGCCGAGCTCGCCATCGAGAGCGTGCAGCAGCACGCCGACGGCGAGCCGCTCACCGCGCTGCTCAAGCACTGCCACTCCGCGCTCAAGGGCAGCCGCGGAGCGGTCATGAACGTCGCGGCCTTCGATGCGGGCGAAGGCACCCTCACCTGGCTCGGCATAGGCAACGTGGAAGGCCGGCTCCTGCTCAAGAGCGCACACAACGGCTACGTGCGCCAGAACCTCCTGCTGCGCCCGGGCGTGGTCGGGCAGCGCCTGCCCTCGTTGCAGGCAGCGGTCACCCGGGTGCAGCCGGGCGACATGGTGATCTTCGCCACCGACGGTATCGCTCCTGACTTCGCGGAGCAGGTGCGGATGGACGCCCCGGTGGATGAGATCGCCGAGCGCATCATCACCCGCTACTGCAAGAAGACCGACGACGCCCTGGTACTGGTCGTCCGGTACCTGGGCTGACGCGCGATGCGCGCCTTCTCACCGGACCTGCATGAGATGTACCGCAAAGCCCTAAACCAGTACCTGAACCAAGGCGGCGAAGCCCCTCTGCTGGAGGCCTATGAACTCGGCCGCCAGGCGCTAGGCTCCGGGGTCGGCGTGCTCGGTCTCATCAACATCCACCATTCCGCCCTCGCCGCGCTGCTGGACAGCCCCGGCGGCGATGTGCGTCAGAAGCTCGACGACTCGCACCGCTTCCTGATGGAGAGCATGTCGCCCTTCGAGATGATGCAGATCGGCAACCAGGAATCCAACGCCGCGCTACGCCGGCTCAACGGCATCCTCGAGGAGGAGGCCAAGCGCATCGCCCATACCCTGCACGACGAGGCGGCGCAGATGCTCGCCTCCGCCTACCTTGAGCTGGCGGAGATCGAACGCCTGGAGCCGCCGCAGGCCGTGCGCGAGCACGTGGAGCATATCTCCGCCCACCTCGACGAAGTCTCGGACCAGCTCCGGCGCCTGTCGCATGAGCTTCGGCCGCCTATCCTCGATCAGCTCGGCCTGATGCCGGCGCTGACGTTCCTCAGTGACGGCTTCCGCAAGCGCGCAGGCTTGGAGATAGACATCGCGAACGAGATCGCTGAGCACGGCCGCCTGCCGCAGCCGGTGGAGACCGCGCTGTACCGCACGGTGCAGGAGGCGCTCAACAACGTGGTCAAACACGCCCAGGCCCGCCGCGTCGGGATCCGGGTATGGATCGAGGATCATCTGGTCTATTGCAGCATCAAGGACGACGGCAAGGGCTTCGCGACCCCCGCCGGCAGTGAGACCGGTTCGCACGGCCTCGGCCTGCTGGGGATCCGCGAGCGCATCAGCAGCCTGCACGGGGCCTTCGAGGTCGAATCGAAGCCCGGCGCCGGCACGGAGCTAAGGATAGGCATACCACTAGGAAGCAACTTATGATGTCGAACATCGTATTGGCAGACGATCACCCCATGTTCCGGCAGGGCCTCAAGGCGCTGCTCGAACGGGAAGGCTACGACGTGGTGGCGGAGGCAGCCAACGGCCATGAGGCGGTGCGGCATGCACGGCAGCTGAACCCACGTCTCGCGGTGCTGGACCTCGGCATGCCGCTCTTGAACGGCATCGACGCCGCCCGTGAGATCCACAAGCAGGCACCCAACACGGAAGTGGTGCTGCTCACCATGTACGAGGAGGATGCCTACGTGCTGGAAGCGTTGCGCGCCGGCATCCGCGGCTACGTGCTCAAGGCCCAGGCTGCCTCGGACCTGCTGAGTGCCATCAAGGAGGTGTTGCGCGGCGCGGTGTACCTTTCCCCCGGCATCTCCAAGGCCGTGGTGGACGCGTATGTCGGCAAGTCCGAGTTGCCGGCCGATCCGCTCACGGACCGCGAACGGCAGGTGCTGCAGCTCGTGGCAGAGGGCAAGACCACCAAGCAGGTGGCGGAAGTGCTCGGCCTCAGCGTGAAGACCGCCGACTCGCACCGTACCCGCATCATGCAGAAGCTCGAGATCCACGAGACCGCGAGCCTGGTGCGTTACGCGATCCGCCGCGGCTTCATCAAGGCTTGAGGGTAGCGCCGGCGTGTAGTCGCCGGCCTACGCGGGATTAAGGTGATTACCCCTCGAATTGGGGGTAATTACTTGATTTCGCCCTTAGAGGTATCACTGCATAGTCTGCGCATCATGGTTTTCGTCAGTCCTGCGCGGTGCGTAGCGGCCGAAAACCACAACGGCTAGAGAGCGGCGGCCATGCAGCGGATATTGCTGGCAGATGATCACCCCATGTTCCGGCAGGGCCTCAAGGCGCTGCTGGAGCGTGAAGGCTTCGATGTGGTGGGCGAAGCCGCCGACGGCCACGAGGCAGTGCGCCTGGCGCGCCAGCTCGGTCCGTCCATCGCGGTGCTTGATCTCGGCATGCCGCTCCTCAACGGCATCGACGCCGCCCGCCAGATCCTCAAGCAGACTGCAGGCATCCAGGTGATCGTGCTCACCATGTACGAGGAAGAGGCGTACGTGCTGGAGGCATTGCGTGCCGGCATCCGCGGCTACGTGCTCAAGGGCCAGGCCGCCGCTGACCTCGTCGGCGCCATCAAGGAAGTGCTGCGCGGCTCGGTCTACCTCTCCCCCGGCATCTCCAAGACGGTGGTGGATGCCTACGTCGGCAAGTCCGAGCTGCCGGCCGATCCGCTCACGGACCGCGAACGGCAGGTGCTGCAGCTCGTGGCCGAGGGCAAAACCACCAAGGAAGTAGCGCAGGTCCTCGGCCTCAGCGTCAAGACCGCCGACTCGCACCGTACCCGCATCATGCAGAAGCTCGACATCCACGACACCGCGAGCCTGGTGCGTTACGCCGTGCGGCGAGGGTTCATCAAGGCCTGACGACCGCCGTGCACCCCCTGACTGGCCCCGCACATACCCCTTTCCCCGCCTCCCGCCCCGAGGGCGCGCCGGTGCGTGTGCTGCTGGCGGACGACCACAAGATCTTTCGCCAGAGCCTCAGCATGCTGCTGCAGCAGGAGGGCTTCGAGGTGGCAGGAGAGGCGGCAGACGGCCCCGAAGCCCTGGACCTCGCCGAGACGCGCCATCCGGACGTGGCGATCCTCGACTATGACATGCCCGCCATGGATGGCATCAGCGTGGCGCGCGAGCTGCAGCGCTCGACGCCCGGCATCCAGACCGTGCTGCTAACCACTGACGAGGACAACGCCAGCGCGGTGGAGGCGCTGCGCGCCGGCATGCACGGCTACGTGTACAAGTCCCAGACCGGGGCGGAGCTCATCAGCACCATCCGAGAGGTGGCCCGCGGCGCCATCCACTTCAATACCCGCCTCACGCCCGGCGCCCTCTCCTCGCTGGTCTCGCATGCCGAGACCCCGCCGGAGCCGCTCACGGAACGCGAGCGCGAGGTGCTGCTCCTGATCGCGCGTGGCAACACCACGCGCATGATCGCCAAGGAGCTGGGCTTGAGCGTCAAGACCGTGGAATCCCACCGCAGCCGCATCATGCACAAGCTGCACGTGCACCGGGCGGCGGAGCTCATTCGCTACGCCATCCGCCGGCAGCTCATCCCGCCCTGACCCGAGCCCTGATTCCTCCATCTCCTGATTGATTCCGCACTGGCGCCGTGAGGCGACCATAAGCGCGTGTGACATAGCTCACGTTTCCGCAGCTGTTTACGCCCCGTTGCCGCTCGCTTTAAAGTCCCGTTACCCCCCGCAGGTATATATCCCCTACCGGTAAGGTAGGGACCTTAAGGGTTTCACCCCTGCATCCCCACAGGCTTATCGGTCCGTCCACCGATATGTCCTGAGGTTATGCAGCATGTCCTGCCGTCGCTTACTGGCCTTCCTGTTCCTGTGCCTCGTCTCCCGCCTTGCTTTCGCTGCCGCAGCTCCCGGCGGCTTCCTGGAGAACGACGAGATCTCCGTTACCCGCGCCCTCATGACCCAGGCCCAGGCCAGCGCGTTCCTGCCTGACCGTGGCGCCTTCGACTTCCCGGCCCCTTACGGCACCCGCGGTGTGCGCCTGACCAACGCATCCGACTGTGGCGGCCAGGACTGTGTGGATATGATTTATTCCTACTGGCGCAACATGAGCAACAGCGCCGGCAGTAACACCCTATACATATTCATCGGCCTGGACCGCAACCGCGGTGGCCAGGGTCCGACCTTGTTCAGCTATGACAAGACGAGCGAGGAGCTCACCGAGGTGGGCCCGCTGTTTCCAGCTTCCAGCCCCTACAGCTGGAACAGCGCCGAGGGTTGGTACTTCAGCTTTGGGCTGGCCACCAAGATCTACCTGCCGAGCGGCTCGAAACTGCTGCGGTACGACGTGCTGAGCCATGCCATGGAGACGGTATTCGATTCCACCACCCAGTATCCCAACACCATCATCCGCCAAGCCAACTCCAGCAACGACGACGACGTCCATTCCGCCACTCTCCAGGATGCCTCCAGCTACCAGACCCTGGGGTGCGTCGCCTACAAGTCCAGCACCCATCAGTTCTTCTACTACCCCGCCCAGGGAAAGTTCGACGAGTGTCAGATCGACAAGAGCGGCCGCTACCTGCTGATCAAGGAGAAGCTGCCCACCGACACCTGCGCGAGCTGCGATGAGGACAACGTGTTCGTGGACCTGCAGACCGGTGTGCAGCAGGTACTGATGGATCAGAACGGCGCAGGCGGCCACTCGGACATGGGCTACGGCACCTATCTCGCGGCCGACAACTGGAACAACTACGCCAACGCCTGGCGGACCTGGAACCTGGGTCAGACCACCCTCGCGGGCGGCCTCACCTACCACGACAACGACTGGAGCGCATTCTCCCCTTCCCACGTGAGCTTCGAGAACGCGAGCCCCGACCTGCCCATCGCCCAGCAATACGCCTGCGGCAGCGGCGCCAGCCGCTCCACGGCGCCGAGGGCCAACGAGGTGATCTGCTTCATGCTGGATAGCTCGGTGCCCCACGCCTCTGCCCAGGTGCTGGTGGTGGCGCCGGTGATGACGAGCCTTGACGCGACCGGCGGCAACGCCACCTGTCCGAGCTGCACCGACTATGGCAAGGATCCGAAGGGGAACATCGACCCCACCGGACAGTACTTCTTCTGGGTCAGCAATACAGGGGGCAGCCGCATGGATGCCTTCATGGTGCACATTCCGTCCCAGCTCCTGACCGGCGCAGGCAGCGGCGGCGACAGCACCGCACCCAGCATCGGCCTCACCGCGCCCTACACCGGCGCCGCCCTCTCCGGCAGCGTGAACGTATCTGCCAACGCTTCCGACAACGTGTCCGTGGCGGGCGTGCAGTTCAAGCTGGACGGCGCGAACCTGGGCGCAGAACTGACCCAAGCTCCCTATATCCTCACCTGGGACACTACCAAGGTCGCCGCCGGCACCCATACCTTGAGCGCCGTGGCGCGGGATGCGGCGGGCAACGTCTCCACCGCCGGCAACGTGACCGTGACCACCTTCATCTATGTGCCGCCGCCGGTCATCTCCTCCGTGAGCGCCGACGTTACCGGCAGCAGTTCCGTCACCCTGAGTTGGAGCACCGACCAGCCTGCGAACTCCCAGGTGGCCTACGGCACCACCACCGCCTACGGCAGCACGTCGGTCCTCGACACCGGACTCGTCACCACCCATGCCGTGGTCCTGACAGGCCTTGTCCCGGGCACGCTCTATCACTACCAAGTGATCTCCCGGGACTCCACCGGCCAGGCCAGCGTCTCCGCAGACCAGGTATTCACTACCCAGACGGGCGCAACGGTGACGCTGCCAGCCGTGCTCGCCGACTGGCGACTGGACGCTGGCAATGGCTTGCAGGCTGCTGACAGCTCCGGCCACGGCTACAGCGCCACGCTCCACAACCAGCCCTCGTGGGGACTCGGCGTGGCCGGCGATGGTCTGAGCTTCGACGGCATCGACCAGTACGCGAGCGTGACCAGCAGCAGCGCGCTCAATGCCTACCCTCTCACCGTGTCAGCCTGGTTCAAAGCCGGCAGCGATACAGGCCAGCACGGCATCGTCAGCAAGTACGCCTATGGCTCCATGCGGGGCTACCAAGTGCTCATGAGCGGCGGCAAACTCTGCGCCTGGTATTACCGGGATAGCGCTGACCATGTCGGCAACACGACCTGCAGTCTCAGGGCAGCGGGCTATGCCGATGGGGCGTGGCATATGGTCACCTTCACGGTAAACGTCTACGGCGGCAAGCTCTACGTGGACGGCGCCCTGAAGTCGAAGCTCGGCTGGATCGGACGGCCTGGTGCCGCCTCCACCAGTCAGGCCCTCAACTTCGCCCGCTACCCAGGCGCGAGCCAGCCCTACCTCGCCGCCACCCTGGATGAGGTGCGGCTCTATGCCAAGGCCCTGAGCGCCACCCAGGTGGCAGCGCTCTACGCCTCCTTCCCGCGCGAGCAGCCCACGGCCTGGACGGACCTGCGCAACGTCACTACCGACGGCGGCTCGCTGCAGAAGACCGCGGGCTGCGACGGCTGCGAGGACGCCAGTGCCGCCTCCCAGCAGCAGCTCGCCCAGGGTGGCGATGGCCACCTGCAGTTCACGGTGGCGGAGACGAACACCCTGCGCAGCGTAGGACTCGCAGCGGTGGGCGCGGGCCCGGGCGTGGCTAACATGGACTACGCGCTGCGCCTGCAGAACGGTATCGCCGAAGTGCGCGAGAAGGGCCTGTACCGCAAGGACGTGACCTTCGCCTCCGGCGACGTGTTCCGCCTGGAGCTGCATTCCGGCAGCGTGGACTATTACAAGAACGGGACCCTCTTCTACACCAGCACGGTGGCTGCCACCCAGCCGCTGCAGGCAGCGGCCTCGGTGAACACCCTGGGAGGCACCGTGAGTGACGCTTTGATCCAGGGCCAGTGAGATAAAAAACGGCCGCCGGGATGACCGGCGGCCGCAACACTGGTGTCGTATCGTCGTCGTTGTTGTCAGTTGTTCATGGCGCCGCCGTACCGGCCTGGACCGCGAGGCCAGGGAGGGTCTGCAGGTGCGGTGCGCGGGCCTGGTACTGCTCCAGCGCCAGCCACTTCCGGTACCAGTCCACCGTCTCCTTGAGGCCTTCCTTGAACGGAACCTGGGGCTCGTAGCCCAGGTACTGCTGCGCCTTGGCGATGTCCGCCTGGGAATGCTTCACGTCCCCCACCCGCTCCGGCTCGAACTGGGGAGCGATGCGGTCGCCCAGGAGGTCCTCCAGCATGTCGATGAGCTCGAGCAGGCTGCGACGCTCGCCGCAAGCCACGTTGAACACCTGGCCGGGGGCCTCGGGGGCACTGGCGGCGGCGATGGTGGCCTGCACCGCGTTGGTGACGTAGGTGAAGTCGCGGGACTGGGTGCCGTCCCCGTAGATGACCGGCGAGCCGCCGTTGAGGGCGGTGTCGATGAAGCGCGGGATCACGGCGGCATACTCGGAGTTGGGGTCCTGCCGCGGACCGAACACGTTGAAGTAGCGCACGCAGGCGGTCTCGAGGCCATAGGCCTCCCAGTACACCCGGCAGTAGTGCTCACCGGTGAGCTTGGACACGGCATAGGGCGAGGCCGGCGCGGGCTTGGCGTCCTCGCGCTTGGGCAGTGCCACTGCATTGCCGTAGGCTGAGGAGGACGCTGCGTACACCACGCGCTTCACCTTGGCCTTGCGGGCGGCATCCAGTACCGTGAGGGTACCGGTCTCGTTCACCGCGTGGGTCGCCAGGGGGTCCTTCAGCGAACGGCCCACGGAGGCCAGCGCTGCCAGGTGGAACACGAAGTCCACCCCTTGCACCGCCTGGCGCACCTGCTCGGCGTCGCGCACGTCCCCCTCGATGAATTCGATGGGCAGGCTCTCGATGTTCTCGCGCTTGCCGGTGGACAGGTTGTCGAGCACCCAGACGTCGTGCCCCTGGTGCAGCAGGCCGCGGGTCAGGTGCGAACCGATGAAGCCGGCGCCACCGGTAACGAGACATTTCATGACAATCACCTCTTTATTTGGATACGTGGAATAGGCTGCACGGCAACAGGGACCGCGCGGCTTGGAATGGGGCCGATCGCAGGAGGCCGCTCAGGCGTCGCGGGGGTGTGCCCGGTGGTAGTCGTCCTCAAGGCGCACGATGTCCTCCTCGCTGAGAAGATCGCCCTGCTGGACCTCGACGATGGACATGGGCTCGTCACCCGGGTTGCCCAGGCGGTGCACCGTGCCCACCGGGATGGTCACGGTGTCGCGCGGCACGAGCTCGATCTCGCGCTCACCCACCACGGCGCTGGCACGTCCCGAGACGCAGATCCACAGCTCGCTGCGGTGGCGGTGGTATTGCAGGCTCAGGCGGTGGCCGGGGCTCACCTCGATGAGCTTCACCTTCATGCCCTCGCCTTCGTAGAGGACGCTCCAGCTGCCCCAGGGCCGCTGCACCGGCGTCACGGCGGGGCCGGCGAAGGCCGTTGGCAGCCGGCGCATGCCGGGGACTGAGGTCAGGTACTTGTCCATGTAAGATTTGCTCTCTTGTTGCATGGTCATTCGACGGTCACCGACTTGGCGAGGTTGCGGGGTTTGTCCACGTCGGTGCCGCGCTTCAGGGCCGTGTGGTAGGCCAGGAGCTGCACCGGGATGGCATGGACGATCGGGGAGAGGATTCCGGCGTGGCGCGGCGTGCGGATCACATGCACTCCCGGGCTCTCGGCGAACTGGCTGTCCTGGTCCGCGAACACGAAGAGCTCGCCGCCGCGGGCGCGCACCTCCTGCATGTTGGACTTCACTTTCTCCAGCAGGGCGTCGTTCGGCGCGATCACCACCACCGGCATGTCCGAGTCCACGAGGGCCAGCGGTCCATGCTTGAGCTCTCCCGCCGGGTAGGCCTCGGCATGGATGTAGGAGATCTCCTTGAGCTTGAGCGCGCCTTCCAGGGCGATGGGGTAATGCACGCCGCGACCCAGGAACAGCGCGTGGTCCCGCTGGGCGAAGCGCCCGGCCCATTCCTTGATCTGGGGCTCGAGATTGAGGGCGTGCTGCACGCACTCGCCGAGATGGCGAAGGCTGGTGATGAAGCCCATCTCCCGTCCCACCGGCAGGCGGCCCTGCAGCCGCGCCAGGGTCACGGCGAAGCCGAATAGCGCCACCAGCTGGGTGGTGAAGGCCTTGGTAGAGGCGACGCCGATCTCGGCGCCGGCGCGGGTATAGAACACCAGGCGCGAGGCGCGCGGGATCGCGCTCTCCGGCACGTTGCAGATCGAGAGGGTCTTGTCGTGGCCGACGGCTACCGCGTGCTTCAGAGCCTCCAGGGTGTCCAGGGTCTCTCCCGACTGGGAGATGGTGATGACGAGCTGCCTGGGATTCGCCACCGAGTCGCGGTAGCGGTACTCGCTGGCGATCTCCACCGACACCGGCACGCTGGCGATGGCTTCTATCCAGTAGCGGGCGGTGAGCCCGGCGTAATAACTGGTGCCCGCCGCCAGGATCAGGACCGAATCCACGTCCCGGAACACCTCTTCCGCGTCCATGCCGAACAGCCGTGGCACGAAGCCCTGTTCCACGAACGGTGAAAGGGTGTCCCGCAGCATCTGCGGCTGCTCGTGGATCTCCTTCTGCATGTAGTGTTGATGGGCTCCCAGGTCCAGCGACGCCAGGGAAACATCGCTGATGCGCGGCGTTCGCTCCACCGGCTGGCCCTCCCGGTCGGTCACCCGTACCTTTAGGTCGCGCAGCTCCACCACGTCGCCGTCCTCCAGGTACAGCACGCGGCGGGTGGCCGAGAGCACCGCCGAGACGTCGGAAGCGAGGAAGTTCTCCCCTTCTCCCAGCCCAACCAGCAGCGGGCATCCCATGCGGGCGCCGGTCACGACGTCGGGGGACTTGAGGGAGAGCACGCCGATGGCATAGGCACCGGTCAGCTCCCGCGCCGCCTCCTGGGTGGCACGGAACAGGTCGCCGTGCTTCTGCAGGTGGTGATGGATGAGGTGCGCGATCACCTCGGTATCGGTCTGGGACTCGAAGGTGTAGCCGAGCTGCTTGAGGCGGGCTCGCTGTTCCTCATGGTTCTCGATGATGCCGTTGTGCACCACTGCGATCTCGTCGCGCGAGACGTGGGGGTGGGCATTGGGCTCGGTGACGCCGCCATGGGTGGCCCAGCGGGTGTGGCCGATTCCGGTGGTGCCGGCGAGCCGGCCGGCGCGCGCCTTGCCTTGCATCTCCGCCACGCGGCCTACGCTGCGCACGCGCCTGATGCTGCCGTTGACCACGGCGATGCCCGCCGAGTCATAGCCGCGGTACTCGAGCCTCTGCAGGCCTTCGATCAGGATCGGGACGATGTCGCGTCCACCGACCGCTGCGACGATTCCACACATGTATCTATCTCCAGGTTGCAGTTCAACCGGCAGTGCGTTCCCACGTCACCTGCTGGCGGCCGTTGAGCAGGTGGACCAGCGCCATCACCGTGGCCCAGTTGAGCAGGCAGAAGGCGTAAGGGACGTTGAGGAAGAAGGGTTTGCGGGCCGCGTGCCGCGTGAGGTAGCCGAGCAGCGCGGCGGAATAGAACAGCACTTGGGCCACGAAGAGGCCGCGGTAGGCCACCTGGTCCTGCGCCAGAAGCAGGTTCGCGCCGAAGGCCAGCGCGAGCCACAGGGGGCTCAGCAGCCGGAACAGCTTATGGGACACGGTCTGCCACCACAGCCGGTTCTGGAACGGGTTCAACAGCCAGGGCCTGAGGAAGAACAGCTGGAAGTTCCCGGCGATGGTACGCAGCTTGCGGGTGAACTCATGGCGCGCATCCGGCGCCACCCAGTCATAAGCCCGTGCGCGCGGCTCGAACAGCACCCGGTAGCCCTGCCGCGCCACCTGCATGGGGATCAGCACATCGTCCAGGATCAGGCTCTCGGGGATAGGCCGGAACAGTTCGCGGCGCAGCGCGTAGATGGCGCCGGTGGCGCCTACGGTGGAGTCCACCCGGCTCTCGTAGAGGCGCATGAACTTCTCGTAGCGCCAGTAGAAGTCCACGCCCTTGCCCACCTCGGAGCGGCCGGCACGGCCGTCCAGGAGCACCAGTTCGCCGCTCACGGCCCCAACCTTGGGGTCCACGAAGCGCGCGGCGAGCGCCCTGAGCGCGCCGGTCTCGAAGCGCTGGCGGGCGTCCGCCAGCACCACAATCTCGCCCGTGGCCATGGGCACCACGTCGTTCAGCACCGCGCTCTTGCCGCGCCGCTGCCGGAACTCCACCACGCGCACCTGCTCCGATGCATAGACGCGGGCCCGTTCCACCGTGCTGTCGGTGGAGCCGTCGGAGGCCACGATCACCTCGACCCGGTCCCAGGGATAGTCCAGGTCGAGGAAATTCTCGAGCCGCTGGCGGATGCGGCGCGCCTCGTTGTAGGCCACCACCACAAGGGTGATGCGCGGCTGCAGCCAGCCCTCGACCGGGGCGCGACGCGGCAGCGCCGCCAGCAGGCGGATCAGCAGCGGGTAGCCCAGATAGGTATAGAACAGCAGGGCCAGCGAGGCCCAGAACCAGAGGGAGACGTATGCCAGGTCCATCAGCGCCCCTGGGCCGCGATACAGGAGGGCACCGAGTCCCCCAGGTGGGGATCGTAGGCATCGAGGGAGGCGCAGAGCTGGTCTACATCCACGCCGATGTCGCCGCCGTCGTCCGCCCCGGCCTTGTAGGCGCTGCCGGGCGCCAGGCGGTAGTCCCGCGCGCTCATGCGCACGAAACCCACCCCGCCCATGTCCTTGGGGAAGAAGTTGCCGGAAGGGTACTGCTGCGGGGCGGCGCCCACGATCACGTTGCGGCGCAGCTTGGCACCCGGGAAGTACGCCGAGATGGTGGACACCCCGACGCCCTTGTTGGTGCCGATGATGCCGTAGCGGTTGTGGGGCGCGATGTTGTCGGTGTAGCTGAAGCCGGAGACGGCGCGGCCGTCGCTGTACACAATGGTGCCGGTCTGCAGCGAGGTGTTGTGGCTGAAGGCCACATCGCGGCTGCCGTCGCCCATCATGAGCAGTACGCCGGGGCCCCAGGGTCCGCCTACGTCCTCGAACAGGTTGTTGGAGACCTGGATGCGCTGGGTCTGGCGGCTCGGATGGTTGTTGTCGTAGCCCAAGATGTTGATGCCGTTGGCCACGTGGCGCACCACGTTGTCCTTGAAGGTCACATCCTGCACCACCGACCAAGGGGCGCTGCCGTCCTGGTCGCGCACCGTGAACAGGATGGAGAAGCCGTCCTGGGATTGGGCCCAGTTGTATTCGAGCAGGTTGCCTTCCACCAGAACCCGCTGGGCATTCTTGAGCTCGAAGATGTTCTTCACACTCCAGGGCGTACCCTGGTAGGCGGGATCGTCCTTCTTCCAGGCCAACGGCTTGGCGAAGTGGTTGCCGCGCACCTCGATGTCCGAGGGCACGAGGTCGGGGATGGTCGGATCGGTGCCACCGAACAGTACGTTCTCGCCGGCGGCCTCCAGGTAGTTATCCACGATCATGAACGGCCCGGTGCCGTTCCAGGCCGAGAGCGCCTGGCTGTCCTCCCCCACCTGCTTGAAGTCGGAAAGGTAGGAGTCGATGACCGCTACGTAGCGGCCGTTCATGGCCACGCCACGCCGTGCACCCACCTGCGGGTCGCCGTGCAGGTAGCAGCGGTCGACGATGATGTGATGCGCCAGGGTCTCGACAGACGTGTCGCCGTTGCCGATCACGAAGAGGTTCGACAGGAAGGCGGCCTTGGGCGCTGCAGGCGCGCCGCCGCCCAGGCTGAAGCCATGCAGCCACCCCAGCGCCTTGCTCACGCTGGCCGGGCCGGGCCTGAGCTCCAGTCCGATGAGCCGGTAGTGATGCGCGCCCTGGGCGGTGCGCAGCACCGGCCCGCTGCTGGCCTCCAGCTTGGGCATGAGCGCGGCATCGTCCGGAGACACACGCATGCCAGGCGCAAGGCGGCCGTCCGCCGCCGCGCTCGATTCCACGATGATCCAGCCGGCGGTATCGGCAGTCTTCAGCGGCAGCGTGAAGCTGCCGCTGAAGACTGCACCGGCTTCCAGCACCACGGTGTCACCCGGCTGCGCCTTGTCCAGCGCTCCCTGCAGGTCGCCGCCGGCTTTCACGTCGATGCGCTTGCCGGTGGGACGCACGTAGCGTGCGTCCACGTAGCCCTGTGGGAGCTCGGGGGTCTGGCGTCCAGCCGGCTGCGGCGGGGCGGCGGCGACCGCAGCCTCGCTGTGGCAGCCCGGGACGATCAGGAGTGGGCCGGCGACCCCTGAAGCGAGTAGGCCGGCGTATAGGAACCTGACGATGAGGGTTGTTGGCATGGCTCTTCCACCTTGGTCTGGACACGGGACACGCGCGCGATGCCGCGCGTGAGGTCTATGACGGGCAGTTCTGGTGCTGCAGCCAGCACCTGGTTGGTCTCTTCACCTGCATTCCCCACCACCAGCAGCTCGGCGTGGTTGAGGAGGTCGACGGCCTCGGTGCACATGAGCGAGGAGATGTGCGGTATCTCCTCCTCGATGTAGCGCCGGTTGGCGCCGGTGAGGCGCGCCACCGCGACGTTGTGGTCGAGGATCCGCACCTCGAGGCCCTTGCCGATGAGGTTCTCCACCAGCGTCACCATCGGGCTCTCGCGCAGGTCGTCGGTGCCGGGCTTGAAGGACAGGCCGAGTACGCCGATACGGCGCTTGTGGGTGGCCAGCACCGTGTCCACGGCGCGACGGATCTGCGCGCCATTGGACTCGAGGATACGGCTGATCAGCGGTAGCTCCACGTCGGCGCTGCGGGCCGCATAGGTCAGGGCGCGGATGTCTTTGGGCAGGCAGGAACCGCCGAAGGCGAAACCGGGCTTGAGGTAAGCCTCTGAGACGTTGAGCTTGCGGTCCATGCGGAAAATGCGCATGACTTCCTGCGGTTCCACGCCGAAGGCCTCGCACGCGTCGCCCACCTCGTTCGCGAAGCACACCTTCAGCGCATGGAAGGTGTTGGCGGTGTACTTGATCATCTCGGCGGTGCGGATGCTGGTGCTGACGAAAGGCGCATCCACATTTGCGTAGAGTTCGCGCACCTTGGCCGCGGTGGCTCCGTCCTGGCAGCCCACCAGGGTGAACGGCGGCTGCAGGAAGTCCTGCAGCGCGCTGCCCTCGCGGATGAACTCCGGGTTCACCGCCACGCTGAGGAAGGAGCGGTCGCGGCGCTGGATGCCGGCGCGGATGGCGGGGAACACCACCTCCTCCACCGTACCGGGCAGCACGGTGCTGCGCACCACCACCGTGAAAGGCTTCTCCCGATGATGGAGCTCGCGGCCGATCTCGGAGCTGAGTTGGCGCAGGATGTCCACGTTGAGTTGGCCGTTGGCATAGCCCGGCGTGCCGACGCAGATGAGTGCCATGTCCGAGTTGGCGATGCCCTCGGCCGCCGAGGTGGTGGCGCGCAGGCGCCCATTCGCCACCGTGAAGGCCAGCAGGGCCTCCAGGCCGGGCTCCACGATGGGCGACAGGCCGCCGTTGACCATCGCCACCTTCTCAGGGTTGACGTCCACGCCGATGACCTGGTGGCCGGCCTCCGCGAAGCGCGCGGCGCTCACGCAGCCCACGTAACCCAGTCCGAATATGCTGATACGCATGTCTCTGAAACTCCTCTATTGGATTCTTTCGCCCTGTTCCCGCTCAAGCCGCGCGAAGCGCTCCGCGATGAGCGGGTAACCCGCCCCCAGCAGCGCCTTCACGGGCTTCTTCACATTCCACTTGAGCCAGGCCGGATACAGCGCGCCCGGTTCCCGGGCCGCGAGCCGTGCGGCGAGGTCGGTGGGGTCGCCGCGCCGCAGCGTGTAGCGCCCCCGCACCGTGCAGCCGGCGATACGGCGCGCGCGTGTCTCTGGTTCCGAAGTGAACAGCGTGGTGATGCCCGCCTCTGCTGCCGCATGCGCGGCGCGCGGCGTGAAGTAGCCGCCGGGTACCGAGGCCACGGTGACGTCAGCGCCCAGGATGTCCTGCAGCGCGGCACGGCTATCGCGCCACTCGCGGCGCATGCGGTCCGGTGTGCAGGCGGCGAAGCGCCCCGGATGGCTGGCGGAATGGCTGCCGATCACATGGCCGCGTGCATGCAGTTCGCGCAGCTGCTGCCGGTCCAGGAACCCAGGCCGGCCTATCCAGTCGCTGGTGACGAAGCAGTGGCCACGCCAGCCACGCGTCTCCAGCCGCTCGGCCACCTGGGAGTAATAGGAGCGTCCGCCGTCGTCGAAGGTCAGCGCCAGGGGCAGCGGGTTCACCGTAGCTTCGGGTCGTGTCACCAGGAGCGGTGGCGCATGCAGCACCTCGGCGAGGCAGGCGAGTTGGCGTTCGAACTCGGTGAGCGTCAACTTGTAGCGTCCGGCGCCTTCGCCCGCGAAGCCACTCTCGGCCGGATCCGCGACATAGACATCGTGGTACAGGAGCGTGAGCAGCGTGGTCATCGCCCCGCCTCGCGCGGTATGCCCTGGCGTGCGGCATGCTTCCAGCGCAGGTAGGCGCTGAGCCAGGGCTGGCCCCAGGTGGCGGATTTGCGCTCGGCCACAGGCAAGGGCTGCAGATAGCCTCGCCATGCGGCACGCAGCTTCTTGGCCACCGTGTCCAGGTTCTCCAACACCACCCGGTATTGCATCACCGTGTGAGATTCCTTGAGTTCGTCGAAGCCATAGGAGGCCTGCAGCAGGATGGGACCGGTGTCCACGCCCGGATCCACCCTGAGCAGGGTCATGCCGACCCGCTGCACGTCCCGGTTCGCGAGCGCCCAGAAGCAGCCGTGGGCATTGCGGTACTCGGGGCAGATGCCGGGGTGCAGCACGTAGGTGCCGTGGCTGGGCACGCCGAACACCTCAGGCTTCAGCAGGGTCTTGCAGCGTGCGATCATCACGTGCGGCCTCACCCAGCGCAGGAACGCGCGCACCGCGGGTCCGTTGGGGTCGTGGGTCACCAGCGTCATCACGCCGGCGGGATCCACCGGATAACGCGCCTTGAGCCGCTGCACCTCGTCGTCGATCCAGGCGGCGTCGCGTCGCCCCCACACGACGCGGTAATAGAGGCGGAACGCCAGTACGTCCAGGAAGCGCAGCAGGCCGACGCGGCGGATCTCGCGCCGTACCCGCTGCCAGGCGCGGCTACGCCGCTCCTTGAGGCGGATCACGCCGACGAGATCCATGCTGCTGGCGATCCAGGCGGTGAGGCCCTCGGTGTCGATGCGGTCGCCCTCGTGGCACATCAGCACAACGCGGGGTACACCGGGACGGTGATGCAGCACCTCAGCCACGGGCAGACTCGCAATGGGAGCCGAACACCCGTGCCACCTGGGGCCAGGCGTAGCGCTCGTGGGTGAGCCGCTGTCCAGCCTCGCCCAGCGCATGGCGCTGGACCGGGTCCCTGAGCAGCCGGACCACCGCGGAGGCGAAGGCCTGCGGGTCATCGGCCCGGAGATAGTGCTCGCCGGGAGCGAGCGGCAACCCTTCCACGCCGACGGTGGTGGAGACCACCGCCTTGCCCATGGAGAGGGCCTCGAACACCTTGAGGCGCGTGCCCCCGCCGATGCGCAGCGGCACTACGTACACGGCCGCCGCATCTATGAAGGGGCGTACGTCGTCCACGGTGCCGGTCACCCTGACCCCCGCTTCCTCGGCGGCGCGGCGCAGCTCGGCACTGGGGTTGCGCCCGACCACCGTGACGCTGACCCGCGGAACCTCGCGGCGCACCGCCGGCAGGATGTCGGCGATGAAGTGACGGATGGCATCCTCATTGGGATGCCAATCCATGGAACCGGTGAACACGATCTCCGCCGGCGCCTCGGATGTGCCATTGGCCTTGAAGTAGCCGATGTCGACGCCAGTGGGCACATCGAAGATGGCCGCGCCCCGGGCATCGGCACTGTGGAGGGCGCGGTCCTGGGGCGAGACCGCCACCGTAAGGCGGGCCTTGCGGCAGACCTCGGCCTCGTAGCGGCGCATCTTGCGCCACTCGATCGCCAGCAGCACGCGCTTGAGGGGGTTCGCCTGCACGGCGGCGAGCCGCTTCAGGATCATGTACTCGACGTTGTGGGAGAAGAACACCACCGGTACGGGGCCGCCCAACGGCACGTTGGAGGCGGCGACCACGAAGTCCGCGACGCAGAGGTCGACCTCGCCGGCAGCGATGAGGTTCTCCACCTCGGACCTCAAGGCCGGCACCCTGTGCTTGTAGATGTCCACCGGCATGGAGGAGAACCAGGAGCCCAGCAGCGTCAGCGGAAAGCGCGGGTCATGCCACTTGGGTGCCGCAAAGGGGAAGGAACGCACGCGCTTGCACTGGGGCAGCTGGCGGGCCAGGGCCTCGCCGTCATCACCCGGCACATGGGTGGTGAACACGCTGAGCTCGTGCTCACGCGCCAGTTCCGAAAGAATGTTGAGGCTCCGCAGCCGGCCGCCGGTATTGGGCGGCCACAGGCCGCCGACTTTCACCCACAGGATTCGCATAGAGCCTTCTCGATTCCATCGAGCCGGACCACAACGCAGTCCGCGCCATCCCTGTCTCTACATAATCCGCCGGACCCACCGGCGTCGTGCCCACTGTCGCATCCACCCGTTGCACGAGGTATCCGGAGATACCCGCAATCTCCTGCGGATAAACCCGGAGCCGGACGTCAGGTGTTCAGGCGGCGATGCCGATATCGGCGGACTGGAACATGTTCTCGTCGAGGATCGACTCGGGCGCCTCGCCTTCCAGGAAGACGCGCTGCCACAGCTCGAGGTTCAGCAGCATCCACAGGCGGTCGCCGTGGTCCCAGGCCCCGCTACGATGCTCATTTACCAGATGCTTTAGATAAGTCGGATCGAACAGGCCGCGCCCAAGCGCGCGCGGACCCAGTACCAGCTCGTCCACGAGCGGCGCATAGCGGCCTCGCAACCAGCGCCCCACCGGCACCGGGAACCCCATCTTGCGCCTGCCCAGGATCTCCTTGGGCAGGATATCTTTCACAGCCGCGCGCAGCACTGCCTTGGTCTGCCAGCCCTGCAGCTTGTAGCGCCCCGGGATGGCGGCAGCGTACTCCACGAACTCATGGTCCAGGAACGGCACACGGCTCTCGAGGGAGGCCGCCATGCTCATCTGGTCTTGCTTCATGAGCAGCTCCACCATGTAGGTCTGCATGTCGGCATGGCTCATGCGCTCGAGCGTCCCGCCGGGCGCCGCATCATAGTGACTAAGACAGCCAGCATAGGGGTCGCGGCCGCCACTGACCTGCGGCATCAGCAGCCGCTGCGCGACCTCCGGGAACACGGCGAAGTTCTCGTAGAAGAGACCCCGCACGCCGGGTCCTGGCCCAAGGAAGCTGCGCTCAGCGTAGCGGCGCACACCCCGCGGGCAGTGCCGCAGGAAGCGGCGGATCCCATGCTGCAGGCGCTCCGGCACTGCGGCCCAGTAGGGGCGGCCCAGCCGCTCGTTCCAGGCGGTGACCCGGTACCTGTTGTAGCCCAGGAACAGCTCGTCGGCGCCCTCGCCCGTCAGCACCACCTTGACGTGCTGCTTCGCGAGCTGCGAGACGTAGTACAGGCAGATGCTCGAGGGGAAGGCAATGGGCTCGTCCTCATGCCAGATCATGCGTGGCAGGGCGCGCATGAAATCGGCGGATGAGAGCAGCATGTCCCTGTGCTCGGCGCCCACTGCCTTGGCCACCAGCCGCGCATGGGCCAGCTCGTTGTAGCCGTTCTCGGCGAAGCCGATGGAGAAGCTCTGGATGGGACCGTCGGCCATGGGCGCCATCAATGCCGCCAGCGCGCTGGAATCCAGGCCGCCGGAGAGGAACAGGCCCAAGGGCACGTCGCTGACCAGGTGGCTGCGGACGGACTCCTGCAGCCGTTCCTTCACGCCCTGCACATGCACCTCGAAGGGAGCCTCGGTACCGCGTATCGCCTCCGGCAGGTGCCAGTAACGCGAGACCTTGATGCCCTGCTCCGGCGTCCAGCTCAGGGTATGCCCTGGCAACAGCTTGCGCACGCCCTGGAAGAACGTTTCCTCCCCCGCCACGAAACGTGTGGCGAGGTACTCGGGCAGGATGGCTTCGTTGAACTCCGGAGCCAATGCTCCGGCAGTGAGGATGGCCTTGATCTCGGAAGCGAACACCAACTCGCCCGCGCACGACGCGTAATACAGGGGCTTGATGCCGAGCCGGTCGCGGGCCAGGAAGAGCTTCTGGCGCTTGATGTCCCAGATAGCGAAGGCGAACATGCCGCGCAGATACTTGACGCAATCCTCGCCATAGACCTCGTAGGCCTTGAGGATCACCTCGGTGTCGGACCGGGTGCAGAAGGTGCAGCCGCGCGCCTCCAGCGCTGCCTTGAGTTCGCGGTAGT
>DATAHN010000029.1:0-18776 GCA_036263155.1 Gammaproteobacteria bacterium | reverse complement strand
AACAGGCGCTGGCCGGATTCCACCGGACGGCGGCCCAGGAACACCAGGAGGTCGTTCGGGTTGGTGCCGCAGTTGCCCTGCACCACGCACCACTGGCTGACGGAGCCGACGAGGTCATGGCCGAAGGGGTTGTAGGGGTTCGCGGCGCCGACACCGATCGGCTGGCCGTTCACGAAGCTGGTACCGGCGAGGCCCAGGAACAGCGGCGAGGACGCCAGGGACTGCTGGGAGTTGCGCTTGTTGAACACCAGTTCCGAGGTGAAGGTCAGGTTGTCGGCGAGGTCATAGTGGCCCTGGGCGTAGAAGCTGGTGCGCTCGCTCGGGGTCACGAAGTAGTTCAACGGGGCGAAGTTGTAGGTGTCGCTGGAGGTGCGCTGGCGGAAGTTGCCCAGCGACGGGCCGTTGGCCGAACCCGCGACGCCGGTCTTCGGCGAGTTCACCAGCGTCATATCGCAGGTGCCATAGGTCGGGTTCAGGGTGGCGCTGCCGGCGCATACGCCGTTGAAAGGGGCCGTGATGAAACGGCCGTTCGGGGTGGCGGAACTGCCCGAGGTCGGGCCCTGGCCCCAGATCGGCTCCTGCGAGATGTCACGGGCACTGGCCCACACTTCATGCTGGTTCACGTAGGTCACGTTCATGACCACGGCCGACTTGTCGCCGGCGCTGCCGATCGTGAAGTCGTACTCCTGCACCTTGCCGTCGTGGTGACCTTCGCCGGAGTAGATGCTGGTGTAGGCGTTGGCTTCAGCGGCGTTGTAGTTCTTCAGGGTGATGATGTTCACCACGCCCGCGATCGCGTCGGAGCCGTAGATCGCCGACGCACCGTCCTGCAGGATCTCGACGTGGTCGATGATGGAGACCGGGATCTCGTTCAGGTCCACGCCCTGCTGGCCGGGGCCGCCCAGGCCCGCGATCCAGCGGCGGCCGTTCACGAGCACCAGCACGCGGTTCGCGCCCAGGAAGCGCAGGTTCAGGTTGGTACGGCCGTTGCCGCCGTTGTTGAAGGTCGTGTTCAGCGCGGCGCCGGCCTGGGTGATGTTGGTCAGGATGTCGCCGATGGAGGTGAGGCCGGTGGCCTTGAGCTGGGTGGAGGTGATGATGTTGACCGGCTGCGCGGTCTCGACATCGGTGCGCTTGATGCGCGTGCCCGTCACTTCGATCTTGCCCAGCTGGGCGGTGCTGTTCTGGTCCGCGCTGGCGCTCTGGTCCGCGTCGGCGGCGAACGCCGACTGGGCCGTGATCGCCGCGCCGGCGGCACCCGCCACGAGGGCGAGGCGCACGGCCTTGCTGATCTGGTTGCTGTTCATGATGCGTAAGCCTCCGGTTTCGATTATGTAGAACCTTCGAGTGACGGCCGCCCCAAACTGGCTCCAGCCGCTGCGTCCGTTGCCTGTCTGCAACAGGCTCGAGGCGCTCTGAATCAAGTCCCGTGAGCGTCTGTTGTGCGGAACACGACGGACACGTCACTGCGGCCGATTCTGTAGAACGGGCAAGCGCCTTGCCACGCGCGGTGCGGTGGTTCGTCGGAGGGAAAAATCGATTCGTCGGGGGAAGCATCCGAACCGGCGGCGCGAATCGCTGACCGGTCAAGACAATCCCGCGCGGCCCATGGCCGCGCGGGGCGGGGGGACGGCGGATCAGGTCTTCGCGGCGGGCCGCGGCAGGTAGCGCTGGGCGAACCAGGCCACGATCAGGCCGAACAGCACCATCGCCAGCAGGTTCTCGCCGAAGCGTACCGGATCGAACGGCGGCTTCGGGTCGCGGGGCGGGATGGCGGAGAGCGGCACCACCACGTACACCATGACGAACTGGATCACGACGCCGTAGGCGACGCCCGTGAGGCGCCAGTCGCGGTGCATCCAGGCGAGGCGCCGCCAGGCCGTCACGAAGATGGCGGCGATGATGATGCCCATCAGCCACTGCAGCAGCAGCCCCAGGGATGCCATGCCGAGGCCGCCGCTGAAAGCCGGCGCCCCCAAGAGGCCTCCCGCGATGAAGCGCAGCACCCGCAGCGGATTCACCCAGGAGATGGTGCTGGCGGCGAAGACGTCGATGGTGGACGCCAGCAGGCCGCCCCACAGGATGGCCTTGAGCATGGCGCGTCGCGTGTCGTTCATGGGGACTCCCTTGGGACCCGTGAGGGCTGCGGCGATTGTGCACAAGCGCCTCGGCCCGCGCCACAGGCCCGTGCCCGCGGTGCGTATGGCTATACTGGGCCCGCGAAAGGATGCATCCACGCCCTCCCGAGGAGAATCCCATGCCGCGCCTCCGCCTCCTGCTGCTCCTGGCCTGCATCGCCTGCGTGGCCCAGGCCGCGCCCTATATGCAGCCCCGCACCACTGCAGAGCCCTTCCTCGCGCACCCGGGACCCTCGCTTGCGCTCACAGGCGCGACGCTCATCGACGGCACCGGCGCCCCGGCGCGCCGTGGCATGACGGTCGTGATCCAGGGCCAGCGCATCCAGGCGGTGGGACCCGACGGCACGCTGAACATCCCCGCCGACGCTGAGAAGGTGGCGCTGGATGGCAAGACGCTGCTGCCGGGCTACGTGATGCTGCATGAGCACCTGTTCTACCCCACGGGCCTGCTCACCTACGCGAACATGCCCTACAGCTTCCCGCGCCTCTACCTCGCGGGCGGCGTGACCACGCTGCGCACCGGCGGCAGCATCAACCCCTACGCCGACCTCGGCATCAAGCAGTGGATCGATGCCGGCAACGCGGTGGGGCCTCACCTGTTCCTCACCGGCCCCTACCTCACCGCCGGCGACGACCCGGACGACCTGCCCGTGATGCAGCTCGCCGACTTCGGCGACCCGGACATGGCGGTGGAGGCGGAGCGCCACTGGATCGCGCTCGGCGCCCGCGACTTCAAGGCCTACACCACGATCCCGCGCAAGACCCTGGATGCGGTGATCCGCTACGCCCACAAGCATGGTGCGCGCGTCACCGGCCACCTGTGCTCGGTAACGTACAGGGAGGCGGCGGAGCTCGGCATCGACGACCTGGAGCACGGCATCTTCGTGGCCACGGATTTCGTGAAGGACAAGCAGCCTGACAAGTGCCCGGCTCCCGCGGCTGTGCAGAAGTCGCTGGCGGAGTTGGATCTGCAGGGCAGCGAAGCCCAGGCACTGCTGCAGACGCTGCTCAAGCGCCATGTGGCGCTCACCTCCACGCTCACGGTGTTCGAGGCCTCCACGCCCGGCCGGCCGGTGCTGCCGGACACGGTGCTGGACCTCATGTCGCTGCAGGCGCGGGCGAATTACCTGCGCAACTACGGCCGCACTGCCCAGGCCAACAACCAGGACGCGGTGAAGGCGTTCCAGCACGGCATGGCCTTCGAGAAGGCGTTCTTCGACGCCGGCGGCCTGCTGGTGGACGGCACCGACCCCACCGGCAACGGCGGCGTGGTGCCGGGCTGGTCCAATGCGCGGGAGGTGGAGCTCTTGCTGGAGGCGGGCCTCACGCTGCCGCAGGCGGTGCAGGTCTCGACCCTGAACGGCGCGCGCTACCTGAAGATCGACCGGGAGCGTGGCAGCGTCGCGGCCGGCAAGTACGCCGACCTCGTGGTGCTGGACGGCGACGCCACCGCCGACCCCAAGGCGCTGCACAAGGTACTGTGGGTGTTCAAGGACGGCGCCGGCTATGACAGCGCCAAGCTCATCGAGAGCGTGAAAGGCGACGTGGGCGTGCGCTAGCGCACGTACTCATAGCGATAGTGGAACTGGAAGTTGTAGTAGCGCTTGGGGTCCGCCGGCTCCACCTTCAGGTACATGACGGTGGTGCGCGGTGCGACTAGCAGGTCGGGCTTGGCCGGCGCGCAGGACGGCTTGATGTTCACGCAGTTCTCGAAGTTGAACTCGCTGAGCTTGAGCGGCCAATTGGTGTTGTTGCGGAAGTAGATGAGCTGGGTCTTGCCGCCATCGGTGGTCGTGACCCAGCTCGCCATCTCCTGGTCAATGTCGTTCAGATCCTTCTCATCGTCAGCCACGGGATCCGGGCCGGCGGTGGGATAGGCCGCGGCCAGGGACGGATATTGGCTCTGCAGCGTCGCCAGGAACTGGCGGGGCGAGTACTCCTGACGGACATAGGCGTTGTCGTCGTCGCCGGCGCGCGGTTGCAGGTTGCCGCTATAGGCGATGCGGCCCTCCGGCACCTGGAAGCAGCCGAGGCGCACGCCGCTCCGGGCGAAGAAATGCCAGCGGCCGAACTGGAACTCCTGCAGGCAATAGGTCCCCGCCGGCACCTGGAACAGGGCCAGGCTCTTGCCTGCCGGCATGGACGGCAAGTTGAGGCCCTTGCCGTTCCCGTCGATCGGGATGAGGTGGATCTGGGACACGGGGTCGAGGGTGTCCATCACCACCGCGGCGATGCCCTCGTTCGGCTGTAGATGGGCACTGGCGCCGGGCTGGATCGGCGTGACCGGCACGATGGAACAGGCCGCGAGTGCGGCGACGCCCGCGAGCACGAGCCCGCGCTTGATGCGGATGTCCATGGAGTCCCCCCCTTGCGAGGCCCGCGACGAGCCGTCCCTTTGGATCAGTTGAACTTGCCGGTCTTGCCGCCGGCGCTGTAAGCACCCGCGCCCAGCATCGCCACGCACAGCGCGCCGACGCCGTAGAAGACCTCCAGCTCGATGCCGAGGCCGCCGTACTCGTTCAGGCCGAACAAATGGCTGCCGCGGGTGACGAGCACCGCCACCACCATGTTCGCGATCACCAGCAACGCTCCGATGCGGGTGTACACGCCGATCAGCATGAGCAGCGGCCCCACCACCTCGCCTAAGTACACGCCTACCGCCAGGAACCCCGGTACGCCATGGGCGGCAAGCAGGTGGGCGATGTCGCCCGGGCCGCTCACCAGCTTGTGGAAGCCGTGCAGGATCAAGAGGCCGCCCACCAGCACCCGCAGCAGCAGCTTGCCGGCATCTTCGCCTAGCCAGTTCATGGAAGTGCTCCCGGAAGGCCGCTCAATGGAACAGGCGGCGCCAGTTGGAGATGTTGTTGTCGGTGATGAGCTCGATGCCGAGCACGTAGCCCGGCTCGCCCTTGGAGGGCGCGATCCAGCGGGTCACGCCCGAGAGGTTGAACGCGGTCGGATGTCCCTCGAGGTTGATGGTGATCTCCACCTGCTCGCCCAGGGGGAAGGCCCGCTTGGTCTGGATCTGCACACCGCCCGGGGAGATGTCCACGGTGGTGCAGTAGTACTTGGAGACGGTCACGTCCTCGCCGCTGATGTTGAGCTGCCGGATGACCGCGCGCTCTTCCCTGCGCAGACGCGGATGCTTGCGACGTTCGTCATGGTCGGTGGTCATGGCTCTCATCTGTCGGTTACTGACATGACTTATTGTGCCGGGACCCCTGATTTTGCCATATAAATATGCAAGAGCCCGCCGCGCCAATTCACGGCATTATGGAATATCAGACCTGCATTGCCGGGCTTTCGCTGGGGATCTCAGCCCGCTATGGGAAACGCATAGAACAACCCCTCCAGCGTGCCGAAATACACCTTTCCAGCACCCAAGGCCGGCGAACCCCCTACCCCGAAACCCTGGTCGCCGCCTCCGGGCGGCAGGTCGAACCGCCACAGCGGCCGGCCGCTGGCCCGGTCCAGGCCGTAGAAGCCACCGAAGCGGCCGTAACCCGCATAGCCGACGCTACCCACGTACACCCGCCCGGCGTCCACCGCCGGCGTGGACCAGGCCTCGCCGCCGGCGCCGAAGCGCCAGCGCTCCTCGCCGGTGGCCGGATCCAGCGCGTAGAACTGCAGGCAGTCGGAGGAGCCCACGTAGAGGGTGCCGTCCGCGAGCGTGGCTGAGGATTCCACCCAGGATACCCAGTAGAACTTGCGCCAGACCGTCTCACCGGTCCTGGCGTCCAGCGCGTAGAGATCGGCGTTGCGGCTGCCGATGAACACCCTCCCGTCCGCCACGAGCGGCGTCGAGACCACAGGCATCAGCGTGTCGCGGCGCCAGAGCCGCGCGCCGCTCTTCGCGTCCAGCGCATAGATCGCGTGGTCGTAGCTGCCGAAGTAGACCCGCCCGTCCGCCACCGCCGGCGTGGAACGCACCATGCCCTGGGTGAGGTAGTGCCAGCGCTCCTTGCCGGTGGCGGGATCGATGGCATAGAGCGCGCCATCGGCACTGCCCACGAAGAGCGTGTCCGCCACACGCACCGCACCGGAAGCGAGCCGGTCATAGCCCTGCCGTTTCACAGCGCCACCGTGGGTGTCGAAGCGCCAGGCACGCTTGCCGTCCTTGCGCGCGAGCTTGTAGAGGAATCCATCGTCCGAGAGTGCGTAGAGCCACCCGCCATCCAGGCTCACGGGGCTCAGCACCGGGCCGCCGGTGGCGGCGCTCCACTTTAGCTTGCCGCCCGCCGCGTCCAGCGCGTACACCTTGCCGTCGTTGCTGCCGAAGTAGACCGCCCCCTCCGCGTAGGCCGGCGTGGACCAGATGGCGCCGCCGGTCTTGAAGCTCCACAGCGGCGTCGCGGCCTTGCCGCCCATGTCCCGCTCAGCGAGTGCCGGCAGCGGCCCGCGCACGAGGTCGAAGGGAAGCGTGTGGCCGTCGAAGGCCAGCACGCCGGTGACGTGCTCATGGTCGTCCGCCAGGCGGAACTGAAGGTCGTAGTGGTCCTGCGAGGCCTCGTGGTACCAGCCGTCGTGCAGCACCATCGGGATGGGGCCGTAGTCCTTGAGGTTCGCCTCCGGCAGCGTCCATGCGAGATCAGGCGTGCCGGACTTGCCGGCCGTGAAGCGCAGCCCGAAGGGACGCATGGCGGCGCCGTCATGGACCTGCCCTGTCCAGGTGCCGAGCAGGGGATCGGCAGGCGGCGTGTCCGCCCGGACAGCGGACAGGCTGAGGGTGAGCAGGCAAAGGACGATGGCGGCGCGCATGGGAGCCTCCCAGGACTGATGAACACTTGGAACGGCGGACCGGCACTTGGTTCCCGCTTGCCTCCTCGGCCGTTGTGTATTAATGTATAAATGTACCAAATAGGAGTACAGCCATGGCGGCGGAGAAGACGATCGAGCGGGTGCAGACCGGCATCCGGGTGGAAAAGCGCCTCCTGAAGGTGCTGAAGGCCGTGGCGGAGGACCACGACCTCACCCTCGGTGACCTCCTGGAAGGCATCGTGCTGCACGCCTTCGAGGGCAAGGCGCCCTTCTCCCGTCCCTCCCTCGCCAAGATCGCGAAGTTCAAGGAGCTCTACGGCCTGGACCTCACCGCCGCCGACAGCCACCGGCTCAAGGAGAGGTAATGCGCCTCTCGCCCCAGGACCGCGCGTTGGCCACGGAGTTCGCCGCGCTCACCTTCCCCAAGGAACGCTTCCGCCACGCGGAACACGTGCGACTCGCCTGGGTGCTCCTGGCAGAGCACCCGCTGCTGGATGCCATGCAGGCCTTCCGCTCGCAACTCCAGGCCTTCGCCGCCCACCACGGCGCCCACGGCCTCTACAACGAGACCGTGACCTGCTTCTACCTGCTGCTGATCCGCGAGCGCATGGATGCCCTGCCCGGCAGCCATGGCTGGGTGGAGTTCCGGGAGGCCAACCCGGACCTGCTGGGTCCGCCCAAGGCGTTCCTGGAGCGCTGGTACCCGGGCGGCAGCGCCTTCTCCCCTGAGGCCAAGGCCGCCTTCCACCCGCCGGTCCGCGCCGCCTGATTGCCACCGCCCCCGCGCCGGATTAATACTATAGTCATAGTAGAAATCCGACCTGGGGGATCCTCGTGAAGATACCGCTGTGCCTCGCGGCCCTGCTGGCTGCCATCGCCTTCCCGCTGCAGGCCGCGCCGGATCCCGCGCTGCAGGCGCTCAACTGGCGGTCGGTTGGGCCCTTCAGCGGCGGCCGCGTGGACGCGGTGGCGGGCATCCCGGGCGACAAGCGCACCTTCTACATGGGTGCCGCCGACGGCGGTGTGTGGAAGACCACCGATGCCGGCAACCATTGGGCGAACGTGAGCGACTGCTGCCTCGCGCTCGGCACCGTCGGGGCCCTCGTGGTCGCGCCCTCCGATCCCAAGGTCATCTACGCCGGCACCGGCGAGCCCTTTCCCCGCGGCGACGTGCTGACCGGTGACGGGGTGTGGAAATCCACGGACGCGGGCAAGACCTGGGCGAACGTGGGACTGAAGGACACGCGCATCGTCTCCAACATCCTGGTGGACCCGAAGGACCCGCAGCACGTCTACGTCGGGTCGCTCGGGCACCTGTTCGGCCCCAACCCGGAGCGCGGCGTGTACGAGACGCGTGACGGCGGCGGTCACTGGCAGCGCATCCTGTTCGTGGACGGCGAGACCGGCGTCGGCGACATGGCGATGGATCCGAATGACCCGAAGACGCTGTACGTGGCGATGTGGCAGGCCTCGCGCCGGCCCTGGAACTTCTCCAGCGGCGGGCCCGGCAGCGGCCTGTGGAAGAGCAGCGATGGCGGCAGCCATTGGACGAATCTCACGAACAACCCGGGCCTGCCGGCCGGCATCCTGGGGCGCATCGGCCTCGCGCTCCCCGCCGCCGCGCGTGGGCGCGTGTACGCAGTGATCGAGGCTAAGGACGGCGGCCTGTACCGCTCCGACGATGGCGGCGGCCACTGGCAACGGCTCTACCACAAGGGCGACCTCACCATGCGCGCCTGGTACTTCAGCCGCATCGCGGTGGACCCCAAGGACGCGGACCATCTGTTCGTGACCGAGGCACCGGGCTTCATGATCTCCAAGGACGGGGGTAAGACCTTCAAGAGCCAATACATGAGCGGCGGCGACCACCACGCCATGTGGATAGATCCCACCGACCCTGAAGTCATCGCCATCGGCAACGACGGCGGCGCCGCCGTGAGCCTGGACGGCGGCACGTCCTGGTCCAGCCTCGAGAACCAGCCCCTCGGGCAGATCTACCGCGTCAGCGTGGACAGCCGCTTCCCCTTCCACATGTACGGCTCGCAGCAGGACTGCTGTTCCATCGAGATCCCCAGCGCCACCCAGGACTGGGGTATCGACCGGCACGACTGGCGCATCGCGGCGCAATGGGAATCCGGCTACGTGGTGCCGGCGCCGGACCGGCCCTGGATCGTCTGGTCCGCCGGCGGCCCCCTGGGCGCGCTTGAGCGCAACGATACCCGCACGGGACTCAAGACCTTCACCTCCCCCTGGCCCGAGGATTTCACGGGGCGCGGAGCCGGTGAGCTCAAGTACCGCTTCCAGTGGACCACGCCGGTGCTGGCGAGCGTGCACGCCTCCGGCACCGTGTATATGGGGTCCCAGTATGTGCTGAAGAGCCAGGACGACGGCCACAGCTGGCGCGAGATCAGCCCGGACCTGACCCGGCACGACCCGGCCAAGCTCACCGCCTCCGGCGGGCCGCTGCACCTGGACGCCATCTCCACCGAGTACTACGACACGGTGTTCGCGCTCGCGGAATCGCCGCTCAAGGAGGGCCTGCTGTGGGCCGGCACCGATGACGGCAAGCTCTGGCTCACCCAGGACGACGGCGGCCACTGGCAGGACGTGACGCCGCCCATGTTGCCGGAGTGGAGCACCGTGAGCACCGTGGAGGCTTCGCGCTTCGCGCCGGGCACGGCCTACGTGGCGGCGCACCGCTACCGCCTGGATGACTACACGCCTTATATATTCGTCACCCGTGACTTCGGCCGGCACTGGCAGAGGATCGTGGACGGGCTGCCGGCGGACCGCTCGAGCTTCACGGTGCGGGAGGACTGGAAGGACAAGGACCTGCTCTTCGCCGGTGCGCTGGATGGCGCGTACTTCTCCGATGATGGCGGTAACCACTGGCACTCCCTCCAGCAGAACCTCCCGCGCGTGGCGGTGACGGACCTCGCGGTGGTCCCGCAGCAGGACGCGCTGGCTGCCGCCACCCACGGCCGCTCGTTCTGGGTGCTGGACCAGCTGCAGCCCCTGCGCGAACTCGGCGAGGCGCCGCCGCAGGCCAGCCTGTTCCTGCACACGCCCGGCACCGCCTGGCTCACTCCCGGCGGACAGGATCCGAGCGCGCTGGATTTCTTCATGGGCGAGAACCCGGTGAACGGCGCCAGCGTGTTCTACCGGCTCGCCAAGAAGCCGCCCAAGGGCGCGAAGCTGGTGCTGTCTTTCGAACAGCCCGATGGCACCCCCATCGCCTCCTTCACCGCGGTGGCCAAGGCAGCGAAGGACAAAGATAAGGACAAAGACAAAGATGAGGCGAGCCCTGCCGCCGATGCGGACCAGGGCGCAGGCATTGCCGCACCGGGCCTGGACGCAGGCATGAACCTGTTCGTGTGGGACTTGCGCTATGCGTCCATCGGCAAGGGCCGGGACGAGATGCCCGGGCCCCAGGTAGTGCCGGGACGCTACCGCGTGACCCTGAGCCTCGGCAGCCTGCATCAGAGCCGCGAGTTCGAGGTGCGGGCGGACCCTCGCATGACTGCGAGCGCATCCGATTGGCAGGCGCGGGTGGACCTGGAACGCAGGATCCAGCTCAAGGGTGAGGCCCTGGGGCAGGCCGCGCTGCACATCGATGCGCTGCGGGAAGCCCTGAAGAAGGGCGATGTCCCGGATGCCGCCGCGCGCCTCGCCCGACTGGAGGCGATCGCGGCGACGCTGGTGACACCCGACTACGAGGGCTACCTGGAGAGCCTCGCGCACCCCAGCGCGCTGCAGTCGCGCCTGGGTTCGCTGATGTACTCGATCGAGTCGAGTTATGCGCGGCCTTCTCCCGCCGACGAGCAGGTGTTCGAGGCGCTCTCGGCCGAGGCCGACGGGGAGCTGGCGAAGCTGCGCGCCTTCGACGACATCAAGGTGAAGGACGTGCAGGCCTTCCGGCCAGGGCCGCCGGCGGCGCGGCTGGGCTTGCAGCGGCGGGAAGACAAGGACTGACCAAAAAAGAAGGGCCTCTTGCGAGGCCCTTCTACTTTTGAAAAGCAACCCTAAATCACTTTCCGCCCACGTAGATTTCACCACCTTTCATGACGAAGATCGGGTGTTCCGTGGCCTTGATGTCCTTCAAGGGATCGCCCGGCAGCGCCACGATGTCGGCGTACTTACCCACCTCCAGCGTGCCCACCGGCGGCTTCACGTTCTTCTCCCCGTGGTCGCCGTACAGGAGCAGCGCGGCCTTCGCGGTGGCGGCCATCAGCGCATCCGCCGGCGACATGCCGTTCTTGACCATCAGCTCGAACTCGAAGGCATCGAGGCCGTGGGGTTCCACCGCTGAGTCGGTGCCGAACGCCACCGGTACGCCGAGCTTCACGGCGTGCTGGAACATGATCTGGGACTGGGCCGCGGCTCTGAGCGCCTTGGTGCGGATCATGGGCGGGTAGCTGTCCGCCTTCTGGCCCACCCAGTAGCTCGCATACAGTGTCGGCACCAGGTAGACGCCCTTGTCCTTCATCATCTTGAGGGTGTCGTCCGTGAGGAAGGTGCCGTGCTCGATGGAGTCCACGCCCGCCTGGATCGCCATCCTGGCGGCGGCGTCGCCGTGGCAGTGGGCCGCCACCTTGCGGTGCCAGGTGTGGGCCTCGGACACGATCGCGTCCATCTCCTCCTGGGTCAGCTCCGGCACGTCCACCGGATCGGAGAGCGAGAGCACGCCGCCCGAGGGCATGAACTTGATGACGTCGGCGCCGAACTTCATCTGGTAGCGCACCGCCGCGCGGCACTCATCGGGGCCGTTGCATACGCCGTTGACGGGGCCCGAGGGCGGCACCAGCTGCGGCGGGAACGGATTGTCGTCCGCGTGGCCGCCGGTGGAACCGATCGCGTAGTTGGAGACCTTCATGCGCGGCCCTTCGATCACGCCGGCATCGATGGCGTTGCGCAGGCTCACGGCCACGTAGTCCACCGAGCCCACGTCACGGACGCTGGTGAAGCCGGCCTCGAGGGTCTCGCGCGCGTACTTGGCGCCGTACAACGCCTGCTCCGCCGGGAAGCGGGTCACGTCCTGATAGAAGCCCTTGTACCAGTTCTCCTGGAACTCGCCGCCCATGTGCACGTGCGAATCGATCATGCCGGCCATGAGCGTGGCGTCGCCGAGGTCGATGACGCGCGCGCCGGCCGGGATCGCGGCATCGCTTCCCACCGCCTTGATGAGGCCGTCCTGCACCACCACCACGCCGTGGTCGGCAAGCTTGCCGGACACGGAGTCGAAGATGTGCGCGGCCTTGAGCACGACCGTAGGCGAGGCGGTGCCGGCGGCGTCGGCGAGCGCCGCGGGGGCGAGACCGAGCGAGACGCACAGCAGGGAAACCGAGAAGGACAGGGTTCTCACGATCGACTCCTCCTGAGGATTGCGGGCCGCGCCACCGGCGGGGACCGACATGTTTCACCGCGGGGGCGTGGCCTGTCAATGCGCCGCGGCCGCGAGGCCGAGCTCGCGGTAGAAGGCGTCCGGCTGCGGCACACGGCCGAGGAAACGGCGCACCAGCACCTCCGGCTCCTCATCGCCGCCCGGCTCCAGCACCTCGTGCCGGAACCGCAGGCCCACCTCAGGGTCGTCCAGGTGGCCCTGGAACAGGCCGAACATGTCCTGGGCGTAGACCCGCGACCAGACGTAACCGTAGTAACCCGCGTCGTAACCGCCCATGAGCGGGATGAAACTCCCGGCTGGCGCGATGCCGGACTCCGGCGGCAGCGCCATGTACTTGGCCTGCAGCTCATGCCAGGCACGCACCGGATCCGCCGGCTTCGCGCCGTGCAGCGCGAGGTCGTAGAGGCCGAAGAAGGCCTGACGCGTCCAGAACGCGCCGTCCGCCACGTGCTCCAGGGCCGCGAGGCGCGCGATCATCCCGTCGGGGAGCGGCTTGCCGGTGCCGAGCTCGCTCGAGACCCGCTTGAGCACCTCGGGCTGCCACATCCAGTTCTCCATCATCTGAGAGGGCGCTTCCACGAAGTCCTCCCGCACGTTCGCGCCGTAGAGCTTCGCGTAGGGCGCGGTGGACAGGGTGGTATGCATCACGTGGCCGAGCTCGTGGAAGAGCTCCAGCATGTCGTGATGGCTGTAGAGCGCGGGCTGCCCCGGCGCCGCCGCCGGCCCGCTGCCCACCACCGAGGAGATGGGCAGCACGTAGCCGCCCTTGCCGTCACGGTGGCCGGCGCGCAGCGCGAAGTTCGCCGGCCGCAGGGCCTTCTCCGGCCGGGGCGCGAGGTCCAGGAAGAACCAGCCCAGCAGGTGTCCGTCGGCGGCGTCATGGATGGCGAATTCCTGCACGCCGCCGGCCCAGGGCTTGCCGTCCTGCACCTCGGTGAAGTGCAGGCCGAACAGGCGCTCGTACAGCTGCAACATCGCCGGGATGGCCCGGTCCGCCGGAAAGTAGCGGCGCACCGTCTCGTCGTCCACGGCGTAGCGTTCCCGCTCCAGCTTGGCCTCGTAGTAGGCATAGTCCCAGGCGGCGAACGGCGTCATGTCGCCATCCGCCTTCTTCAGCGCCGCCAGCACGGCGATCTCGGCGCGGGCCTTGGGCAAGAGCTTTGCATCCACCGCTTCGAGCAGCGCGCGCGGCCGCTCCGGGGTCTTCGCCATGCGCGTATCCGCCACCAGCGCCGCCCAGCTCCCGAAGCCCAGCAGGCGCGCCACCTCGCGGCGTATGTCCAGGGTCTCGCGCAGGCGCGCCACGTTCCCCTGCCCACCGCGGTTGTAATAGAGAGTGTCGAAGCGGCGGCGCGCGTCGCCGGAGGCCTCGCTGCGCATGAACGGTGCATAGGTCTGCATGTTCACCGCCAGCGCGTAGCCGCCGGGTGCAGGCGTGAGGTTCGCGCGGAACGACGGCGGCAGCGAGGCCGCCTCCGCCGCTGTGAGGGTCATCTCGCTGCGATCCTCCCCCAGGGCGCGGAAGTAGGCGCCTTGCAGCACCTCCAGGCGCTTGAGCAGCCCCGTGACCTTGACGCGGGACTCCGGGTAAAGGCCGGCACCTGCGCGCCTGCCCTCCTCCAGATAGATCTTCGCGAGCTGCATATCTGCCGGATCGCGGGTGGACTTCTGGAAGGCGCGCGCCAGGGCGTAGACACCCGGGTCTGCCGCGAGCTCGACACTGAACTCCGCCACCTTGTCGGCGCAGGCACCGGAGGCGTCGCGCACCGCGCCATCGGAGGAGACATTCACCAGGAAGCGCTCCACCGTGAGCGCGTCCTCGAGTTCCGCCACCGTGAGGTCCAGAGCCGGCAAGCCGCCGGACGCCTTGTGGCCGGTCAGGTCTGCGACCCTGCTGTGGACGGCGGCGAGGACCGCATCGCAATGGGCCTGGATCGCCGCGGGCGTGAGATGCCAGTCGAGGCCTGTGCCGGGTGCAGTGGAGGCGACGGACAGGAGCAGCAGGGAGGCGAGCATGCGGCACTCCGGGCGTGATTCATCGCCTCATCATAAGCGCACGGCCGGCTAGCGCAGCAGCCTTGAGGCGACTTAGAGGTTGGCTTCGATGAACGCGGTAAGCTGTGACTTGCTCATGGCGCCCGTCTTCTGCGCCTCCACCGAGCCGTTCTTGAAGATCATCAGTGTCGGCATGCCGCGCACGCCATATTTCTGGCCGATCTGCACGTCCTCGTCCATGTTGACCTTGGCGATACGCAGCTTGCCCTGATACTCCACCGCGAGTTCGTCCAGGAGCGGGCCGATGGCCTTGCAGGGCGCGCACCACTCGGCCCAGTAGTCCACCAGCACCGGCAGCGGCGACTGGATCACGTCTTGGTCGAAGCTGGCCTTGCCGGTCATCAGGATGGTGGCGCTCATGGGACTCCTGCAGAGGGGTGGAAGGGCCGCAACATTAGACCCCTGCCCGCGGCCACCAGCAAGCGCCTTGTCAGGCGCGGCACCTGACGGACGTCACTTGCGGAACGGCGTTGCCGCACCCTACTGTAACCATCATCGGGGATATGGAGGGACGGACATGACAGACAGCGTGCAGCACCAAGACGGGCGCCCGGTCGCCTGGACGAACTTCGCCATCGGCCTGGTGGTGGTCGCAGTGGGTCTGGCGTTCCTGCTGGACAACCTGGGCGTAGACCTGCCCTTCATCGGCCACAACGGCTGGGCCTGGTTCATCCTCATCGCCGCCGTACCGATGCTGGTGCAGGCGGCCGAACGCTATCGCCGCATCGGCACGGTGGACCGGGTGACGCTGTCGCTGCTGCTGAGTGCCGGCGCGCCGATCCTGGTGGCGGCGATGTTCATACTCGCGTTGCCGTGGAATCGGTGGTGGCCGCTGTTCGTGATCTACGGCGGCCTCTGGGTGATGGTCGGCGGCCGGAAGAACCGCCTGGCCTGATCATCATCGGCATGCGGCAGCCTCACGGCCGCCGCATGCCGCACTCATCACTTCTTCATCGGGTCTTCGGTGCTGAAGCGCCCACCGAGCTGGGCGCAGGTCTGGTCGGACACGTCATCCACCATGCCCTTGCCCTTGCAGGCGTTCTGCCCCTGGCAGCCGCTCTCGGCGGTCTTGCAGCTGCTCTTGCCCTTGCAGGCGTTGACGCCGTAGCAATAGCCGCGGGCATCGGTGGACGCATCAGCGCCGGCGGCGAGCGGCGCCAGGGCGAACAGGGAGGCGGCGGCGGTGGCGAGCGCCAGGCCGCGGGCGGTGTGCTTGTGCATCGGAGAGGTCCTCTCGGTTTGGGTGTCCCCTCTAGGACCGTCACCGGGACGACATTGTTCCTCGACGAATGGGATTAGCCGGGGACCTTGTTGCTCAGCATCCAATAGAGGCCGACTTCGCTCACCATCTTGGCGAAATTGTCGAAATCCACCGGCTTCACGATGTAGCTGTTGACCCCGAGCTTGTAGCTGCGGATGAGGTCGCTCTCCTCGTGGGAAGAGGTCATGATCACCACCGGGATGCCCTGGGTCTCGGGATCGGCCTTGAGCACGCGCAGCACGTCGATGCCGTCCATCTTCGGCATCTTGAGGTCCAGCAGGATCATCTTGGGCATGCTCTGGGTGCGGCCGGCGTAGCGCCCACGGTACTTGAGGAAATCCAGCACCTCCACTCCATCGCGCACCCACACGATGTGGTTGGCGATGTTGCGGGTCTTGAGCGTGTACAGCGTGAGTTCCGCGTCCGCCGGGTTGTCCTCGGCGTACAGGATCTCGACCTGCTTGTACTCGCTCATGGTCCCTCCTGGGGCCGGAAGCCTGGGCGGTGCCTATGGCAGCCGCGCGTGCCCGTAATATTACTGCATGTTACAGCCGTAGCCGATGCCTCGGTCATCGGACATTCCTGCTGCCGGAGGGGGGAAGCGTTCTCAGGGGTGACCTGCGTCGGCGACGGTGAAGAAGAAGCTGGCTCCCTCGCCCTCCACCGCCTCGGCCCAGACGCGCCCGCCGTGGCGCTGCAGGATGCGCTGGACCGCGGCCAGACCCACGCCCGCCCCCTCGAACTCGTCCTGGCGGTGCTGGCGCTGGAACGGCGTGAACAGCTTGTCGGCGTAGGCCATCTCGAAGCCGGCGCCGTTGTCGCGCACGAAGAAGGCCTCGCGGCCGCCCTCCCCGGTGCGGCCGAACTCGATGCGGCACTCGGCGCGCTTGGCGGTGAACTTCCAGGCGTTGCCGAGCAGGTTCTCGAGCACGATGCGCATGAGCTGCGGGTCGGCCTCCGCCTGCAGTCCGGGTTCGATGCGCACCTCGCAGCGGCGCTTCGGCTGTTTCTCACGCAGCCCCTCCAGCACCGATCCGGCCATGGCGCTGAGGTCGAGGGACTCCTTCTTGAGCGGGAAGCGTGAGACCCGAGAGAGGTCCAGGAGCGCGTCCACCAGCATGGCGATGCGCTGCGTGCCGTCGGTGACGTAAGCCAGGAAGGTCTTGCCTGCCTCGTCCAGCTTGTCGTCGTAGTCCTTGGCGAGCAGCTTGCCGAAGCCGGTGACGCTGCGTAGCGGGCCGCGCAGGTCATGGGACACGGAGTAGCTGAAGGACTCCAGCTCCTTGTTCACCGCCTCCAGGTCGCGGCTCTTCTCGCGCAGCTGCTGCTCGGCAGCAGCCTGGCGCTGCAGGTTCTCGAAGCTCGCCGAGACGAGCTCCGCCAGCGCCTGCAGGAGCTTGAGCTCCTCGTCGCAGGGGCGGTGGCGGCTACGCCAGTAGGCCACGATCACCCCAACCGGTTCTCCGGTGCGGATAGGCGCGACCACGGCACTCTTCATGACCGAGCCGCGCAGGAAGGCCTGCGGCACGCGTGGATCGGTATGGATATCCTCGATCACCGCGATCTCGCGGTTGAGCATGGCCCAGCCGCTCGCGGTCTGCTCCAGCGGGAAGCGCTGGCCCTGCCACAGCGGCGTGTCGGAGTCCTCGCCCACCACGTGGCAGAACTCGCCCTCACGCAACGACAAGGTGACGCCGTCGGCGCCGACCAGCGCGCGCGCGGCGCCGCATACCAGCTTGACCAGCGCCTGCTGGTCCCGCGCCAATGGCAGCTGCTGCGCCGCCGCCACCAGCCGCTCCAAGCCGCGCAGGTAGTGGTCGCCCGCCGGCGGCGGCGTGGCCTCCAGCGCGCGGCCGATGGCCGGCGCGAGCGCGTCGAGGTCGGTCTTGAGCAGGCAATCGGCGGCGCCTTCGGCCTTGAGCCGCTTCAGATCCTTGCCCTCGAACGAGCCCGACAGGAACAGGAACGGGATGTCGGGGTGGTGGCGGCGCACGCTGCGCAGCACCTCCAGCCCGTCAAAGTCGTAACCGCGGTTGTCGGAGAGGATGAGATCCACGCCGCCTTTCTGCAGCGCGTCGAGGTAGGCGCTACGCGACATGGCGAGCGTGATGCGGCAGCCGAGGCCCGAGCGCAACAGCGTCTGGCGGATCAGCTCCGCGTCCACCTCATCGTCTTCGATGTGGAGGATATGTAAGTTTCCGGGCCTTTCCATGCGCGATCTCCCTGACTCGAGCCCCCTTTCATCCTTGAAAGGACGGCGAAATCATACCTCCCGCATCCGGAATCGTGCTACGCCGGATTAGGGTGAATACCTGACCCGTATCGTGTTTGTTACATTTCAGCCGCGGAGCCTGGCAGCTCCGTGAGTTCGATGTCCCCCATCCTCGTGGGACTGCAGCTCAGCAGGTAGCGGTGGCCGGCGTGGATGTAGACCGGCTTCTCATCGTCGGTCTCCGGCAGGATCGGGTCCTGCACGCCCGGTACGTCGCGGGGCGTGAAGCACTGGAACTCCACGATGAACCAGCCCTCCCTCACCCACAGCCCCTGCCTGGGGATCTGCATGGAGGCCGGGGCCACGCCGTGGCGGCCGGCCGCGGGCGGCGCGATCCAGAAGTACTCGTCCTCCTGCACGCTGATGAAGGCGGCGTCCGCGTAGCCGAGCGCGCTCTTGCCCAGCACCTCGCCGCGCTGCGAGGCGCAGCCGGCGAGCAGCAGGAGCGGCGCCAGTGCGAACAGCTTGCGCATCGCGCGACCCTGCCTCAGGCCTGCCACAGGAAACAGCGGGAGAGCGGCTGCCCGGGCGCAAGGCTGCGGGTCTCCACGTAGCGGAACCCCAGGCTCTCCAGGAGGTGGATGGAACGGGCGTTATCGGGATCGGTGATGGCCGCGAGGCGAGTGAGCCCGTGGTCACGGCGCGCATGCTCGAGCGTCGCCGCCGCCGCCTCGCGCGCGTAGCCGTGCCCATGATGGCGCGCCAGGAACGCGAAGCCGAGATCCACGTCCTCCAGGGTGTCACGCTTGATGAGCCCGCACATGCCGAGTGGCATGCCGTCCTTGGCCGTCACGCAGTACAGGCCGAAGCCCAGGCGTGCATACAGCGCACGCGGACCTTCCTCCATGTAGCGGCGCGCACCATCCAAGTCGTGCACATTGCGGTCGCCGA
>DATAHN010000028.1:0-5172 GCA_036263155.1 Gammaproteobacteria bacterium | reverse complement strand
CCGACTTCAAGCGCGACGAGACGGCGGAGCAGGAGCTGCATTGGATACAGGAGTTCATCCTGGGACTGCGCCGCATCCGCGCCGAGATGGACATCGCGCCGGGCAAGCTGATCCCCGTGTTGCTGCAGGATGCTTCGAAATCGGATCGCGAGCGCGCAGAGAGATATCAGCCCCTGCTGACGTTCATCGCCCGGCTCGAGAATATCGGCATTCTGACGGGGGAAGCCCCACCCTCCGCCACCGCGCTCCTGGGCGAGATGAAGATCCTGGTGCCCATGGCCGGCTTGATCGACATGGATGCGGAGCGCGCGCGCCTGGCCAAGGAGATCGCGCGGGTGGAAAGCGAGATCGGCAAGTGCCAGGCCAAGCTCGGCAAGCCGGATTTCGTGGACAATGCCCCGCCGGCGGTGGTGGAGAAAGAGCGCCAGCGCCTGAAGGAGTTCGAGACGGCGGTCCAGGGCCTCAAGGAGCAGCTCAAGCGCCTGGCCTCCCTGTAACACGCGACGAGGGGTCCGAATGCTTTTCAATTCCCTGACCTTCATGGTCTTCTTCGTCGTGGTGTTCAGCCTGCACCGGCTGATCCCCGGCTGGGGCAGCAAAAAGCTGCTCTTGCTGGTCGCGAGCTACATCTTCTACGCCGCCTGGAACCCGCCCTACGTCGCCATCCTGCTGTTCTCCACCTCCCTGGACTGGTGGCTGGCGCGGCTCATCTGGAAGAGCGCGGATCCGCGCCGCCGCCGGCTGCTGCTCACCCTGAGCCTCGTGGCAAACCTCTCGCTGCTGGGCTTCTTCAAGTACGGCAACTTCCTGCTGGACAACACCCGCCTGCTGCTCGGCATGCTGGGCGTGGACTACCAGCCCCCGGCACTGGATATCGTGCTGCCCATCGGCATCTCGTTCTACACCTTCGCGTCGCTCTCCTACACGATAGATGTGTACCGCCGCGAGGTGGAAGGCGACGCGGGCTTCCTGGATTACGCGCTGTTCGTAAGCTTCTTCCCGCACCTGGTGGCCGGACCCATCGTCCGTGCCCGGCAGCTGCTGCCGCAGATCAAGGTGCCCCGCACCGTGAACCGCGACCAGCTCGGCTGGGGACTCACGCTGGTGGTGCTGGGCCTCTTCACCAAGACGGTGCTGGCGGACTCGGTGTTCGCGCCGGTGGTGGACGCGGCCTATGGCACGCCGGGCATGGGCGCGCTGGAGAGCTGGGGCGCGGTGCTGGGCTTCTCGGGCCAGATCTACTGCGACTTCGCCGGCTACTCGCTCTGCGCCATCGGCCTCGCGCTCTGCTTCGGCTTCGAGTTCCCGGACAACTTCCGCTATCCCTATGCCGCGCGCGGCTTCTCGGACTTCTGGCGACGCTGGCACATCACCCTCTCCAGCTGGCTGCGGGACTACCTCTACGTGCCGCTGGGCGGCAACCGCCACGGCGAGGGGCGCACCTATCTCAACCTGATGCTGACCATGCTGATCGGCGGCCTCTGGCACGGAGCTTCCTGGATGTTCGTGCTCTGGGGCGGCCTGCACGGCGCCTACCTCGCAGCAGAACGCGCATTGCGCGGAACCAGGCGGGATATACCGCTGTCACCGAGCAAGGACTGGCTGTTCACCGCCTTCACGTTCCTCGCGGTGACGCTGACCTGGATACCGTTCCGCGCCAAGGATGCCCACACGGCGGGCGCCGTGTTCGCCGGCCTATGGCGTCCCGACATCGAGCCCGGTGTGGATTCTGGCAGCCTGCTCATCTGCTACGCGGCCATGGCGCTGCTACTGGCGTGGCAATTCATGAACCGGGACATCAGCCTGGAGGAGCGCTTCGCGCGCTTCAGCACCACGCTGCAGGCCGCCGTCGTGGGCGCCTGCCTGGTGGCGATCTTCCTCTGCTCCGGCGGCGACGAGCGTGCGTTCATCTATTTCCAGTTCTGACCGGCGCTTGCCCCGCCTGCGCTGGGCGCCGGTCCTGGTGGGCGGATGCGTCATGCTGCTCGCCGCCGTGACCGCGATGGAGATGCTGCTGGCGGCACGCGGTTACATGCCGACGCTCGCCGATTCCCCCGGCCTCTGGCAGCGGCAACGTGCGCGCGCCGCGGCGCTCGGTCCACACGCCCTGATACTGGTGGGCAACTCGCGCATGCAGAACGACGTGGACCTCGCCACCCTGCGATGGGTCACGGGACTGGAACCGGTGCAGCTCGCGGTGGGCGGCAGTTCCTTCATGCCGGTGCTCGCCGGCCTCGCCGCCGACCCCGCCGTCACGGGTACGGTGGTGGTGAACTTCGAAGCCGATGCCCTGGCGCGACCGCCACGGGACGACCTCGCTCAGGCCTACCAATCCGGGTATGACCGGCATGGCCGCCGCTGGCTGCCGGACTTCGCCCAGTCGGAGGATTGGCTGGCGGACCAGTTGCATTTCAGGCTGCGCAGCTACGCCGACGGCACCCGCCCGTTGACGGCGTTGCTGCTGCGCATCCTCACGGGCGAGCATTCGCGCCAATTCCAGGACATGGATCCGCAGCGGCAGGTGCGCATCGACTTCCGCCGCGTCGATGACCTGCCCCGCTACGCCCTGGTGCGGGCGGTGCACGAGCTGGGCCCGCCGTTCCATTACCGGGCCAGCATGAGCGATGCGCAGCTGCGCATGGCGCTGGAGCAGACCCTCGCGGCGCTGGCGCCGGATGACGGGCACCGCTTCGCGCAAGGCCTGCCCTCCCTCGCCGCCATGGCCTCCGCCATCGCGACCCGCGGCGGGAGGGTGATCTTCGTGCAGCTGCCCCGCGGCGGCCTGGTCCGCGAAGTGGACGGACGGCGCTATCCACGCAGCAAGTTCTGGGACGTATTTGCCGGCCAGGTCGGCACCGAGGCCGTGAACTACGAAGACGTGGTGGGCTTCACGGGCTTCACTTACCCTGACGACTCGCACCTGGACCGCCGCGACCAAGCCCGCTTCACCCAGGCCCTGGCGGAAGCCCTGCACCTCGACCGGAGACCACCGGGATGAACGCCACCCATGCCACATCCCAACAACGCCTGCCCCGGCTGCGCTGGGGCGTGATCCTGGGCGGCGGGCTCGCGATCCTGATCGCGTTCATGGGCGTGATGGAACTGCGCCTGGGGGCGCGCGGCTTCAAGCCCAGCGTCATCGATTCGCCGGGCCTGTGGATGCGCGAACGGGAGCGCGCGGCCCATCTGGGCAGCCGGGCACTGATCCTGGTGGGCAGCTCCCGGGTGCTGCTGGATACGGACCTGGACACGTTGCGGCGCGAGACGGGACTCGAGCCCGTGCAGCTCGCGGTGGACGGCAGTTCCTTCGTGCCGGTGCTCAAAGGCCTGGCGGATGACCCGCGCATCACGGGCACGGTGCTGGTGGACTTCGCCCAGAACGTGCTGACGGTGCCCGCGAAGCGCGATGCCGCCTATGACTACCAGCGCGCCTATGAACAAGGACGCGGACTGCCGGACTTCGAGCGCAGCGAGGCCTGGCTCGCGGACTTCCTGCACGGGCACCTGCGCAGCTATGCGGACGGCACCCGGCCGCTCACGGCCCTGCGCCTGCGCATCCTGCAGAAGGGCCCCACGCCCCAGTACCTGCGCATGCTGCCGGACCGGGAGGTGCTGGCCGACTACAGCCAGGTGCCGCAGCCGGCCTTCTACTACGGCCGCATCATGCGCAACCTGGGGCAGGCGGTGCCGACGGAGGGGCGCTCCTACCGGGACATCGAGCAGGATTTCGCCGCCCGCATCGCCGCGCTGCCGCCCTTCGACGACCGGCTGTTCCTGGAGTCCCTGCCGGCCGTGGCGGACATGACCCGCTCCATCCAATCCCACGGCGGGCGGGTGATTTACGCCACCTACCCCACCAGCGGCTATATCCGGCTCATCGACGACAAGCGCTTCCCGCGAGCCCTGTTCTGGGACCGCTTCACGGCCGCCGTGGCGGCCCCGGCCCTGAACTTCGAGGATGTACCGGCGCTACGTGGCTTCTACTGCCCGGACGGCTCGCACCTGGACATGCGCGCGCGGGCCCGCTTCACCCATGCCCTGGTGCAGGCCCTGAACCTCGGCACAGCGGCAACCGCCCCGTAACCGGCCCGGGCTTCCGGTGTACCCCGGGGGGTGGTGCAGTTTATGATGTTGCCCCCTACCGGAGGCCCCCATGCTGGCGACCCAGGTCCGACAGAAAGACGGCGTGTTCTACTTCGCGGCTTATCCCGTGGAGGACCTGCTGGCCAAGGTGCAGTTCATCAGCCGCTTCTACGGCGAGGGTGAGCAGATCGCCCCGGAGAAGCCGGCCGAGGGTGACGAGATCGCCGAGTTCATCGGGCACATCGAGCACTCCGACAAGGCCTTCCAGCGCCAGCTGGGCCGCGCCAAGGTGGCGGCCCTCAAGAACTTCTACGAGACCGCCGCCAGCCAGCCGCCGATCCCCGGCACCGTGTTGCTGTTCACCAACGAGCGGCTGGACTTCGACCCCATGCAGGGCTTCGAGAGCGTCGGCCACCTGCAGGAGCCCAAGGGCAAGTACCTCATCATCGACGGCCAGCACCGCCTGGCGGCCCTGAACTTCTACCGCAAGGACCGCCCAGGCGAGGCCCGCACCATCAGCGTGCCCTGCGTGATCTTCGACGGGCGCAGCGAGGACTTCGCCACCGAGATGTTCGTCATCATCAATTCGACCCCGACGCGCATCAACAAGAGCCATCTGATAGACCTGTATGAAAGGGTCTCGTGGGCGGCGCCGGAGAAGAAGTTCGCCGCGCGCATCGTGGAGAAGCTCTACTCCAGCGGCGACAGCCCGCTGCGCTACCGCATCAACCGCCTGGGCGGCCGCGCCCAGCGCCAGAAGTGGATCCTGCAGGCGGAACTGTTCAACGAGCTCAACCGCTGGATCAGCGCCGACTGGAAGTCCATCGAGCGGCGCGGCGCCGACGACAAGGAGGCGGAGCGCTTCTACCGGGTGGTGCGCGACTTCCTCAAGGCGGCCGAGACGGTATGGGGCGAGGCCTGGGGCCACAACTCCTACATGATCACCACCTCGGTGACGCTGAAGGCCCAGCTGCGCGTGTGCGCGGATCTGGCGCCACAGGATGCGACGCCCGAGAACGGCCGCCTGGAGCGCTGGACCAAGCGCCTCGCGCCCTGGACCGAGCAGAAGCGCATGTTCCGGGCCGAGGG
>DATAHN010000027.1:0-2355 GCA_036263155.1 Gammaproteobacteria bacterium | reverse complement strand
CCCCGCCTTCCTCACGTCCTTCGAGTGGCTGCTGAACCTCACCTCGCCCCACGGCACCGGCGGCAGCCTCTCCTACAGCCAGCTCGGCTTCCTGCCCTTCCTGCAGCTCGCCTCCCTCACGGGCCCCTGGGGCATGACCTTCCTGCTGCTGCTCTTCCCCGCCGCCCTGGCCCTGGCCTGGGACCTGCACCGCCGCGCGCCGGCGCGGATGCGCAGCCTGCTCGGCGTGACAGGCGCGGCGCTCGTGGCGGTGCTGGTGTTCGGCGCGGTACGCCTGGGACTGCCGGCGCCCCAGGAGCGGGTGAAGGTGGGCCTCATCGGCTCCGACGGCCCCAACGAGGACGTGGCGGACGAAGGCGAGCCGACCCGCAAGCTGTTCCAGGCCTACGCGGACGAGGCCGGCAAGCTCGCCTCCGAGGGCGCGCAGGTGATCGTGATCCCGGAGAAACTCGGCGTGGTGGTGGACGCGGCCGCGGACACCGCGGACCCGGTGTTCCAGTCCCTGGCGGACCAGACCGGCGCCGTAATCGTGGCGGGCATTATCTCCGTGGCGCCGCCCATCAAGTACAACGAGGCGCGGGTGTACCGGCGCGGCCAGCCCATGCTGCGCTACGACAAGCAGCACATGCTGCCGCCCTTCGAGTCGAAGCTCACGCCGGGCACCGCGTTGGTGACGCTGCAGCAGCCGCCGGATATGGCGCCGTGGGGCGTGGAGATCTGCAAGGACATGGACTTCACGCCGCTGGCGCGGCGCTACGGCGCTGAGGGCGTGGGCCTGATGCTGGTGCCGGGCTGGGACTTCTTCCTGGACGACGTGGCCCACGGCCACATGGCCATCATGCGCGGCGTGGAGTCGGGCTTCAGCGTGGTGCGCGCCGCCAAGGGCGGCTCCCTCTACGTGAGCGATGCGCGCGGCCGCGTGCTGGCGGAAGTGAAGAGCGACGCAGCGCCTTTCTCCACGCTGCTCGCCGAGGTGCCGGCGGAGCACCACCGCACCCTGTTCCTGCTGTGGGGGGACTGGTTCGCCTGGGTGGCGGTGGCCCTGCTGGCGGCCAGCCTGGTGCAGCTCGCCCGCCGCTGGAAAGCCACGGGGTGATCCGAAACCCAATCTCAGGTGAACTCCGGAGACATAAGCGGGTTTAACCCCGATGGGAAGGGTCGGCGCCGGAACGCATACTCCGCCTGCAGGACAAAAACAGGCGGGAAAACATGGTGCCGCAGGCCCCTTCGGATTCTTTACACCCCTTGCTCCGGATCACCAGCGCCGCCCAGCTCGCGCTGCGGGGCCGCATCCTCGCCGCCGCGCGCCAGCGGCTGCTGCGCTTCCGGGCTGAGGACACCACGCTGGGGGACATCGCCCGCGCCGCAGGCCTTCCCGAGGAGACGGTGCGGGAGCACTTCGAGGACAGGCACGCGGTGCTCAAGGCGCTGCAGCGGGGGCTGGACCGGGAGCCCCGCAACTCGCGCCGGCACCGCCTCAGCCCCGAGCAGCGCGCGCGCGGCCGCGTGCCGCGTCCCGGCACGCAGCCGGGCTATCTCTCGGACGACTGAACTCTTCATCGCCGGGCGCCCATAAAAAACCCGCCGCAGCGGGTTTTTTATGGGCGCGGAGACGAGATGTTTCAGTCCAAAATTTCGCGCGCCGCCGCGTGTATCTCGTCTTCGCTGAGCAGCACTAGGTTCGCAGCGGAGGCGAGAGGGATATAAGAATCTTTGCCCGCCACGCGCTTCTTCGGCACGTCCGGTGCGTGCTCTTCCAGGTGCGCGAAGATCTCCTCGGCGATGCCGCCGGTCTCGCGTCCCTCGTCCACCACCAGCACCTTGCCGCACTCCTTCGCATGCTTGGCCATGAGCTCGGCGTTCAGGGGCTTCAACCAGCGTAGGTCCAGCACGCGGATCTTCTTGCCGGTCGCAGCCTCCAGCTTCTTCGCCACCCGCAGCGACATGAGCACGCCGTTGCCGTAGCTGATGATGAGCAGGTCCTTCGCCTTGGGTTCGTACACCCGGCCCTCGCCCAGCGGGATGGCCCTGTCCGGCGCCGGATACTCGAACAGCCACTGGTTGTCCTTGGGCTCGTGCAGGTCCTTGGTCATGTAGAGGGCGATGGCTTCCATGAACGCCACCACCCGGCCGTCCACCTTCGCGAGTGCCGCGCAGGTGCGCAGCATCATGGCCGCGTCGTCGCCCCGGCTCGGGCAGGCGATGACCAGGCCCGGGATGTCGCGCAACGCGGTGAAGCTGTTGTCGTTGTGGAAGTGGCCGCCGAAGCCCTTCTGGTAGCCCAGGGAGGCGATGCGCGCCACCATGGGGTTGCGGTACTTCGCGTTGGAGAAGAACTGCAGCGAGGCCGCCTCG
>DATAHN010000026.1:0-20439 GCA_036263155.1 Gammaproteobacteria bacterium | reverse complement strand
CGCGCGCATGACCTGGCTACACATGCGCCTCCTGCTCGGCATGCTGCCGCGCGCGCCCTGGCTCATCGCCCGCAGCCGTGCGCGGCGGCGCCAGCGGCACTGGTCGCGCATCGCCGAGCGCGGCAGCCTCACGGGCTTGCGCTTCCTCGGCGCGCTGGACCGGCTGCTGCCGCGCTTCGTGAGCCGGGCGGTGCTCTACCCGGTGACGGCCTACTTCTTCCTGACCCATGCCCAGGCGCGGCGCGCCTCTCGCCGCTTCCTGGCCGCCGCCGGGCAGCCGGCGACGCTCGCCATGAGCTTCCGCCACTTCCTGTCCTTCTCCCTCACCATCCTCGACAAGGTGGCCGCCTGGCACGACCCGGAACGGGTGAAGGTGGAGCTGCCGGAGGCGGCGCGCGATCTCTTCCTGAGCTCGGTGGCGCAGCGCCGCGGCCTGCTGCTCCTGAGCGCGCACCTCGGCAACCTCGAGCTCGCCCGCGCCATCGCCACGCTCATCCCGGGCGTCAAGGTGAACGCGCTGGTCTATACGCAGAACGCCGAGAAGCTCAATGCCATGCTGCAGGAGCAGAGCGAGAAGTACTCGCTGCGCCTCATCTTCGTGCAGGAGATCGGCGCCGACACGGCGGTGCTGCTGCGCGAGAAGATCGCTGCGGGCGAGGTGGTGGTGATCGTGGGCGACCGGGTGCCGGTCGAGGCCGGCGAAGCTTCCGCCGGGCGGAGCCCAGGCGCGACCGTGCCTGCGGAGTTCCTGGGCAAACCGGCGCCTTTCGCGGTGGGACCCTACGTGCTGGCCCACGTGCTGGAGTGCCCGGTGCTGCTGTTCCTGTGCATGCGGGAGGGCGACCGCTACCGGCTGTACCTCGAGCCCTTCGCCGACGTGATCCGGCTGCCGCGCCAGGGCCGCGCCGAGGCGGCGGCGGCCTGGGCAGGCCGCTACGCCGCGCGGCTGGCCGATTACGCGTCCCGTTTTCCGTTACAGTGGTACAACTTCTACGATTTCTGGGGCGAGGGAGACGGCACCGCCGTACCGCCGCCGTCCCGGCGGAACTAAAGACCGATGCGCAACATGGCACCCGACATCTCCGAGAAGCCCGTCGTGGTGGGCGGCCGGCGCCTGACCCTCGAAGAGGTCTGCGCCGTCTCCCGCGGCGCACCCCTCAAGCTCGAGGACGGCAAGGCCTACCGCGAGCGCATCGAGCGCGGCGCGCGCGTGCTGGCGGAGGCCATCGCCTCCGGCCGCGACGTGTACGGGGTCAACACCGGCTACGGCGACTCCTGCACCGTCAGCATCCCGCCCGAGGTGGTGAACCAGCTGCCGGCGCACCTCGTGCGTTACCACGGCTGCGGCCTGGGCGACTACTTCGACGAACCCACCACCGTCGCTATCCTGGTGACGCGCCTGAACTCACTCGCCGCCGGCTTCTCCGGCGTGCGTCCGGACGTGCTCACGCAGCTCGAGGGCCTGATCCGCCACCGCATCGCGCCGCTCATCCCCGAGGAGGGCTCGGTGGGCGCGAGCGGCGACCTCACGCCCCTCTCCTATGTGGCTTCGGCGCTGGTCGGGGACCGGCGCGTCGTGCACCGGGGCCGCGAGATGCCCGCCGCCGAGGCCCTCAAGGTCAGCGGCATGGCGCCCATCACGCTCTTCCCCAAGGAAGGCCTGGCGCTCATGAACGGCACCTCCGTCATGACCGCGCTCGCCTGCCTCGCTTGGGAGCGCGCCGAGTACCTCTCGCGCCTCGCTACCCGCATCACCTCGATGGTGAGCATCGCGCTCGGCAGCAACCCCAAGCACTTCGCACCGGGACTCTTCGCCGTGAAGCCGCACGCCGGCCAGCAGCAGGTAGCGGCGCGCATCTTCGCCGACATGGGCGCCTCGGACCGGGAGAGCCCGATCCGCATCCAGGACCGCTATTCGATCCGCTGCTCGCCGCACGTGATCGGCGTGCTGGAGGACGCGCTGCCCTGGATGCGCCGCGACCTGGAGAACGAACTCAACAGCGCCAACGATAACCCGATCATCGATCCGGACACCGGCGACATCTACCACGGCGGCCACTTCTACGGCGGCCACGTGGCGTTCGTGGCGGACAGCCTCAAGAACGCGGTGGCGAACGTGGCTGACCTGCTCGACCGGCAGCTAGCCCTGCTCGTCGACACGCGCTTCAACAACGGCCTGCCCAGCAACCTGTCGGGCGCCGAGGGTGAGCGCGCGCCGCTCAATCACGGTTTCAAGGCGGTGCAGATCGCGGTGTCCGCCTGGACCGCCGAGGCGCTCAAGCTCAGCATGCCCGCCAGCGTGTTCTCCCGCTCCACCGAGTGCCACAACCAGGACAAGGTGAGCATGGGCACCATCGCAGCACGCGACTGCATCCGCGTGCTGGAGCTGAGCGAGCAGGTAGCGGCCGCCTGCCTCGCCGCCGCGGCCCAGGCCCTGGAGATCCGCCGACGCAAAGGTGCGCGCCCACCGAACCGCATGCAGTCCGACATCAGCGCCATGCACGACGACGTGTTCAAGGTCTGCCCCTTCGTGGAGGAGGACCGGCCGCTGGAGCACGAGCTGCGCGCCCTGTGCACCGCGATCGGCGAGCGGCGTTGGAAACTGTACGGGACCTGAGGCATGCGCGGCGCCCTGCTCACGGCCGAGACCGAGCTGGAGGTCCCGTTCCAGGACCTCGACCCCATGCAGATCGCATGGCACGGCAACTACTTCCGCTACTTCGAGGCGGCGCGCGTCAAGCTGCTGCGCATGATCGACTACGATTACCCCGCCATGCGGGCCTCGGGCTACGAGTGGCCGCTGATCGAGGCGCACGTGCGCTTCGTGCAGGCGCTGCGCTACGGCCAGGTGATCCGGGTGCAGGCGGGCCTCACCGAGTGGGAGAACCGCCTTAAGATGGATTACCTGGTGCAGGACGCGGCCGACGGCCGGCGCCTCACCACCGGCTACACCATCCAGTGCGCCGTCGCGGTGGGCAACGGCGAGCTGCAGCTCGTGAGCCCGCCGGCACTGCTGCAACGACTGAAGGACCGGCTATGAGACTGCGAGCGATGTTGCCCCTGCTCTTCCTGTGCGCGTTGGCCGCGCGGGCCGCCGACGCGCCGCCGGCGAGCTACGCCGCCGACTTCGTGCAGACCCGCAACCTGCCGGGCTTCGACACCGCGATCACGAGCCGCGGCAACCTGAGCTACGACAAGGCCCGCGGCTTCCACTGGGAAATCACGTCCCCCTACCACTACCTGTTCGAGATGAACGGGGGCAAGGCGCGCGAGGAGCTGCCGGACGGCAGCCAGCGCGCGCTGGATCCGGCGCAGACGCCGTGGCTCGCGGCGGTGCAGCACATCTTCGTGAGCGCCCTGTCCGGCGACCAGGCTGAGCTAGCGGCCTACTTCCAGGTGGCGGTGAAGCCCGCCGGCGACGACCGGCGAGTGACGCTCACACCCAAGCCGGGCGCCATCGCGAACGCCATCAGCCGCATCGAGGTGACGGAGTCCGGCCCGGGCCGGCCCGAGCACCTGGAGATCTTCGAGACCTCCGGCGGCCACATGGACATCCGCTTCACGCCGCGCGCTGCGGCCGCACCCTGATGCGCCCATTCTCCGCCCGCGCCAGATGGGGCATCTGGCTGACCTCCTTGGCGCTGCTCTGCGGCGCGGCGGCCATGCGCCTCGACCCCAAGCACTTCATCAACACCGATATCCTGGCGATGCTGCCGGCGCAGCAAGATGCCCCCGCGCTGCAGGCAGCCACCGAAAAGAGCCGTGACGCCTTCGTGGGCGAGGTGCTGATGCTGGTGAGCGGCCCCGATGCGGATGCGACCCGCGCCGGCGCTCAGGCGGCGCTGCAGGCCGCCGAGGCCGGCGGCCTCGCAGCGGACCAGAGCGGCGAGTCCGTGGACGACCTGCTCGAGCTGTACCGGGAACACCATTACGCGCTCCTCGACCAGGCGCAGGCACAGCGCCTCGTGACGGGCGGCGCCCCGGCGCTCGCCACCGACGTGGCGGTATCGCTGGCGAGCCCCGCCGGCATGGTGAGCGCGTTCGGCAGCGATCCGGGCGGCCACCTGGCGTCGTTCCTGACGGCGTTGCCGCAGCCCTATCCTGGCTTCCTGCCGGACGGGCCGTTCTTCTCCGCGCTCAGGGACGGCCAGCGCATCTACCTCATGCGCAGCGTGCTGCCGGGCGAAGCCTTCGGCGAGGAGGGCAGCAAGCAGGCGGTGGCGGCAGTGGACGCCGCGCGTGCCGCGGTGGCTGCGGCCTGTCCGGGATGCCGCTTCACTGCCACCGGCGCGCCGCTGTTCGCCGACGCCGCGCGCCGCGAGGCGCAGCAGGAGAGCGTGGTGCTGAGCGTGGCCTCGACCCTGCTCATCATGGTGCTGATCGCCTGGGTGTTCCGCAGCTTCGCACCGCACGTGCTCGCCGGCCTGCAGCTCGTGGCCAGCGTGCTCGCCGCCACCGCCGCGGTGATCCTCTGCTTCGGCTCGATCCAGGTGATCACGCTGGTGTTCGGTACTACGCTGCTCGGCATCGCCATCGACTATGCGTTCCTGTACTTCGCCGAGTACTGGTTCGGGGGCATCGAGCCTAAGGACGTGATGCGCGCAGTGCGGCCAGGTCTCTACCTCGGCCTCGCCACCGGCGTGCTGGCCTTCGCGTTCCTGCTGCTGGCCGGTTTCCCGGCACTGACCCAGTTCGCGGTGTTCTCGGTGGCGGGCCTCCTGGAGGCGGGCCTCCTGGTAGTGCTGGTGTTCCCGGTGAGCCTCACGCGTCCGCCGGAGGTGCCGGTGCACGCAGGGGTGCTGTGGCCGCAGCGCTTCCTCCAGCTCGCCTGCCGTGCCCATTGGCGGCGTGCCGTGCTGCCGATCGCGGCACTGCTCCTCGCGGCACCGGGCTGGTTCATGCTGCACACCAGCGACGATGTGCGCACCCTGCAGAACCTGCCGCCGGACCTGCTGGCGACCGACGCGGCGGTGCGCAGCACCCTGAACCAGGTGCCTCCCCCCGGCTTCTTCCTGATCGAGGCGCCGACCCTGGAGGAAGCGCTGCAGCACGAGTCCGCGCTGTTCATGCGCATCGGCGCCGATTCGCCCGGCCTCGCGACCCTCGGCCTCTCGCGCTTCCTGCCCTCCACCGCTGACCAGAAGGCGAGCCTCGCTGCCTGGAAGCACGTGTTCGACGATCCGGCCGCGCTGCGCGCCGGCTTCACCCGCCTCGGGCTGCCGGCGAAGCTCGCGGACCGGACCACGGCCGAGTGGCGCGATGCCTATCCCGAGACCTTCGCGCCCGAGACGCTGTTCGACACAGCGCCGGCGCTCAAGCGCTTCGTGCTGCAGGACGGCGAGCAGGTGGCGCTGATCGCCACCGTGACCGGCAGCGGCGATGTGGATCCGGCGCTGCTGGCGAAGGACGCGGCGGCGGTGCCGGGCGTGACCTTCGTGGACCCGCTGGCGCGCATCGCCGCGACCTTCGAGCGCATCCGCGTGCGCACCACCTGGCTCGTGATCCTGGGTTACGGCCTCATCTCGGCGCTGCTGGTGTGGCGCTACGGCCGGCGCGAGGCGCTGCGCATGCTGTATCCGCCGCTGCTGGCGCTGGGCCTGACGCTCGGCGTGATGGGCTGGCTGGACGAGCCGCTCAACCTGTTCGGCGTGGTGGCGCTGATCCTGATCTTGGGTCTCGGCCGCGACTACGCGGTGTTCCTGCGGGAGGGCGGCGCCACGCGGCGCTCGCCGGCTCTGGCGGTGAGCCTCTCCGCCATGACCATGCTGTTCTCCTTCGGCCTGCTGGCGCTCAGCCACATCCCGGCGCTGCACGTGTTCGGCGTCGCCACCCTGATCGGCATCCTGGCGAGCTTCCTCAGCGCGCCCCTGTCGCTGCCGCCGGAGTCCGCGTGAGACAGGCGCGCTTGATCGCCTGCGCGCTCCTGACGCTGCCGCTGGCAGGCTGCATCACGCCGCTCATGCCGGACTGCACCCGCTTCGGCCGCAGCGGCCAGGTCTGCCCGCTGCCGCCCGCGGCGCTGCCGGCGATGGACGGCAGCCGGCTCGTGACCGTGACCCGCGAGGGCCGACAGGACAGCTTCATGGGCCAGCTCCACATCGACGCCGACGGGTTGCGCCTCGCGGGCTCCAGCCTGTTCGGCACCGGCCTGTTCCTGATGCAATACGACGGCCGGACGCTCAGCGTCGAGCCGGATGCGCCCGAGCTCCCGACCGACAAGCTGTTGGTGATGCTGGAGCTCGCGCTCGCCGATCCCGCCGAGCTCAAGCCCAGGCTGCATGACCTCACTCTCACGGTGACCGACTCGGGCCAGGGCGAGCGGCGCGAGATCGCAGAGCACGGCCACTTGATCGCGCTGATAGAGAAAGACACCGCGCCGCTGGCACAGCAGAGCATGCGCATCGAAGTACCGCCGCTCGGACTCACGGTGGACATGAAGCCGCTGGAAGCGGGTCCGTGACGCGCGTCTACCTCAACGCCCTCGGTATCCTCAACGCCCTGGGCGGCGACGTGGATACCGTGCGCGCCGGCCTGCTCGCGGGTTCCAGCGCCGGCATGCTGCGGCGCGACGACCTCATCCCGGGGCGAGCGGTGCGTGTCGGCACGGTGCGTGCGGAACTGCCGGCGCTCGCCGCCGGGTTCGGCGCCTACGACTCGCGCAACAACCGCCTGCTGGCCGCCGCGCTGGAACAGGTCCGTCCCGCGGTGGACGCGGCGCTCGCGCGCCATGGCGCCGCGCGGGTGGGCATTGTGCTCGGCACCAGCACCTCGGGCATCGCCGAGGGCGAGCGCGCGCTGGCGGCACAGCTCGCCCAGGGCGCGCTTCCCGCCGGCTACGACTACCGGCAGCAGGAGATCAGCAGCCCCTCCGAGTACCTGCGCCGCGCGCTGGGCGTGCGCGGGCCCGCCTGGACTGTCTCCACCGCCTGCACCTCCAGTGCCAAGGTGTTCGCCTCGGCGCGCCGCCTGATCCAGAGCGGCCTCTGCGACGCGGTGATCACCGGCGGCGTGGATTCCGTCTGCCGGCTCACGCTCAACGGCTTCGCGGCGCTGGAGTCGGTGTCCCAGGGCCTGTGCAACCCCTTCAGCAGGAACCGCGACGGCATCAACATCGGCGAGGGCGCGGCGATCTTCCTCATGAGCCGCGAGCCGGGACCGGTTGCGCTCCTGGGCGTGGGCGAGTCCTCCGACGCATATCACATCTCGGGACCCGATCCGGAAGGCAAGGGTGCGGAGACGGCGCTGCGCCAGGCGCTGGGTCAGGCGGGCGTGACGCAGGTGGATTACCTCAACCTGCACGGCACCGCGACCGTGTTGAACGACGCCATGGAGAGCCAGGTGGTGGCGCGGGTGCTGGGCGAGGTGCCCTGCAGCTCCACCAAGCCGCTCGTCGGCCACACCCTGGGCGCGGCCGGCGCCACCGAGGCGGCATTCTGCTGGATGCTGCTCACCGGCGAGGGACCGGCGGGCCTGCCGCCCCACGTGTGGGACGGGGTCGCCGACCCTTCGCTCGCGCGGCTCAACCTCTGCAGCGTGGGCTACGCGCCGCGCGCCTGCCGCGTGGTGGCCAGCAACTCCTTCGCCTTCGGCGGCAACAATGCCTGCCTGGTGCTGGGGAACTGATGGACGCGTTCCCGCCGGTGCAGGAGCTCTTGCCGCACCGCGGTCCGGCAGTGCTGCTGGATGCGGTGCTGGAAGACCACGCCGACGGCATCCGTGCGACCGCGCGCATCACGCCCGAGCACCCCTACTTCGTGGCCGGTGCCGGCGTGCCGGCCTGGGTCGGCATCGAGATCATGGCCCAGGCCATCGCCGCCCATGCGGGCCTTCAGGCGCGCCGCGCCCAGAAGGCGCCGAACGCGGGCATGCTGCTCGGCACGCGCCGCTACCAGGCTGAGACCGCTTATTTTCCTGCCGGCATGCAGCTCGAGGTGCGGGCGGACCGGGAGTTCGGCGAGAGCGGCGGCGTAGCGGCCTGCGCCTGCCGCATACTGGCGGAGGGCCGCACCCTGGTGACGGCCACGCTCATCGTGGTGGAACTGGACGGGGAGAAGATGCCGTGAGCACGCAGCGACGCGTATTGGTGACCGGGGCGAGCGGCGGCATCGGCGCAGCCATCGCCCGCGCCCTGGCGCAGCAGGGCTTCGCGCTCACGCTGCACTACCGCAGCAATGCCGCCAAGGCGGAGGCGCTGGCGAAGGAGCTTCCCGGCGCGCGCACCCTCGCCTTCGACCTCACGGACCGCGAAGCCACCCGTGCAGCACTGGAGCAGGACCTGGAAGCGCACGGCGCCTACTGGGGCGTGGTGTGCAACGCCGGCATGCACGCCGACAACACCTTCGCCGCCATGCCGGGCACGGACTGGGACCGGGTGATCGCCACCAACCTCGACGGCTTCTACAACCTGCTGCATCCCCTGGTGATGCCGCTGGTGCGGCTGCGGGATGGGGGGCGCATCGTGACTGTCGCCTCGGTGTCAGGGCTCATGGGCAACCGCGGCCAGACCAACTACAGCGCGGCCAAGGCCGGGCTCATCGGTGCCTCCAAGGCGCTGGCGGTGGAGCTCGCGAGCCGGCGCATCACCGTGAATTGCGTGGCGCCGGGTTTCATCGAGACCGACATGGTGCAGGACCTGCCGGTGGAGGAAATCCTCAAGCAGATCCCGCTGGGACGCGCCGGCAAGCCGGAAGAGGTGGCGGCGCTGGTGGCCTACCTGTTCTCGGAGCCCGCCGCGTACGTCACCAGGCAAGTGTTATCGATTAACGGCGGGATGTTTTAACCGACGTTCTCCGCAGACCCCTCCCTGCTGCGCCCAGCCACACCGTCCGGTGCACCCCCTGCACCGCGGTCTATTTTCAAACCTTGTCGACGGGCGTATTGCCGCCGGTGAACTCGGCGCGCGCCTGGGCCATGCGGTAGCGGTGCTCGCCGTACCACAGGCGCCAATGACGCAGGGCGTAGGCGGCGTAGATGATCTTGAACAGGTACAGCCTGAGCTGCACCTTCCAGGAGTCGAACAGGTCCCCCGCCAGCATCGAGATCACGCCCTGTTCTATCTGCCAGTCGTTGCGCGGGTTCTGGAACAGGTGCTGCATCACCGGCGAGTTGAAGCGGTAGATGAAGAACGCGAAGCGGCTCATGCCCTTGCGCAGGCGCCGTTCCAGCTTCCGCTGCAGCCGCACCTCACGCTCCGGGTGCGCCAGCGCCTCCTCCACCAGCGCCACGGTCTGCTCGGCACCGCTGGTGGCGAGGTAGACGCCGGAGGAGAATACGGGATCCAGGAACACGAACGCGTCGCCTACCAGCATCCAGCCCGGACCGCCGATGTGGGTGGCCTCGTAGGAGTAGTTGCCGGTGACACGCACCTCGTCGCCGATGAGCTCGGCCTTCTCCATGCGCTTCCACAGGCCCTCGCTCGTCTTGAGCGTGTCGAACAGGAACTCGCGGGTGCGGCCTCGGCGCTGCTTGAGGTAGTCGGGGCGGCATACCGCGCCCACGCTCATCACGCCGTTGGGCAGCGGGATCATCCACATCCAGCCGTACGGGAAGTTGTAGATGCTGATGTTGCCGGCATCGGCGCCGGGGCGGAACTCCGCGCCGCGGAAGTGGCCGAAGATCGCGGCGCTCTGGTGCTGCGGGTTCTTCTTGCGGATCTTCTTCTTGCTGGCCATGAAGGCGTCGCGGCCGCTGGCATCCAGCAGGTAACGTGCCTGGATCCGGTAGATCCGCCCGTCGTCGGTCTTCACGTCCACGAGAGTATCGCGCGGGCCGCGCTGCTCCACCGCCACCACCTCTGCGCCCTCGCGGCCGTCGGCGCCGCACTCACGGGCGTGGTCGAACAGCATCTTGTCGAAGTCCTGGCGCCACACCTGGTAGGCGTTCGGCGGGCTGTCGCCGAGGGCGCGCGCGAACAGATAGGTATTGTAGCCGCGCTCGTTCTTGGCCTCGAAGTCGGCGCCGGGCTTGTGGATGCCCATGGCGCGAATCTTGTCCATGACGCCGAGCCGCTCGAACACCGGCATGTTCATGGGCAACAGCGATTCGCCGATGTGGAAGCGCGGATGATGGTCCTTCTCGAGCTGGATGACCTTGTGGCCCTTGCGTGCGAGCAGGCCCGCGGCGGTGCTGCCGCCGGGACCGCCGCCGATCACCAGCACGTCGCATTGTTCGGTATGGTTATCCATGGGCGCGCTCCAGCCAGAGGTCCGAGCAATCTAGCATGTCTGCCGCTCCCCGCGCGGCGACCGTGCTATGGTGCGGGGATTCGCGGGGTCAGGACGGACATAACGTGACCGCCATCCGGGTCGAGATCATGCTGGCGGAGGCGGACGCCGCCGGCCACGGGACGCGGGAGAAGACGCTCTTGCCGCGCCTGCGTTCCGAAGAACGGGCGCGCTACCACGCTTTCACCGCAGCGGCGCGCCGCCTGAGCTGGCTCGGCGGCCGTGCACTGCTGCTCGATGCGTTGGAAGCGGTGCTGGGGGAGGCGGACCCGGCGGCGCTCGTCACCGGCGACGAAGGCGGGGTGCGCTACCTGGCCGCGGAACTGCACCTCAACCTCAGTCACAGCGGCGACTTCTTCGCAGTGGCGCTGGCACCGCTGCCGGTGGGCGTGGACCTGGAACGCCGCCGCCCACGCGCAGTGGCCGGGCAGGCGGCGCGGCTGTTCTGCACCCGGGAAGCGGCGCGGCTCGCAGAGCTCGGCGGTGACACGCAGCTTGAGGCGTTCTATCGGCTCTGGACTCTCAAGGAAGCCGCCTGCAAGGCCGCGCAACTCTCGGTCTGGGACGGGTTGCGCCACGCCTGCTTCGACATGGACGAGGGCCGCGCGCGGCTGGAAGCCCCGTTCCCGCCGGGAGAATGGCACTTCCTGCACACAGCGTTCCCGTCCCACTGGCAGCTGGCGGCGGCGCTGCGCGGCGGCGACCCGGAATGGCGCTGCCGGCGCCGCACGCTTCGGGGTGGATGGACGGAGTTGCCGCTCACGGGCGCGGGTTTCCTGCAGGGCTAGGGCCCCGCGCATTATCATATCGGCGATGGCACGCCGCCCCCGACTCACGGACCTCCTGCGCTGGAACATCCACCGCGCCGCAGTGCTGTGCGCGCTGGTGGCGCTCGGCGGAGCGCTGTTCCCCGGCGCGCTGCCGGCCTGGTTCCTGTTGCTGACGGCGCTGCTGGTGCTGGTGTCGGCGGACGGCATGTTCCGCCCGGGCTCGAGCCTCTTCCATCCGGCGGTGAGCCACGGCGACCGGGCAAGCCGCAAGGTCGCACTCAGCTTCGACGACGGCCCGGACCCGGAGGTGACGCCCCAGGTGCTGGACGTGCTCAAGCGCCACGGCGCCCGCGCCACCTTCTTCGTGGTGGGCCGCGCGCTCGCCGCGCAGCCGGAGCTCGGCCGGCGCATGGCCGCGGAGGGCCACGTGCTCGCGAACCACTCCTGGCAGCACTCCTTTCTGCAGAATTTCTACATGACCGGCCGCCACGTGCAGGAGCTCACCCGCTGCGAAGAGGCCATCGCGGCGGCGACCGGGCGGCGGCCGCTGCCCCTGTACCGGCCGCCGGTGGGCATCAAGAGCGGCGAGCTCGGGCATGCGCTCTGGAAGATGGGGCTGACCCTGGTGGCCTGGTCGGTGCACAGCCGCGACACCCTGGACGCAGACCCTGGGCGCATAGCGCAGCGGGTGCTGAAGCGGATCCGCGGCGGCGACATCGTGCTGCTGCACGATGGCCACCATCTGCCGGGCCGGCACCGCGGAGGATGTGCCGAGGCCGTGAGCATCATCCTGGAGGGCCTGCGGGAACGGGGCCTGGAGTGCGTCACGCTGCCGGAACTCCTCGGCATCGGCCCTGAAGCGGAGTCCGAGCCCTTGCCCGGGCGTCCAGAAGCGTTAACATAGCGCCCACGGTCGCCACCCGATGAGCGGCCGACATGGGAGCCGGCCTTCCGGCGCTCGATAACCATATATCCAGATATATAGAGAGCCGCGTAATGCTCCCACAGGACGTCTTCAAGACCCTCAAGGACACCCTTGTGGAGCAGTTCGACCTCGACCCCGCGAAGATCACCCCCGAGGCCCGCCTCTACGAGGACCTGGACCTGGACAGCATCGACGCCGTGGACATGGTCATCAAACTGCAGGAGATGACCGGCCGCAAGGTCAGTCCCGAGGATTTCAAGGGCGTGCGCACCGTGGCCGACGTACAGCGCATCATCGAGCAGATGCTGGTACCGTCCCAACCCAGCCCCTGAGGGCCCGCGGCCCGGCCGGGACCTAAAGTCCCGGCGTTTGGATATATCATCACCCGATGTCCCCCCTTCCCCACACCGGAACCTCCCCGTGCCGCGCCGCGTCGTAATCACCGGCTTCGGCGGCGTCACCGCGCTCGGCCACGACTGGGAATCGATCTCCGGCGCGCTGCGCGAGGGCCGCTCCGGCGTGGTGCGCATGGCGGAGTGGGACAAGCTCGACGATCTCGGCAGCAAGCTGGCGGCGCCGGTCGCCCCCTACCAGCTGCCGCCCCACTACGACCGCAAGATCCTGCGCAGCATGGCGCCGGTGGCGGTGATGTCCACCCGCGCCAGCGAGCTCGCGCTGGAGCAGGCGGGCCTCATCGGCGATCCCATCCTGAAATCCGGCCGCACCGGCATCGCCTATGGCGCCTGCGCCGGCGGCGCCGAGGCCACCATGGCCTTCGGCCGCATGGGCGAGCACAGGAGCCTCAGAGGGCTCACCTCCAACACCTACGTGCAGATGATGAGCCACACCGGCGCGGTGAACATCGGCCTGTTCTTCGGCATCACCGGCCGCGTCATCCCTTCCACCAGCGCCTGCACCTCGGGCAGCCAGGGCATCGGCTTCGCCTACGAGGCGATCAAGCACGGCCAGCAGGACGTGATGATCGCCGGCGGTGCGGAGGAGCTAAGCATGGGCCCGACCGCGGTGTTCGACACGCTGTTCGCGGCGAGCCGCCGCAACGATGCGCCGACCACGGCGCCGCGCCCCTTCGACAAGCATCGCGACGGCCTCGTGATCGGCGAGGGCGCCGCGAGCGTGGTGCTCGAGGACCTGGAGCGCGCCAAGGCGCGCGGCGCAAAGATCTACGCCGAGGTGGTGGGTTTCGGCACCAACAGCGACGGCGCGCACATCACCCAGCCTCAGGCCGAGACCATGGCGCGGGTCATGGAACTGGCCTTGCAGGACGCGGGCCTGCCGGCCAGCGCGGTCGGCTATGTGAACGCGCACGGCACGGCCACCGACCGCGGCGATATCGCAGAGTCGGTGGCGACGCAGCAGGTGTTCGGCAGCAAGATACCTTTCAGTTCCCTCAAGGGCCACTTCGGCCACACCCTGGGCGCCTGCGGCTCCCTCGAGGCCTGGCTCAGCATCCGCATGATGCTGGAGGACTGGTTCGCCCCCACCCTGAACCTGGACGAGCTGGATCCGGCCTGCGCCGAGCTGGACTACATCACGGGCGGCGTGCGCAAGCTCGAGACCGACTGCATCATCAGCAATAACTTCGCCTTCGGCGGGATAAACACCAGTCTCATCTTCAAACGGGTTTAACACCCGGTCTTTCCCTGGGTTTTCGGCCTCCCCGGCGCGGCTGCTAGAATGGGCCGTCCCGAACCTACCTCCAGAACATGAACAAGCCCGCCGGCGATAACACCACCGATTTCGGTTACCAGCGCGTCAGCGTGGGCGAGAAAGCCGCGCGGGTACGCCAGGTGTTCGAGTCGGTGGCGGACAACTACGACCTCATGAACGACCTCATGTCGTTCGGCGTGCACCGCCTCTGGAAGCGCTTCGCCTTAGGTCAGACGGGATTGAAGCCCGGCCAGCGGGCGCTGGACGTGGCCGGCGGCAGCGGCGACCTGGCCCGCGGCATGGCGCGGCAGGTGGGCGAGAGTGGCTCGGTGCTGCTCACGGACATCAACCCCGCCATGCTGGCCCACGGCCGCGCCAAGCTGGTGGACGCGGGCGAATCGTCCAACGTGCAGTACGCGATCGCCGACGCCGAGCGGCTGCCATTCGCGACGGACTCTTTCCACTGCGTCACCATCGGCTTCGGGTTGCGCAACGTCACGCGCAAGCAGGAGGCCCTGGCGAGCATGTTCAGGGTGCTGAAGCCGGGCGGCCGGCTACTGGTGCTGGAGTTCTCGCATCCCACGGCGCCAGGCTTGAAACCGCTGTACGACAGCTACTCGTTCAAGGTGCTGCCCATGCTGGGCAAGTTCGTGGCGAAGGACGAGGCGAGCTACCGATACCTGGCCGAGTCCATCCGCATGCACCCGGACCAGGAGACGCTCAAGGGCATGATGCAGTCGGCGGGCTTCGAGCGCTGCGACTACTTCAACCTCACGGGCGGCATCGTCGCACTGCACCGGGGCCACAAGCTGTGAGCGCGCTGCCCTTCGGCGACCTGATTGCCGCGGGAGTCGAGAAGGCACTCGAGACCTCGCTGCAGGGTTCCAGGGCGGCACGCGCGGACCTCGCGAAGCTCGAGGGCAAGGCCATCCGCCTGGAACTCATCGGTCTGCCGCTCACGCTGCACTTCCTGCCCCAGGGCGGCCGCATGACCGTGGCGGCGGACTACCACGGCACGGCGGACATCACGGTGCGCGCACGCGCCGCCTCCCTCGCGGCGGCGGCCCTGAAGCGCGACGGCGAGGCGATCCCCAAGGGTATGACCATCAGCGGCGAGGCGGAGACGGCGCAGGTGTTCTCGCGCCTGCTGAAGAACGCCGACCTGGACTGGGAGGAACTCCTGGCACGGCGCATCGGCGACGTGGCGGCACGCCAGGTGGGCAACGCCGTGCGCGGCTTCCTGGGCTGGGGCCGCGACGCGGGCCGGCGCCTCGGCCAGGACGTGGCCGACTACCTGCACTACGAGTCACGCGAGCTGCCGCCGCGCCACGAGGTGGAGGGTTTCCTCGCGGGCGTGGACCGGCTGCGGGACGACGCCGAGCGCCTCACGGCACGGGTGAAGCGCGCTGAGTCGCGCCTGAGGCGGCCCACATGATCACCGCCCGCCAGGCCTTGCGCCTGTGGCGCGTGAACTGGGTCCTCATGCGCCACGGCCTCGGGGAGATCGTGCTCGCCACGCACCTCTTCCGGCCCATGCGCTTCATCGTCTACTTCAACCCCTTCTACTGGACCCGCAGCAAGACCGTCACCCGCGGCGAGCGCATCCGCCTCTCGCTGGAGGAGCTCGGCCCCGTCTTCGTCAAGTTCGGCCAGGTGCTCTCCACGCGCCGCGATCTCCTGCCACTGGACATCGCCGACGAGCTTGCGAAGCTGCAGGACCAGGTGCCGCCGTTCCCGGGCCGCGAGGCGCGCATCATCGTGGAGCGCTCCCTCGGCCAGCCTGTGACGGAACTCTTCGCCGCATTCGACGAGACGCCGTTGGCCTCCGCTTCCATCGCCCAGGTGCACGCAGCGAAGCTCAAGGACGGCCGCGAGGTGGTGGTTAAGGTGCTGCGGCCCGGCGTGGAGAGGCTGGTGCGCGCGGACCTGGACGTCCTCTACTTCATCGCGCGCCTGGCGGAGGCTTACTCCAGCGACGGCCGCCGCCTGCGCCCGCTGGAGGTGGTGGCGGAGTACGAGAAGACGGTGCTGGACGAGCTCGATCTGGTGCGCGAGGCGGCCAATGCCACCCAGCTCAAGCGCAATTTCGAGGGCTCGGACCTCTTGTACGTGCCCGAGGTGCACTGGGACCTGACCCGGCGCGACGTGATGGTGATGGAACGCATCCACGGCGTGCCGGTAAGCGACCTCACCACGCTGCGTGCACGCGGCACGGACATGAAGCGCCTCGCCGAGAACGGCGTGACCATCTTCTTCACGCAGGTGTTCAAGCACAACTTCTTCCACGCCGACATGCATCCCGGCAACATCTTCGTCGGGGTCGAGGACCCGCAGCGGCCCATCTACATGGCGGTGGACTTCGGCATTATCGGAACCTTGAGCCGCCGCGACCAGTACTACCTGGCCGAGAACTTCCTGGCGTTCTTCCAGCGCGACTACCGGCGCGTGGCGGAGCTGCACGTGGAGTCCTCCTGGGTGCCGCCGGGCACCCGCGCCGACGAGTTCGAGATGGCGATCCGCTCGGTGTGCGAACCGATCTTCAACAAGCCGCTCAAGGACATCTCCTTCGCCCAGGTGCTGCTGCGACTGTTCCAGACCGCGCGCCGCTTCAACATGGAAGTGCAGCCGCAGCTGGTGCTGCTGCAGAAGACGCTGTTCAACATCGAGGGCCTGGGCCGCGAGCTCTACCCGGAGCTCGACCTGTGGCAGACCGCCAAGCCTTTCCTCGAGGACTGGACCCGCGAGCGCATGGGGCCCCGCGCCACCCTGAAGCGCGTGCTGGACGGGCTGCCGGTGGTGCGCGAGCTCCTGCTGGAAGCGCCGAGCCGGCTCCACACGATCCTGCGGCGCCTCGCGGAAGAGGACCCGATCCGTGCTGACGCCGCGCGGGAGCTGCAGCGGGAAGCGGCCCTGGAGGCCATGAGCCGGCACCGTTACCGGGCCGCCGGAGGCGGGGCGCTGCTCCTGGGCGGGCTGGTGCTGACGGGCCTGGGGGAAGGTCCCGCCTGGGTCCCGGCCCTGCTCGCCACCGCCGGCGCGGCACTGCTGCTATGGGGTTTCCTCACGGCCTAGCTGGACGGGCGCCGCCAATCCGGGAACAATCTGTCAAATAAGAGCGGGCGCGACCCGATCTCATTAGGGACAGAACCGGTAGTCTCCATGCCGAGCCCAAAGCGCTCCATCGGCCGTCTTTCCCTGCCGGGCCTCATGCTGGCTGCCTGCCTCGTGCCGGCCCCGGCTGCTCACCCTGCACCCGCCGTCCCCTACCCGCCCGGTTCCACGCCCCACTTCCGCCACCTCGATACCGAAGACGGCCTCGCCAGCGGCAACGTGCAAGCGCTGCTGCAGGACAAGGTGGGCTACATGTGGATCGCCACCGACAACGGTCTGCAGCGCTACGACGGCTACCGCTTCGTCACCTACCTGCACGACCCGCATGAGCCGGACTCCCTGGCGCAGAACATCGTCACCGCGCTGGCCTTCGCGCCGGACGGCACGCTCTGGGCCGGCACCGAAGGCGCGGGACTCGACAGCCTCGCGCCCGGCGAGGCGCGCTTCGTGCACCACACCCATGCCGCGGACCGGCCCGGCAGCCTCGCGGACGACCGGGTGTTCGCGCTCTTGTTCGACCATAAGGGCCGGCTGTGGGTCGGCACGGACCGGGGCGTGGACCGGCTCGACGGCGGTGACTTCCGCCACTACGCCACGCATTCCACGCTGCCCAACGGCGAGCGCATCCTGTCGCTGCTGGAGGATGCACGCGGCCGCCTCTGGGTGGGTTCCGACCACGGCGTGTTCTGGTACGACGAGCAGCACGACGCGTTGGTGCGCCTCGCGCTCAAGGGTGAGCCCGCGCTGCTCGCCCGGGCGCAGCCGGTGCTGGACGTGGCGCCCATCAGCCGGCTCTATGCTGACCGCGCCGGCCGGCTGTGGGTCGGCAGCGAGCACGGCATCGGCGTGGTGGATGCGCGCGGTGTGCTCACGGCGCTCCACGTCATGCAGCCAGGCCAGGAGTGCGCGCTCTACAGCGACCACGTGCGCGGCATGGTGCAGGATGGGGAGGGCGACCTGTGGATCGCGCTGCTGCACGGCGGCCTCACCCGCTTCGATCCCAAGAGCGGCTGCTTCACGAGCTACCGGCACGATCCCACGGACCCCGCGAGCCTCAGGGACGACGACCTGCACACGCTCTACCAGGACCGCACCGGCCTCTACTGGATCGGCGGCTACTACAGCGGCATCGACATCTACAACCCGCGCACCCAGGTGTTCGGCTACTACCATTCCCACCCGGGTTCGGCCGACGGTCTCGCCGGCGACATCGTCACCTCGATCTACAAGCAGGCGGACGGCACGCTGTGGGTGGGCAGCCTCAAGGGCCTCACGCGTCTCGATCCCACGCGCCGCCACTACCGGCAGTACATCCTGCCGGGGCGGCCGGCCTCCACGCCGGACGACAAGGCGGTGAACGCGATCCATGGCGACCGGGAAGGGCGCCTGTGGTTCGGCACCGACTACGGCATCGCGCGCTACCTGCCGGCGAGTGACAGCTTCGCGTTCCACCCGCTGGCGGGCGCGGGTGGCGACCCCTACCAGAACAGCGTGAACTCCATCCTCGAGGATGCCCAGGGCCGCCTGTGGGTCGGCACCGAGTCCGGGTTGGCGCAGTTCGATCCCGCCGCCGGCAAGGTGCTGCGCCGCTTCATGCCGGACTCCGCGCGTGCCGATGCGCTGCCCCACGGCTTCGCCGGCGGCCTGTGCCAGAGCCGCGACGGCGCGCTGTGGGTGGCGACGCCGGCGGGCCTGGCGCGCTTCGACGGCGTGCACGACAGCTTCGAGGTGTACAGCGAGACGGGCGACGCGCGCCACGGCATCGCCAGCGATTCGGTGCTGAGCTGCCTCGCCACCCGCGACGGGCGCGTGTGGGCCGGCACCGACAACGGTCTCGACGCCATCGACCCCAAGGGCGGCGTCGTGCGCCACTACGGACGCGCGGAGGGGCTGCCGGACCTCAGCATCGACGGCATGCTGGAGCGGGACGGCGACCTCTGGCTCGCCACCGGCAAGGGCATCACTCGCTTCTCGCCGGACGGCACGGTGCGCCGCAACTACGCCGAGCCGGACGGGCTGCAGAAGGGCGGCTTCAACGAAGGCGCCGCTTATGCCGCCGCCGACGGCGAGCTGTTCTTCGGCGGCGGCAACGGTCTCACCAGCTTCCATCCCGCCGCGCTGGACGGTGTCTCGCCCGCGCCGGACGTGGCCATCACGCGCTTCACGGTGCTGGGCAAGCCGCAGGTGCCTGCGGCAGGCGAGACGCCACAGCTGCGCTACCGCGACAACATCCTGGGCTTCGAGTTCGCCGCCTTCGACTATGCGCAGCCCGCCCGCAACCGCTTCCGCTACACGCTGGAGGGCTTCGACGAGGAGTGGCACAGCATCGCCGGCGAGCGCACCGTGACCTACACCAACCTCGACCCCGGCCACTACGTGCTGCACGTGAAGGGCTCCAACGACGGCATCACCTGGTCCGGGCGCGAGGCGACGCTCGCGATCGACGTGCTGCCGCCGCCCTGGCGCAGCTGGTGGGCTTACCTGGGATACGTGCTCGCGGCGCTGGTGGTGGGCGGCGGCGGGTTCTACCTGTTCGCCCGCTCCCTGAAGCGGCGCCAGGCCTATGCCGAGGAGCGCAACCGCCGGCGCTGGGCCGAGGCGCTGCACCAGCTCATCCAGTCCGTAACCGCGCTGGAGGACGAGAACGCCATCGCCGCCTGCCTCCTGGACAGCCTGATGAAGTTCATCGAGTACGACCGGGCGCTGTTCTACGTGGAGCGGGACACGGGCATGACACTCATCGGCTGCCGCGGCGGCGACGCGGTGGAGCAGCTCTACCACGAGCGCTGGCCCACGGCCCACGCGCAGGTAGCGGCGGCACTGCGCAAGGACCCGCTGCCGCGCCTGCTCACGGACGCGGAGGCAGCGACGCTGGAGCCCGCCGGCCAGGCCCCGCGCCATTACCTCGCGGTGCCGCTGGTCTCGGGCAACCGGCCCTACAGGTTGCTGCTGGTGGGGCGCGCGGCCAAGACCATCCAGGCCCAGGGCCTGGACATCGCCGCTGCCATGGCCAAGCAGGTGAGCGTGGCGCTGGACCGCGCGCTCCTGATCAGGGACCTGGAGCGGCTCGCCACCACCGACGGCCTGACACGCCTCGCCATCCGCCGCAGCTTCCTGCAGCGGGCCGAGGCGGAGTTCGACCGCAGCCGCCGCTACCAGCGGGAGCTCTCGGTGCTGATGCTGGACGTGGACCACTTCAAGCGCGTCAACGACAGCTATGGCCACGAGACCGGCGACAAGGTGCTGCGGGTGCTGGCGGACAGCTGCCGCGCCTGCCTGCGCCAGCAGGACGTGATCGGCCGCTACGGCGGCGAGGAGTTCGTGGCGTTCCTGCCGGAGACGGCGGCGGACCTGGCGCTGGACGCCGCAGAGCGGCTGCGCCACGCGGTGGAGACGCTCACGGTGGACTCGCCCCAAGGCCCGGTGAAGATCACGGTGAGCATCGGCATCGCCACCTACAACCGCGCCACCACCAGCATCAGCGCGCTCATCAACGCTGCCGACCGCGCGCTGTATGAGGCGAAGCAGAAGGGGCGCAACCGGGTGGTGGTATCCAGCTAAACCAAGAACATGTGCCGGATGCTAAGCAGACAAGACCGGACTGGATAGCCCCTCCCCAATCGAGTCATAGGAGGCCGCCATGTATGAATCTTTTGTGACAAGAGGGGGGGATTGCAATTAAACGTGGTCTGTCCCTTATTTCTTCGGACCGGGCGCTGTATTAGGCGAAGCAGAAGGGAAG
>DATAHN010000025.1:0-5965 GCA_036263155.1 Gammaproteobacteria bacterium | reverse complement strand
CCAGGCCCAGCTCCTCAACGTGCTGCGCGTGCAGCATGCCGAGGTGCAGCGTGCCACCGCCTCCTTCAGCGTGGACCTGACGCCGCCGGCCGGTCCGCGCGACAGCGAACCCAAGCACGTGAGCCGCAGCTTCCCGGCGGGCAGCTACGTGGTGCGCATGGACCAGCCCTACAGCCGCATCGCCGACACGCTCCTGGACCGCCAGTACTGGGCGCCGGAGGATCCACAGAAGCACCCCTACGACGACACCGCCTGGTCCCTGGGGGATCTCTTCAACACCGAGGTGGTGCGCGTCACCGACCTCGCGGTGCTCAAGGCCTCCATGCAACCCGTCACCGGCGAAGTGAAAGCCGCGGGCGGCGTGCAGGGCGAGGGGTCGGTGTTCCTCATCTCCCAGGATGCGGACACTGCGCTCATGACCCTGCGCTACACCCTCAAGGGCGCCGGCATCGAAGCGGCGGATGCGGAGTTCGACGCCGCCGGCCGCCATTTCGGCCGGGGCAGCTACATCCTGAAGGGCGTGGGCCGCAAGGACCTGGATGGCACCCTCAAGGACCTGGGACTGACCGCTTACGCCGTCGGTGCCGCGCCGGACGTGGCACGCCACAAGCTGGGAGTTCCGCGCATCGCCATCATGCACAGCTGGATAGACACCCAGACCGAGGGCTGGTGGCGCCAGGCGCTGGACAAGCTGCACGTCCCCTATACCTATATAAGCACCCAGGATGCGGCGCGGGATGCGGACCTGCGCGGCAAGTACGACGCCATCCTGTTCGGGCCCATCGGCTACAACAGCACCCAGCTCATCGTGGACGGCCTCCCGATGTACGGGAAGCCTATCCCCTGGAACAAGTCGGTGCTGCCCAACACCCTGCCTATCGACGAGACCGATGACATCCGCCCAGGCCTGGGCTGGAACGGTGTCGCCAACCTCAAGCGCTTCGTCAGCGAAGGCGGCCTCCTGGTCACCTCCGGTGACACCGCCAAGTTCGCGGTGGAGACAGGCCTCGCCGCCGGGGTCAGCATGAACCAGACCCGCGACCTCAAAGTGGTCGGCAGCATCCTCAAGGCCTACACCGTGGACCAGGGCAGCCCCGTGGCCTACGGCTACGCCGCCACCCTGCCCATGTACAGCGCCGACGGCGCGAGCTTCACCATCAGCAACCAGGCCGTGTTCGGCGACTTCGGCCTGCATGGCGCCGGCGACTACCAGCGCCCCACCGGCCGCGGCGGCCCGGATGAGGAGGACGTGCCCCAGGGCCGCGCCTACGTGGCGCCTCCGGCGCTGCCTTCCGCCAAGCCCTGGGAGGCCATGCCCGTCAACGAGGACCAGGCTCGCAACAACTATTTCCTGATACCGGAAGCCTATCGCCCGCGCGTGATCCTGCGCTACGGCGACGCGAACGAACTGCTCATCTCCGGCTTGCTCCAGTCAGGTCAGGAGATGGCCGGCCGCCCGGCGGTGGTGGACTCGCCCCTCGGCAAGGGTCATGTGCTCCTGTTCGCCAGCGACCCCATCTACCGCGCCGAGACCGTGGGCACCTATCCCCTGGTGTTCAACGCAATCCTTAACTTCGACCACCTGAACGCCGGCAGGGGACACTGAGTCATGCGCGGGCAAGCTGCTCTGGTGCTGACATGCGTGCTGATCGGTGCCTGCGCATCTGCGCCCGACCCGAATTCTCCCGCGCCATCGCGCAAGTTCAATCCGGATACCGATCCCTACTGGCAAGACCCGCATTGGGATCTGGCGCTGCTGAATGCCATCCAATCGGTGGTGCATTCCCCCGCCGATCCGTCCGACCTGTCCACGCCGCGGCTCCACGGCACGGTGAAGTTCACCTTCGCCGAAGGCGACATCTCCTATCCTGAGATCGTCGAGAGCACAGGGAATCTGGACATGGACCGGCTGATGCTGCACCAAGTGGTCGAGGCACACCCGCCCAAACCCACGGGTCCCTATGCCGCCGCTGCTCATGAATTCTCCGTGCCGCTCGCCATGCCCACACCCCTCGAATCATTCGAGGCCACCGTGGCTGAGGCGATAGACCGGTGGAAGGTCTATCCCAAGGAAGCGATCATGAGCGGCACCATGGGTAGCAACGTGATGGGTTTCGATTACCTGGATGGCATCGCGAGCAACATCGTCCTCATCGAATCCAGCAAGGACAGGTGGCTGGACAAGGCTTCTCTCAAGGCAGTCTCGCAGGCAGCCCTGCCAGCGGCACCGCCGGCCTATGCAGGCAAGACCCTGCACATCCAAGCAGGCTTCTGTTATTCCGTTGAGACAAACGGAAGGCCTGGAATACCTTGTCCAAAGACGCCTGGCGTCATCCAAGTCAGCGGCATCCGTATCTCCAGGTAACTCAGGCGAGCATCCACTCCACCGCAGCCCGGGCATGCAGCTCGGTGGTATCGAGTAGCGGCACCGGGCTCCTGGCCGCATCCGCGATCAGCGTGAACTCCGTGCAGCCCAGCACCGCACCGCGGGCGCCATCTTTGGCCAGTTCATCCACGATTCTGTAGAAAGCTTCTTTTGAACCGCGTTTCACGACACCCAAGCAGAGCTCGTCATAGATGATGCGGTGCAGTCGCTCGCGGCCGGCTTCATCGGGTGTGAACACCTGCAGGCCGTGGGATTCCAGCACCTCCCGGTAGAAGGGCTGCTCCATGGTGAAGCGCGTGCCCAGCAGGGCCACGCTATCAACGCCAGCCTGCTTCGCCGCCAGAGCCGTGGCGTCGGCGATGTGGATCAGCGGGATGGACACTGCCGCGCGGATCTCATCCGCCAGGATGTGCATGGTGTTGGCGCAGACGATGAGCCCCTGGGCGCCCGCCTGCTCCAGGCGCCGGGCGATGCCCGTGAAGATGCGCCCGCAGGCCTGCCAGTCGCCGGCGTGCTGCAGGTGCTGGATGGGATCGAAGTCCACGCTGTGCATCAGGAGCTCGGCCGAATGCAGCCCGCCGAGGCGCTCCGCCACCAGCTGGTTCAGGCGCTGGTAGTAGTGAGTAGTGGACTCCCAGCTGATGCCACCGATCATCCCGAGAGTCTTCAACTCCCTCGCTCCGCTTCCGCCGCCAGGCGCTTATAGACGTCCGGGTCGTGGCGCTCCATCTGGCGTTCCGGGGCCTTGGGCGCCGTGAACCCGAAGTTCGCATAGACGCCATGGGCATCCTTGGTGGCGAGGGTGAAGCGGCGCAGGTTCTGCAGGTCCGGATGGGTCATCACGCACTCCACCATCCAGTGGCCCAGGCCCTTGCCCCGGTGCGCCTCCAGCACGTACACGTCGCAGAGGTACGCGAAGGTGGAATAGTCCGTCACCACCCGGCTCAAGCCCACCTGCTCCTTGCCGTGATAGAGGCCGAAACACAGGGAGTTCCGCAACGCCTTCTCCACCAGCGCCGGAGAGATGCCCGCGCACCAGTAACAGGTGGTCAAGAAGGCGTGCACTGCCTTGATATCCAGCCGCTTGGGATCTGTGGAGATGAGGTACTCGTCCTGGCGCGCTTCCACTATCGCAGGCACGGCATCACTTCCAGATGCCATCGATGGCGTGCGCCTCGGCAGCGTGGCCGATGGGTTTCAGGCCGTACATGTCCGTGACCGTGCGCAGGAGGTCGTAGTGGGTGAGGTGAGCCTCGTAATGGCCTGGCTTCACGTCCTGACCCAGCACCACCGTCATCACACGATTGTGGCCGCCCTCGGCACCGTCATCCTCGTCCCAGGTCAATACCAGCAGGCTGTGGTTCTTCAAGGCCCATTTGGCATAGCCCTCCAGCTTGTCCTTCAGCCACGCATCGCCCTGGGCCGCGGTGCCGTCGTGCATGTCGTTGATCATGTTCGGAACCACGAAGGACACCGTGGGCAGCTTCGAATAGTCGCTGGGGAAGTCGCTGAAGGGTCGGTTCGCCGAGGCCGGCACCGCCGGGAAATCCGGCACTGGGTTGTGCTTGCGCCGGTAGAGCTTGTCCTGGGAAGCGCAGCCCGTGAACCCTGCTTCCGGCATGTTCTCGGAATAGATGGCGAAGCTGAGCTTGGCACCGAGCAGCGCCTCCGCCAGGTTCGGCGCCTTGTAGCTATGCGGGCAGCTGTCATCGGTCACCCCCTGCGTATCGCCGGAGAACATCGCCACGTAGTTGGGCTCGCTGGGATGGGTGATGGCGAAGTACTGGGTGAGCAGCGCGCCCTGGGATGCGAGCTGATTGATGTAGGCCGTGTCGGGGCTCCCCACCACGTTGCCGTAGGAGCGGTTCTCCTCGATCACCACCACGACGTGCTGCGGACGCGGCAAGGGCGCCGCGGCAGCGGCGAAAACACAGCCGGCGAGGCCGGCGGCGAGAAGGATGCGGGAGTGGATGGACACGCGGATACTCCTTGTCGGATGCGTCACGGATTATAGGCGCGTCAACGACGCAGCAGCTTGAAGGCGTGGTTCCAGCTCTGGGTCTTGAGGCCGTACTCCACCCACAGGATGCACAGGGGTTCCAGCAGGCGCGCGCCGGCGATGCCGCCCGCGTCCACCACGCCCCAGCCGAACTGCTTGCAGAAGCTCGCCACCACATGCTTGGCGGAGGTGTCCTCGCCGCAGATGAACATGTCCGGCGGGCCGCCGGGGAACTGCGGGTCCACCATGTGCGCGTGGCCCACGGTGTTGAAGGCCTTCACCACCTTGGATTGGGGCAGCCAGCGCTGCACCTGCTCGCCGCCGGAATCGGTCTGGCCGAGCGCGAGCCGCGGCGGCCGCCCGCTCTCGTAGACGAGGGGGTTGGTCACATCCATCACCAGCTTGCCGGCGAGGTTCACCGGCCCCGCGAGCCCGAGCGCTGCCTCGGTGCCGCTCCACAGCGTCGCCAGCACCACCACGTCCGCGAAGCGCGCGGCGTCCTCGAAGCTGCCGGCAGAGGCGCGCTTGCCCGCCTTCGCGAGCCAGGGCTGAAGCTTGTCGGGATTACGGCTGCCGATCTTCACGTCGTGGCCGAGCTTGAGGAAGCCCAGGCCCAAGGCCTGGCCCACGTCGCCGCTTCCCAGGATGCCGATCTGCATGCCTCCCCCTTCCCGTCGTAACTAGCCGAGTCACTATAGCAGCGACCCAAAACTACCCAAGTGACTGATATCCAAGCAATAACAATCGTTGATATTTAATTAATCGTATGATTAAATAAGTCAATGAATACAAATACCCGCAAGCAGCCCGGCCGTCCACCCGCCGGTGCCGATCAGACCGTCCGCCGCCAGCTCCTGGAGGCGGCCCGCGGCCTCTTCGCCAAGCAGGGTTACGACGCCGTCTCCATACGCGAGGTGGCCGAAGCGGCCCAGGTGAACCCGGCCATGATCCATTACTACTTCGGCAGCAAGCAGGGTCTGTACGAGGCCATGCTCACCGACACCTTCACCCCGCTCATCGAGCGCCTCTCTTCCGTGCTGGCTGCCGCCGACGATCCCAGTGCCCTGCGCAACTTCTTCAACCTCTACATGCACACCCTGGGCGCGAACCCCTGGATGCCGCCGCTGATCCTGCGGGAGGTGGTGGCCGAGGGCGGGCGCCTGCGCGGCTGGTTCATCCAGCAGTTCGCCACCAAAGGCGGCGGCATGCTCACCCGGCTCATCGAGCGCGAGCAGACCGCAGGGCGCATCCGTGCCGACGCCGACCCCAGCCTCACCGCACTCTCCATGGTGAGCCTCGCGGTGTTCCCCTTCGTCGCCATGCCCGTCACCCGCGAGGTCTTCGGCATGCGCGTCAAGACCGACTACCTCGACCGGCTCATCGCCCACACCGAGCGCGTGTTCCTGCAGGGAGTCTCGCCATGAACCCGCGCCACTTGGCGCTCGCCGCCCTCGCGCTCGGGCTCGCCGCCTTCGCCGCCGGGGCCGCCGCCGCGCACGACGCCCGCGCCCTCGCCGCGCGCGTCCCCGGCCTCTCGGAGCGCGAGCCCGTCCGCATCGAGCCGGCGTTCGGCGCCGAGG
>DATAHN010000024.1:0-9555 GCA_036263155.1 Gammaproteobacteria bacterium | reverse complement strand
GTGTCATCCGCCAGGGCGGAGGCGGCGAAGACCAGGGACGCGGCGAGGCACAGGTTATGGAGGACCCGCAAGCTCATGGCATACCCCAAGAAGAGTGGTTGGGATTAGAGCCCGAAAGCCTATAGATAGTTCACGGCCCTGTCACGGGTCGGAGAATCAGCTGAATTTGTAGGCATCCATAGCGAGGGTCGCGCCGGTGAGCGCGGTGTGTATGCGCTCGGCTTTGTCGCCGGCGCCGGCCGCCACCAGCAGCGGGAAGAAGTGTTCCTCGGTGGGATGGGCGCGGACGGCGGAGGGCGCGAGCCGGCGATAGTCCCGCAGGCTCTCCCGGTCGCCGCGCTCCAGCACGTCCTTGAGCCAGCCGGTGAAGAGCGGCACGTAGGATTCGTCCTGCCCCGGCGTGGGCTGGAAGAACTCGCGCAGGTTGTGGGTGGCGCCGCCGCTGCCGACCACGAGCACGCCGCGCTCGCGCAGGGGCTTGAGGGCCGCACCCAGGGCGAGGTGGTGGCCGGCGCCGGCGCGGGTCTGCACCGAGAGCTGCACCACCGGCACATCAGCTTCGGGATAGGCAAGGATGAGCGGCACCCAGGCGCCGTGGTCGAGCCCGCGCGCGGGATCCATCTCCGTCGCGAGACCCGCTGCCTGCAACAGGCCGGCGGCCTCCTGCGCGAGCCCGGCGGAGCCGGGCGCGGGATAGTGCAGCGCGTAGAGCTGCTCTGGAAAACCGTAGAAGTCGTGGATGGTCCCGGGGTGAGCCGCAGTGGTGAAGGTCGGCACACGGGTGTCCCAGTGGGCGGATATCACCAGGATCGCGCGCGGCCGCTCGAGCCCTGAGGCCAGACCCTTGAGGAAGGCGTGAGTAGGGTGGGCGCGGTCCAGCGGAAGGGTCGGCGCGCCGTGGGAGACGAACAGCGCCGGCAGGCTCATTCCATCACCGGCGCCGCTTCCTTCGGCTGCGCCTTGTCGAACCGGGGCCGGCGCAGCAGCAGCACTATGGGGATCGCCACCAGGCTCAGGATCATCATGAGCTTGAAGTCGTTGTTGTAGGAGATCATCGCCGCCTGGCGGCTCACCATGGCGTTGAGACTGGCGAGGTCGTGCCGGCTCGTGAGATCCAGCGGCGCGTTGGCGAGTGCCGCGTTGTAGGGCGTGATGTGTTGGGCCAGGGAGGCGTGATTCACCTGGCCGAAGCGGTCCAGCAGCGTGAACGCGACGGAGATGCCGATGCTGCCGCCCAGGTTGCGGGTGAGGTTGTACACGCCGGTTGCCTCGGTGCGCAGCGCCGAGGGCAGGGTGGAGAAAGCCATGGCCATGAGCGGGATCATGCACAGGCCCATGCCGAGCCCCTGCACGAAGCCGGTCCAGGTGATGGCCCAGGCGTCCACTTGCAGGTCGAAGTGGCTGATCTCGTAGAGCGAGAACGCCATGATCAGGAGGCCGCTGCTGATGAGGAAGCGCGGGTCCACCTTCTGGGACAGGCGTCCCGCCAGCATCATGCTGATCATGGTGCCGATGCCGCGCGGCATCAGCACCCAACCGGTGGTGACGACGGGGTAGCCCATGAGGTTCTGGGCGAACGGCGGCACCAGGGACATGGCGGCGAACAGGGTGGTGAACACGACGAGGCCGATGAGCGTGGACAGCACGTAGTTGCGGTCCTTGAACAGGTGCAGGTCGATGTAGGGATGCTCGGTGCCGGTGGCGTGCACCAGGAACATCCACAGGCCCGACACCGCCAGTCCGCATTCGATGACGATCTCGGCGGAACCGAACCAGTCCTGCCGTTCGCCGCGGTCCAGCAGCATCTGCAGCGCGCCGATGGCGAGGCTCAGGAACACGAAACCGAGCGCGTCGAACGTGCGCTTGCGGTTGATCTCGGTCTCGTGCACGTAGGTCGTGACCATCATCACCGTGAGCAGGCCTACGGGGATATTGATGAAGAACACCCAGCGCCAGGAGTAGCTGTCGGTCAGCCAGCCGCCCAGCGTCGGGCCCAGGATCGGTCCCAGCATGATGCCGACGCCGAAGATGGCCATGGCCATGCCGTGCTTCTCGCGCGGGTAGCTGTCCAGCAGGATGGCCTGGGAGATGGGCACCATGGCCGCGCCGAACACGCCCTGCATGACGCGGAACAGCACGATCTCGCCGAGCGAGGTGGCGATGCCGCAGAGGAACGAGGCGATGGTGAAGCCGACGATGCTGATGAGGTAGATGTGCTTGCGGCCGAAGCGGCCGGCGAGCCAGCCTGTCGGCGGCGTCATGATGGCCGCGCCCACGATGTAGGAGGTGAGCACCCAGGCCACCTGGTCCTGGGTGGCGTTGAGGGTGCCCTGCATGCTGGGCAGCGCCACGTTCGCGATGGTGGTGTCCAGCACCTGCATGAGGGTGCCGAGCATCACCGCTACCGTGATCATCGCGGTATGCGGTTCACCTGCGGCCGGCTTGGAGAAGTTCATGGCGCCGGCGTCAGTTCGCGTCGCTGGCCTGGTCCGCGCTGGCCTGGCCGAACAGCGGGTTGTAGTGGGTGTCGATGTCCACCTCGGCGCTCATGCCGGCGCGCAGGTCCGGTCCGCCCTCGGCGGGATCGAGCGCGACGCGCACCGGGATGCGCTGCACCACCTTGACCCAGTTGCCGGTGGCGTTCTGCGCCGGCAGCACCGAGAACACCGAGCCCGTGCCCGGGGCGATGCTCTCCACCGTGCCCGGCCACTTGCGGCCGGGGTAGGTGTCCACCTCCACCTCGACCTTCTGGCCGACGTGGACGCGGGTGAGCTGCGTCTCCTTGAAGTTCGCCTCGATCCAGCGCTTGCCGCTCATCACGAGCGCGAACACCGGACGCCCCGCGGCGACCACGTCGCCCGGCTTGATGTCCACCTCGGTGACGATGCCCGCGGCCGGCGCCTTGAGGGTGGCGTAGGAGAGCTGCAGCGCGGCGTCGTCGCGCGCCGCCAACGCCTGCTTGTAGGTCGCCTGCTGGGTGTAGGGCAGGGAGGGGTCGCCGCCGAGGTTCGCGCGGATCTGGGCGATCTGCTGCTCGGCCTCGATGAGCTGGGTCTTGAGGTCGTCGAGCTTGGAAGCGGCCACCACGTCCTGCTTCACGAGGTTGGTCTTGCGCTCCACGTCGCGGTGCAGGAACGCCACGTGGGCCTCGGCGCCGGCATAGGCCGCCTGCTGCGCGCGGATCTGGTTGCGCACGTTCTCGAGGTTGGCATTGGCCTGGTCGAGGGCGATCTGGAAGGGCTGCGGGTCGATCTGCAGCAGCACCTGGCCGGCGGCCACGTTCTGGTTCTGGGATACGGCCACCACCGTGACCCGGCCTGGAATCTGGGACGCCACATTCACCTGGTCCGCCACCACGTAGGCGTTGTCGGTGCTCTGGTAGCGGGCGCTGTGGACCCAGTACCACAGGCCGCCGATCAGGAGGATGAGGGGCAGGGCGACCATCAGGAGCAGTCGGCGCAGGCGCGGGTTCATGGTTTTTGACATCCTTCCGGGAGCATGGGAGAATGGACTGGACGGTCTAGTCTAATTTGATGGAAAACCAATGTCAAACAATGTCCATAAGGCCGTGAAGGCCGTCCTCCTTGCCACAGTTGGCTTCGTCAGCGTCGGTACTCAGGCCGCCACCCTCGACGAGGCCTTGGCCCAGGCTTGGCAGAGCAACCCCATCCTCGAGGCCCAAAGGCAGGCGCTGGCCGCGGCGGGGGACCGGGTGGACACCGCCCAGGGCGGCTATTACCCGCAGGTGAAGCTGTTCGGTGGCGTGGGCACTTCCCACCAGGACGTGGACTTCATGGCGCTGCCGGGTTTCGCGCTGCCCATCGACCACATCGTGCTGAACACCCGCCAAGTAGGCATCGAGGTGGATCAGGCGCTGTACGCCGGCGGCAAGATCAGCGCGGGCGTGGACGCGGCCGAGCACCGGCGTGATGCCGAGGAAGCGCGGCTGCACGGTGTGGAGCAGAGCGTGCTCCTGAGTGCGGTGCAGGCTTATATGGACGTGCTGCAATCCCAGGCGGTGCTGGCGCTGGAGCAGGGCAACGAGGCGGTGCTGCAGCAGGCGCTGGACGCCGCTCAGGCGAGTTTCGACAACGGCGAGGTGACCCACACCGACGTGGACCAGGCCAAGGCGCGTCTTGCCGGCACCCAGGCGGCGCGCATCCAGGCCGAGGGCGCGGTGACCGCCGCCAACGCGGCTTATGAACGTGTCGTCGGCGCGGCGCCCCAGGCGCTGCAACAGCCGACATCCCTCGTCGGCCTGCCGCCGAGCCAGGATGAGGCCCTGGCCCGCGCCGACCAGAATTACGGAGTGGTGCTGGCGCAGGCCGAGAGCGCCGCGGCCGAGAGCGCCGTGGATGTCGCCGAGAGCGGCATGAAGCCGAGCCTGACCTTGAGTGGACAGGTGTCCAAGTCGCGCGAGCCTCAGTTCCTGTTCGAGCGCCTCGATAACCGTTCCATCATGCTGAACCTTTCGGTGCCGCTGTTCGCCGGCGGCTCCCTCACCTCGCAGATGCACGCCGCGCGCCACGAGGCAGCCAGCAGCCAGCAGCAGGCGCTGGACGCACGCCGCCAGGCCCGCGACCAGGTGATCGGGGCCTGGCAGGCCTACCAGACCGCCACCGCCGGCCTGGCCGCGATCCAGGTGCAGATCAAGGCAGCCCAGTCCGCCTACGACGGCACCCTGGCGGAGTACAAGCAGGGCGAGCGCACCACCCTGGACGTGCTGAACGCCCAGCAGGAGCTCCTGAACGCCAAGGTCAACCAGATCCGGGCCCAGCGGGACGAGACAGTGGCCGAATACACCCTCAAGGCCGCCACCGGCTCCCTCACCGCTGCCGACCTGCACTTGCAGGTACAATCCCCGGCGAGCGCCAGCGAGTGATGCCATGAGCAGCAACCCCGACATCCCCCTGACCGCCCCCGGCGGCGGACGCGAGGCCAAGCGCGAGGCCATCCTCGAGGCCGCGCGCAAAGTGTTCATGGACGTGGGGTTCGGCGCCGCCAGCATGGACGCCATCGCGAACGAGGCCAAGGTCTCCAAGCAGACGGTCTACAATCACTTCGGCTCCAAGGAAGACCTGTTCGCGGCCATGATCCGCTACTGGGTGGACCTGAAGCTGGTGGTCTTCAACGAGGCGGCCAAGAGCGGCAAGCCGGAGGACACGCTGCGCGCCATGGCGCACCAGTTCCTCGACCACGGCGCCGCCGAGCAGCGGGTGGCCATGTACCGCATCCTGATGGCGGAGGCGCCGCGTTTCCCGGAGCTGGGTGACATCTTCTACAGCGCCGGGCCGGCGGTGGTCCGCAAGTTCGCCGCCGACTACCTGGCGGAACAGGATGCCCGCGGTACGCTCAAGGTGGAGAACCCGAAGCTTGCGGCGGAGCAGTTCTTCGGCATGCTGAACGGCTGCCAGCTCAAGGCCCAGCTCGGCATCGAGGCCATCCCCACCAAGCAGGCCATCGACGCTTATATTGACCACGCGGTCATGCTCATGATGAAGGCGCTGGCGCCGCAAAAGCGCTGATCCGGAACCCTCGACTTCCCTGACTGTCCAACCCACGGTGCCGGTGTAGACTGGCCCGCCGGCAGGCCGTGCCCGCCGCGAAGCACACAAACAGGGAAAGAACACATGTCGTACCGCCGCATCTCCGTGCTCCTCAGTGCAGCCCTGCTTCTCACCGCCGCAGCGGCCCAGGCCGCCAAGACGGCCGCCCCGGGTACGGTGGACATCTCCTACACCAAATTCACCTTGAGCAATGGGCTCACGGTGATCGTGCATGAGGACCACAAGGCGCCCGTCGCCGCGGTCAACGTCTGGTACCACGTGGGCTCCAAGAACGAGCCCTTCGGCCGCAGCGGCTTCGCCCATCTCTACGAGCACCTGATGTTCACCGGGACCCAGCACGCGCCGGACGGCTTCAACCAGCTGCTCGCCGGCATCGGCGCCACCGACAACAACGGCACCACCAACGAGGACCGTACCGAATACTTCGAGAACGTGCCCAGCAACGCGCTGGACACGGCGCTGTGGATGGAGTCCGAGCGCATGGGCTTCCTCCTGCCGGTGCTGGACCAGAAGAAGCTCGACGTCCAGCGCGGCGTGGTGCAGAACGAGAAGCGCCAAGACGAGAACGCGCCTTACGGCAAGGTGGAGCTGCACCTGGCCGAGGCCACCTATCCCGCGGCCCATCCCTACCACCACACGGTGATCGGCTCCATGGAGGACCTGGACGCGGCGAGCCTCGCCGACGTGCAGGAGTGGTTCAAGACCTACTACGGCCCCAACAACGCGGTGCTCTCCATCGCCGGCGACGTGGACACGGCCGAGGTGAAGAAGAAGGTCGAGCAATACTTCGGCGCGATCCCGCCCACGCCTCCCGTGGCGCATGTTAAGGAGTGGACCGCGAAGAGGAGTGGCATACAGCGCGAGGTGCTGCAGGACCGGGTGCCCGCGGCGCGCGTGTACATGGTATGGAACGTGCCGGAGTCCAGCAGCGACTCCGCTGATTACCTGGAGCTCCTGACCCGGGTGCTGAGCGACGGCAAGGCCTCGCGGCTCTACAAGCGCCTGGTCTATGACGACCGGGTGGCGAGCGGCGTGCAGGCGTTCCTGGATGACCGGGAGGTCGGCAGCCAGTTCGTGATCGTCGCGACCGCATTGCCCGGCAAGCCGCTGGACAAGGTCGAATCTGGTATCCGCGAGGAGCTGGCGCGACTGCTGAAGTCCGGCCCCACCGCCGAGGAGGTCGCCCGCGCCCGCACCGGCGAATATGCCGACTTCGTGCGGGGCGTGGAGCGCATCGGCGGATTCGGCGGCGTCTCGGACGTGCTGGCGAAGGGCGAGGTGTTCGAGGGCGACCCGGGCGCCTACAAGGAATCCCTGGCGCGCATCCGCGGCGCCACCGCCGCCGACCTGAAGCGTGAGGCCAATGCCTGGCTCTCGGACGGCGCCTACATCCTGGATGTGGTGCCGTTCGGCGACTTCGCGCCGGCGGCACAGGACATCAAGCGCGACCAAGCGCCGGCTCCGGGCTCGTTCCCGGAGGTGCGTTTCCCGGCGCAGGAGACCGCTACCTTGAGCAACGGCCTCAAGCTGGTGCTGGTGCAGCGCAGTGCCGTGCCGCTGGTGCAGCTCTCGCTGCTGCTGGACGCGGGCTATGCCAGCGACGCCACCTCGGCACCCGGCACCGCCAGGCTCGCCATGGCGGCGCTCAGTGCCGGAACGCCGAGCCGCAACGCGCTGCAGATCAGCAGCCAGCTCGGCGACCTGGGCGCGGACCTCTCGGCAGGCTCGGGCCTCGACACCAGCAGCGTGTCCCTGTCGGCGCTCAAGGACAAGCTGGACCCCTCGCTCGCGCTGTTCGCGGACGTGGTGCTGCACCCGACGTTCCCGGCCGCGGACGTGGCGAAGCTGCGCGACCAGCAGCTCGCCGCCATCCAGCAGGAACGCCGCACGCCCGTGAGCATGGCCCTGCGGGTGTTCCCGAAGCTGCTGTACGGCGAGGGCAACGCCTATTCACTGCCGCTGACGGGTTCCGGGTACGAGGCGAGCGTGGGCAAGCTCACGCCTGCCGACCTCAAGCGCTTCCACGACACCTGGTTCAAGCCCAACAACGCCACCCTGGTGGCGGTGGGTGACGTGACCATGGTGGAGCTCAAGCCCCGGCTGGAGAGACTGTTCGCCGGCTGGAAGCCTGGCAGCGTACCCGCCAAGAACCTGGCGACGGTGCCGCTGGCCCCGGCCGCCGCGGTGTACCTGGTGGACCGTCCAGGCTCGGAGCAGAGCATCATCTTCGCCGGCAACGTGGCGCCGCCCTACGGCACGCCGGACAACGTGGCGATCCAGACCATGAACACGGTGTTGGGCGGCGACTTCACCGCGCGTGTGAACATGAACCTGCGCGAGGACAAGCACTGGGCCTACGGTGCCTATACCTTCGTGGTCTCGGCGCGCGGCCAGCGGCCGTTCATCGCCTACGCGCCGGTGCAGACCGACAAGACCGGCGCCTCCATGGCGGAGCTGCAGAAGGAGCTGAGCGGTATCGTCTCGGACAAGCCGGTGACGGCGGAGGAGCTCGCCCGCGCCAAGAGCCTGCGTACCCTCACGCTGCCCGGAGACTGGGAGACCGGCGGCGCGGTGGCGAGCGCCATCGGCACCCAGATCGCCTACGGCCTGCCCGCCGGTTACTGGGACAGCTACTCCGGGAAGGTGGCGGCACTGACGCTGGACGACATGAAGCGCGCCGCCGACGAGACTGTGCATCCCAAGCAGCTCATCTGGGTGGTGGTGGGGGACCGGGCCAAGATCGAGGCGGAGGTGAAGGCCCTGAACCTGGGACCCATCCACTACCTGGACGCGGACGGCAACCCGCTGCTCACGCCCTGATCATCTGCCAATGAAAAAGCCCCGGTCGTGAGACCGGGGCTTCTTTTTTTGCGGACTGGAAGGACTCAGCGCCGGGTGTTGCCCAAGAGGCGCAGGATCTCCAGGTACAGCCACACCAGGGTGACCATCAGCGCGAAGGCGCCATACCACTCCATGAAGCGCGGCGCGCCGATGGTGGTCTGCTGCGCGATCATGTCGAAGTCCAGCACCAGGTTGAAGGCAGCGATGGCGACGATCACCAGGCTGATGCCGATGGAGAGGCTGCTGTGGCCGTAGACCACGCTGGTGTCCACGCCGAAGAACGACACCACCCAGGTGACCAGGTAGAACAGCAGGATACCGAGGGTGGCGGCGACGATCATGCGGCGCAGCCGGTCCGTGACCTTGATGATGCCGGTGCCGTACAGCATCAGCATGCCGAAGGCCACCGCCAGGGTGAGGCCCACCGCCTGGATCACGATGCCGGGGTAGCGCATCTCGAACAGCGCCGAGAAGCCGCCCAGGGCCAAGCCCTCGCAGATCGCGTAGAGCGGCGCGGTGACCGGCGACCAGTTGGGCTTGAAGGTGCTCGCGAGGGCGAACACCAGGCCGCCGATGACGCCGCCGAGGATGTAGGGCGCGACCGCCTGGGCGGAGCCGGTGGTGTAGAGCTGACCCCAGACCCACCCGGCGGTGAGGGTCAGCAGGATGAGCATGATGAAGCTCTTGCCGATGGTGCCGGCCACGGTCATGCGATCGCCGCCGATGATGCCGGTCTGACCGAACGCCTTGGAGTTCAGGATCGGGTTGCTGGTCTTGTAGCGTTCAAACATGGACATACCTTGGTGAGATGCCGATGGCGGTATTGTAAGCCGCGGGGCCGTGCCGGGCACGGGTTAAACTGTCACCTTAATAGATAGGGTCCCTTACATGGCTTTCAAGCGCATCTGGCACCAGGCCGAGGTGCTCGCCGCACTGGATGCGGACGCCATGCTGGTGGCCTCCGGCGAGCGGCTGGCACGGGCGGTGCGCCTCGCCCATGGCGAGGCGCGGCAGGCCGCCGGCGACGCGGCATGGGAACGACCGGCAGTGCTCTCCTACGGCGCCTTCATCGAACTCTTATATGACAGGGCGGCGGACGCGGCGCTGGGTGCCGCCCGCCCGCTGCCCGGACGCTTGCCGGATGCGG
>DATAHN010000023.1:0-6558 GCA_036263155.1 Gammaproteobacteria bacterium | reverse complement strand
TGGCCGAGCAGTGGAAGAAAGTCACGGCCCGGCCCATCGTCGAGGCTTACGGCCTCACCGAGACCTCCCCGGCCGCCTGCATCAACCCGCTGGACCTCAAGGACTACAACGGCAGCATCGGCCTGCCCATCCCCTCCACCGAGCTGTCGATCCGCGACGATGACGGCCGCGAGCTGGGCGTTGGCGAGGTGGGGGAGCTGTGCTTCCGCGGGCCCCAAGTCACCCGCGGCTACTGGCAGCAGCCGGCCGAGACCGCCAAGGTGCTGTCGCCGGACGGCTGGCTGCGCACCGGCGACATGGGCCGGGTGGACGCGCGCGGCTTCGTCTACATCGTGGACCGCAAGAAGGACATGATCCTGGTGTCGGGCTTCAACGTGTACCCGAACGAGGTGGAGGACGTGGCCATGATGCACCCGGGCGTGCGCGAGTGCGCGGCCGTGGGCGTGCCCGACGAGCATTCCGGCGAGGTGGTGAAGCTGTTCGTGGTGCGCAAGGACCCGGCGCTCACCGCCGAGGAACTCATCGCCCACTGCCACAAGTACCTGACGGGCTACAAGGTACCGAAGCACATCGAATTCAGGAACGAACTGCCGAAGTCCAACGTCGGCAAGATCCTGCGTAGAGAACTGCGCGAGAAAGCTTGAGCCCCACCGAACTTCCCATAGGCATCTTCGATTCCGGCGTCGGCGGCCTCACGGTGCTGAAGGCACTGCGCGCACGCTTGCCGGGCGAACACCTGCTCTACCTCGGCGATACCGCGCGCCTGCCCTACGGCACCAAGGCCCCGGAGACGGTGAACCGCTACGCGGTGCAGGCGGCGGGACACCTGGTCGGACGCGGCATCAAGCTGCTGGTGGTGGCCTGCAATACCGCCTCCGCCGTGGCCATGCCGGCCCTCGCAGCTGAGTTCGCGCCGCTGCCGGTGGTGGGCGTCGTGGAAGCAGGCGCACAGGCCGCTGTGGCGGCATCCAAGACCGGGCATATCGCCGTGCTCGCCACCGAAGGCACGGTGCGGGGCGGCGCCTACGAGCGCGCGATCCTCATGCAGAGGCCCGACGCGCGGGTGTTCGCCCAGGCCTGCTCCCTGTTCGTGGCGCTGGCGGAGGAGGGCTGGGTGAAGGGCCCGCTGGTGGAGTCGGTGGTGCGCGAGTACCTGCAGCCCTTGCTCGCCGAGAAGCGCCGCGAGGGCCTGGACTGCCTGGTGCTGGGTTGCACCCACTTCCCGCTGCTCAAGGACGCCATCGCCGCGGTGGCGGGGCCGGATGTGCGGATCGTGGATTCCGCCGAGACTGCGGCGCGGGCCGTGGAGAAGATGTTGGGAGAGGGAAAGATCACTCGGGCGCAGGGGGAGGGTGGCGCGCGCTATCTAGCGACGGACGGTCCTGAGCGCTTCGCCCGGGTCGGCAGCCTGTTCCTGGGACAGGCCATCCGCGCTTCCGACGTCGAGATCGTGGACCTCTAAAATAAAACGCCCCGCCAGTTTCCTGGCGGGGCGTCTTCATCATCTATCTCAGTGCAGCGTCTCGCCGCTGGCCTCAAGGTGTACCGTCTTCCAGCCGCTCTTCAGGCCCCACAGGAAGAACACCGCGCCGAAGACCGCCACCACCAGCAGGTCCCAGCCGAAGGGCAGCAAGCCGATGCCGCCGAACTGGTCACTCCCGATGTACGAGAGTACGGCCACCCCCGGCAGGTAGATGACCAGCCACAGCGCGCCGCGCGCGTGCTGGCCGAAATCCTTCCAGCCGTTCTGGGCCTCGTAGTAGCCCCACAGCAGCAGCACCGGCAACAGCGTCACGAGCACCTTGCCCGTGAGCGGCCAGCGCGCCCAGTACAGCACCAGCGTGCCTAAGGTGAAGGCGATGCCCGCCAGCCATTTCAGGGCTGGCAGCTTGAGCGGCCGGGCGCGGTCCGGGTCGATGTCGCGCAGCACCGCCACGCTCACCGGCCCGATGAGGTAGGAGAGCACGCAGGCCACGGAGGTCACGTCGGCACCCTTGTCCCAGCCCTGGAACCAGAAGAAGAAGATGAACGCCACCACCAGGTTCAGCCACATGGCCGGGCGCGGGATGCCGTACTTCGGATGCACCGTGCCGAAGATCTTCGGCAGGATGCCGTTCTTCTCCATGCCCCACAGCATGCGCGAGCTGGAAGCGGTGTAGGTGGAGCCGGTGCCGCTGGGGCTCACGAACGCGTCCACGTAGAGCAGGATCGCCAGGAAGTTGATGTTCGCTGCCAGCGCCAGCTGCGCGTAGGGCGAACTGAACTGGATGCCGCTCCAGCCGGCCTTTGCCAGCATCTCCGACGGCACCGCGCCGAGGAAGCCCACCTGCAGCAGGATGTAGATGACCGCGCAGATGAGGATGGAGCCGATCACCGCCACCGGCACGTCCCGGCTCGGGTTCTTGGACTCGCCCGCCAGGTTCACCGGGCTCTGGAAGCCGTTGAAGCTGAACACGATGCCGGCGGTGGCCACCGCCGTGAGCACCGCGGCGAGGTCGGTGACGTGGGCGCCGCCGTGGGTACCCACGCCGAAGTTATCCGAGTGGAAACCCGAGGCGATGAGCAGCACCGCGGTGAGCGCCGGGATCACCAGCTTGAAGGTGGTGATGGCGGTGTTGGTGCGGGCGAACAGCTTCACGCTCCAGAAGTTGAGCAGGAAGTAGATCACCACCAGCACCGCACCGATGGCGAGGCCGGTGTCGCTCACCTTGCCGTCTTGGAACAGGTTGTGGGCCCAGGGGTTGGCCCAGTCCCATGGCCAGGAGGCCATGTACTGCACCGAGGCGAAGGCCTCCACCGGGATCACCGAGACCACCGAGAGCCAGGCGGCCCAGGCCGCCAGCGAGCCCACCAGGGAGCCGTGGGTGTAGAGGCCGAAGCGCACCATGCCGCCGGACTCCGGGAACATGGCGCCGAGTTCGGCGTAGGTGAGGGCGATGACCAGGATGATCACCGCGCCGATGACCCAGGCCCAGACCGCGTCGGGGCCGGCCAGGCGCGCGGCCTTGGAAGCACCGAAGAGCCAGCCGGAGCCGATGATGGAGCCGATGCCGGTCATGGTGAGGGCGATGACGCCCACGTCCCGGCGCAGGGAGGATTTGTTCGACATGCGCTGTTTCCCTATCAGGTATGGATGCGAGGCCGGTCATCCGGCTCTGGCGGGACCCATCATGGCAGCCCGGCGGGACTGTCGCCAAGGGGTACCGTCCCAGTAGACTCCGGGGCAGCATGAAAGATTCCACCCTGGACGCGGTTTTTCTGGAGCGGATGGCGCGCATGGCGCTCGCCAACCTCGGCCGCGAGTACCCCAACCACATCCAGCACCTGATGGATGGCGATCAGGACGCGGCCGCGCCACGCGAGCTGCACCCGGTGTTCTGCGGCGCCTACGACTGGCATTCGGCGGTGCACAATTACTGGCTGCTGGTGCGGCTGCTCCGGCTCCTGCCGCAGGGGCGCTTCGCCCCGGAGACGCGCGCCTTCGTGGAGAGGCGCTTCAACCTCGCCGATGTGGCGCAGGAATGCCGCTACTTCGACGACCCGCGGCGCGCCTCCTGGGAACGGCCCTACGGCCTCGCCTGGCTGTTGCAGCTCTCGGCCGAGTTATGTGAGTGGAACACGTCCGAAGCGCAGCGCTGGCGCTCGGTGCTGGCGCCTTTGGAGGCGCTGGCGCGGGAGCGTTTCCGTACCTGGCTGCCCAAGCTCTTCTATCCCATCCGCAGCGGCGAGCATTCCCAGAGCGCCTTCGCCCTGGGATTGGTGCATGACTGGGCCCGCATCACCGGCGACGTGCCGATGCAGGAGCTGGTGCGCGCCAAGGGCGTGGAGTTCCACCGCTTCGACGTGGACGGTCCGCTCGCCTACGAACCCTCGGGCCAGGATTTCCTCTCGCCGGTGCTGGCGGAGGCGGACCTGATGCGCCGCCTCGTGCCGCAAGTCGAGTATGTGCGCTGGTTGGCCAAGCTCCTGCCGAAGCTGCCGGCGGACGGCAGCCGGTGGCTTGAGCCCGCCGTGAGCCGCGATCCTTCCGATGGCAAGCTCGCGCACCTGGATGGTCTCAACCTGAGCCGCGCCTGGATGCTGCGCGGCATCGCCGCCGCGCTGCCGGCAGCTGATGTGCGCCGTGCCGCGCTGGAGTCGGCGGCGGACGAGCACGCCGAGCAGGGCCTCGCCGCCATCCGCGAGGAGGAATACGCAGGCAGCCACTGGTTGCCGAGCTTCGCGGTCTACCACCTCACCGGCCGGGGCCTGGCATGAGCCTGTGGCCGCGCCTGTGGCGGCGTGCCCTGGTGCTGGCCTGGCTCTGGTTCCTGGCCACCGCCTGCGGCGTGGCGTTCCGCGGCGTGGTGGACCCGACCACCAGCGCGTTCATGCAGGAGAAGCAGGTCGAGCTCCTGGCGAAGAAGTCCCGCGCCCGTGTGCAGTACCAGTGGACGCCTTACGCCGCCATCGCGCCGGACATGCCGCTCGCGGTGGTCACCGCCGAGGACCAGCAGTTCCCCTTCCACTACGGCTTTGACTGGGAGGCGATCGGCGCCGCCTTCGAGCACAACGCGAAGAGCCGTCACGTGCGCGGCGCCAGCACCATCAGCCAGCAGACCGCCAAGAACCTGTGGCTGTGGCCGGGCCGGAGCTACACCCGCAAGGCCGTGGAGGCCTGGTTCACGGTGATGATGGAGCTGGAGTGGCCGAAGCGGCGGATACTCGAGGTCTACCTCAACGTGGCGCAGCTCGACGACTACACCTTCGGCGTGGGCGCCGCCTCACGACGGCTCTACGGCGTGACGCCGGCGGCCCTGAGCCGCGAGCAGGCGGCGCTGCTCGCCGCCTCGCTACCGGCGCCGGACCGCTTCGACGTGAACGACCCGTCCGCGAGGTTGGCGCGACGCGAGGCCTGGATACTGGAACAGATGCAGGAATTGGGGTCAGGTTACCTGGCGAGTCTCGGACGCTAAGCCCGTTCCAGTACGCCGATGCCGCTCATGCGGCTCAAACGCCGCCGCACCGGCGGCAGCAGCAGTCCCATGATGAAGCCCATGACCTTGAACGGCAGCGGGATCTCGAAGCGCTTCAGACGCCTCGCCTCGTCCGCCACGGAGCGGTACTGCATTGGCCGCCAACCCAGGGGCGCGAAGAAATCCAGGGACTCCGCCGGCGCGAACCGGAAGCGCACCTCCTGGTTCTCGAGCAGCTGGCTCCGGTCGCCGGTCATGCCGCGCTTCGCCAGCATCTCGAGGAGCTGCGGCGAGGCGATGTCCAGCAGCCAGCGCTTGAACGGCACCGGCTGGTGCAGGTCCGCCGCCAGCGCCTTCACCTCTTCCGGATCGAGGTATACCAGCAGGCCCTCGGTGATCACCAGTACCTTGTTCGCGGCCGCGCCCACCTTCGCGAACAGCGCGCGCCGCGCTGCGGGGTCCGCGAGGTCCACCGCGTGGCGCTCCAGCCGGCAGAAACACTTGGCTTCCTTCAGCTTGTCGCGCTTGTATTCGACCATGGGCGCCAAGTCCACCTCGATCCAGCGCAGCGTCGCCGGCAGCGCCAGGCGGTAGGGGCGGGTGTCGAGGCCGGCGGCCAGGTTCAGGACGGTGTCGAAGCCGTCCTCCTCCACCGCCTTCAGGATGAGTTCGTCCAGGATCTGCGTGCGCACCACGATGGGCCAGCCGGGCATGCCCACCTGCTTCGCGATCTCCTCGCCGCGCTCGCCCGCGAGCTGGCGCGCGTAGGGATCATAGAAGAGAGGATCGGGACGCTCGCTCTCCTGGGCACGGTAGACCGCGACCCATAGGGCCGTGTCGGAGACGTTGCGGATGGCAGGTTCAGACATGGCCGCTCGCTCGTTTGTCAGGCGCGAGGGTAACAGGATGGATGGAGCGCCCCAAATAGAAAGGGGTGCAAACCTTCTGAGGGCGGGTCAGGGGTTCCGAAAGCCGGTCCAGGCAAGAGGGAGGGGCCTGGACACAGGGGGTTGGCACATTCGGTAATCCCGCCATCTTAGGGTTTGCACCCCTTAGACCGGTGACTTTGCGCCCCCGCCTTTCGGACGGGTTTGCCATTTCGTGTACTTAACAGAGTGTAGCACCCCCGACAGGGTTTACAACATCCGGTTGTCGGGGGGATGGGTAGTGGCGATGCGCTTAAGGAACGCCACCAGCCCCAGGCGTCGGCCCAGGGCGAGGGCCGCCTCCGGAGAGAGCGCTTTCAGGGCCATGAGCAGCCGAACCGGCTTGGGGTTGACCACCACCTCGATCTTGCGGCTCTTGAGCACACCCAGCACCGCCCGGGCCACGTCTTTAGGATGCGAAGCACCCACGCTGCGGGGTGCCGCCGCCTGCTTGCGGGAGAACATGCCGGTCTCGTCCACGAAACCCGGGCAGATCACCGAGACGGCGACGCCGCTGTCCCGGAGTTCCGCCGCCAGCGAGATGCTCCATTCCGCAAGCCCGCCCTTGCTGCCTGAATATGCGGCGCCGAAGGGCATACCGGTGCGGCCGGCGAGGGAAGCGATGTTGATTACGTGGCCGCTCCGGCGCGCCAGCATCTCCGGCAGCGCCTCGCGGG
>DATAHN010000022.1:0-20942 GCA_036263155.1 Gammaproteobacteria bacterium | reverse complement strand
ACCGAACTCGCCGCCCGCGGCCGTGCCGCCTGGGCCGAGCCGGAGCTCAAGACACTCAGCGACGAGAAACTCTACAAGCCGGACCCGGAAGGCGCCTGGAACAGGGTGCGCGGCGTGCAGCGCCTCAAGCCCAAGTCCGCGGCGCTGGTGAAGTCGCTGGCGGCCTGGCGCGAGCGCACCGCCATGGCCGAGAACCGGCCGCGCCAGTGGATCCTGAAGGACGAGGCGTTGCTCGACCTCGCCAAGCAGCAGCCCGGCGATCTCACAAGCCTCGCCGCGGTGCGCGGCGTGGGGGACGGCCTCGCCAAGCGCCACGGCGCGGAACTATTGAAGATGCTGGGCCAGGATGGCGCGCCGCCGCCGCTGGACCGCGCGCGGCACGCGCCGCTCAGCGTGCGCCAGGAGGCCCTGGCGGACGCGCTCTACGCGGTACTGCGGCTCAAGGCCGCGGCGGGCGACGTGAGCCCGGCGAGTCTCGCCAACCGCGCGGAGCTCGAGCGGCTGGTGCGCGGCGAGCGGGAGCTGGAGATACTGAAGGGTTGGCGCCTCGCCATGGCGGGCCAGGCGCTCTTGGACTTCCTGGATGGCAAGCAGGCGCTCGCTGCCGGGGACGGAGGGCTGGACATCCGTTCAAGCTGAAAAATCCATCCTGGATCTTTCAGCTCCGGCGAGTCCCTGCGCCGCAGCGCAGGGAAACACGATGTAGTTACTTCTTCTTGCCCTTCTTCTTGTCTTTCTTGTGCTTCTTCTTCGTCTTCTCTTTCTTCTTCTTCACTTTCTTCTTCTCGGCCTTCTTGGGCGCGGCTTTCTTCGCCGGCTTGGGCTTCGCGGCAGGCTTGGTCTGGGCCTTGGCGGCCGGTTTCGCCGCGGCCTTGGCCATGACCTTGGGCTCCGCCTTGGCGGTGGAGGCCGCCTTGGCGGCAGCCGCCGCCTTCGCGGCCTTCGCCGGCGGCAACGGCTTCACCGGCACCACCACCTTGCGCAGGCCCTTGGAGATCGGGTCCAGCACCGTCACCATCCGCTTCATGATGTCTTTCACGTCACCCACCGCGTCCACGGTCTCGATACGACCCTGGTCCCTGTAGTAGCCGATGAGCGGCTTGGTCTGCCCTTCGTACACGCGCAGACGGTTGCCGATAGTTTCCTCGTTGTCATCCGCCCGGTGGTGCAGCGGGCCGCCGCAGCGGTCGCACTGGTCCTCCAGGCGCGGAGGATTGGTGTAGACGTTGTAGGCGGCGCCGCAGTTTTCGCAGGTGCGGCGGCCGGTGAGGCGCTGCATCAGGATGTCGAAGTCCACCTCCATTAGGATGGCGGCATCGAGCGGCTGGCCGATGGCGCGCAGCATGCCGTCCAGGGCGTGGGCCTGGGGGATGTTGCGGGGGAAGCCGTCCAGGATGAAGCCCTTCTTGGCGTCCGGGTTGCGCAGGCGCTCGCGGATGATGGCCAGCACCAGGTCGTCCGAGACCAGCTGGCCGGCATCCATGGCGGCCTTGGCCTGCAGCCCCAGAGGCGTGCCGGCGGCCAAATTGGCCCGCAGCAGGTCCCCGGTGGACACGTGGGGGATGCGGTATTTCTCGGCGAGCAGCTTGGCTTGGGTACCCTTGCCGGACCCGGGCGCTCCGAGCAGCACGATTCTCATGGCTTGTCCCGTCTGGAATTCGCGTTATAGAGCCCGCCTTGGGGACCCTGGAGCCCGCGAGGCAGGCGTAAAGTACCGGTTGTCCCCCACTCCGTCAACGCGAGCCCAGCCTCCCACAAGCCGGCTGGAAGCCGCCTGTTCGGCGCCGTTCGCCACCAGTACTAATAGAAAGGGGCCTTTCGGCCCCTTATCGAAGTCGGTAGGCCTAGTTACAGGTCTTCGGATCAGGCAGCTGCTGCAGCGCGGGAGGCCTCAGGGCCAGGGGGATGCCCACGCCGGACGCCCCGGCGATGAACACATATTGCCCAGCCGTGGTCTTGGTCTCGCCCCCCTGATTGCTGAGGGCGATGGCTCCGGACTGCACGCCGGCATACAACCCGTCCTTCGGTGCCGGGGTGATGTCGGTGCAATCGGCCGCGCAGAGACGCACCTCATAGTCGGTGCCGCGGATGCCGATGGTGGCCACCGGCGTCTGCACCGCGTAGTCCTCGCGCCGGGTGTGGCCGATGAGTCCGCTCACGGCGCGGAATCCGCCCTTGAGCAGCCTGAAGAACGCGCTCTCCTGCCGCGCCGGCTGGGCCGGGGCGTTGGGGGCGGCAGCGGCCGGGCGGGCACCGGCGTACTGGTAACGCTCGATCTGGAACCGGGACTCGGGCCGCAGCAGCACCCGGCCCCCGTCCGTGAACTCGACGTTCACGTAGCTCGAGCTCGCGGTGATGATGACCTCGCCCTCGTACACCGGCGCACCCTTCATGAGGTCGCGGATCTCGCCCGAGGGGGCCGCGACGCTCACGTGCCCCGTCACCAGGGTCGCGCTTCCCACCGCGGCGGCGGGGTTGGTGTCGGCATAGGCGCTCAGGGCCCCGAGCAGCAGGGCGCAGGCGGCGAGGGAGACGATGTTAGGTAGGCGCTGCATAGCTGTCCTCATCGGCAGATTCCGCCGCCGCTGTTGTCCTGGGTGATGAGTTCGACGGGATTGCCATTCTCGTCAAGCACGATGATCGGGTCGCCGTCCTTGTCCTTGCCGTCCTTGCCGGTGTCGTTGCCCGTGGAACTGGGGTCGATCTCGCCGGAGGTGGGCGGTGTCACCGGCGGCCCCAGCACCGACTGCAGCGAGACCACCAGGCCCGTGCTGGTGACGTTCTCGAGGCCGGTGACGAGGCCGAAGGTATCGATGACCAGGTTGTTGTCGCCGATGTCGAAGGCGCCATCGGCACCCACGGTCACGGGCCCCGTCTGGGCGCCGTTGCCGATCGCGATGGTCATGCCCGAGAACAGGCTCAGAAAGTCCAGGTTGCTGAGGTTGAAGGCGCTCCCGGTCCCCGGCTGGTCCTCGACCCCGATGCTGGCGGTGGGATCGATGGGCGACACCTGCACCAGGGTGCCCTTGGGCACCGAGACGGTGCCCAGGATGCTGACGTTGGCGGCCTGCAGGTAGAGGTAACTGCCGGTCAAAGTGAGGTTGCCCAGGGTCAGGTCCCCGCCGGCGATGAACGCGCCGTTGGGGCTCAAGGCGTCCGGCGCGATGCCGAGCTGGGTGAGGCCCAGGAGGAGGGTCAGGTCGCCGTTCACGCCGGGCACGGTGCCATTGCCGATGGTGATGTCGGTGCTGGACATGTCGATGTCCTTGCCCGCCACCAGCGCCAGGGCGCCGGCGGTGATGGTGCCGGGGCCGCCGCCGTTGTGGATGGTGCCGCTCGCGGTCGCGGACAGCACGCCCACGTCGAGGTCCACGCCGCTCAGGATGATGTCATGGTCCGCAACCAGTTCCATCTCCCCGCTCACGTGCATGATCGCGCCGGTCAGGTCGATGTTGCCGCCGGCGACCATGGTCACGTCCGTCGCGCCCAGCACGCTGAAGGCCGGCAGTCCGCTGGAGCTGAAACCGGTGCTGGAACTGCCGTTGGGAACGCCGACGGTATTCTTGATCGCGTCGAAATGCTTGCCGATGGTGGCGATCTTGCTGGTGATGTCCCCGCCCGCGGTGATGCTCACCGCGCCACCCGCGTCCACCACCGCCGGCGCGTAGACGCCGCCGGCAGCGTTCAGGGTGAGGTCGCCACCGATCGAGACCGCGCCGGGGGTGCCGCCGCCGATCGCCGCCAGGGCCACCAGCAGGCTGCCGCCGGTGAAGACGTCGGGCGTGCTGGAGACGCGGGTGTCGAGGATGCTGTAGTCAGCCGCGGAAGCCGAAGCGGAGAGTCCGCCCAGCTTCACGCTGCCGCCCAGGATCTGAACGCCCACGATGCCCACGCCCTTGACGCTGACGTTGCCCTTCACCTCGATGGCACCGGCGCTGCCGCTGTTACCGATGTTGAACCCGGTGATCTCACCTGGACCTGTGAAATGGGTGTGGTAGGTGCCACCGCCGTAGGAGGTGACGTGGGTGTCCACGTCCATGGAACCGCCGCTGCCGATGATGCTGACGTTGCCGCTGACGGTCACGTCGTGCCCGCGCAGACCGCCGCCGCCGGTGGGACCCTTGGCGGTCACGTTGCCGGCCACGTTGATGGAGGTGCTGCTGCCGGAACCGGTCTCGATATTGATGCCCGCCTCGCCGCCGTTGACGTCGAAGCTCTGCACGAAGTCGCTCCCCGAGAACGACCCGCCGATGTGGAAGGAGCCGCTACCGACCGCCACGCCCTTGGTGGCGGTGGCGCTCAGGCTCTTGGTGTGGACCTGCCGGCCCTCGATGTCGATGTTGGCCCGGCCCACGCCGGTAACCGTCACCGCGCCCAGGGTCACCTGGTCCGCTGGCGGCGGCAAGCCGCCGCCGGAGTTGCGGTCCAGCCCCACCTGCACGCCCGCCAGGCCCACGGTCTGGTGGCCGTTCATGAGGCGGCCATCGGCCAGGCTGCGGAAGAACAGGGTGGAACCCACGTGGCTGCTGCCGCTGAAACTGCCGTGCGGCACGGAGACAGTGCCGGTGGCCGCGGTGGCCGTCGCGGTGATGTTGCCCGCCACCACATCGGAAGCGAACAGGTTGACCTGGGCCAGGCCCTTGCCGGACACGGCGATGGTGCCGGCGTTGAGCGTGGAGGTGGCGCCATGCACGCTGGAAGCGCCGCTCCAGCCGCCGATGTCCACCACTGCCGCGCCGGCGGTGTTGTGCGAGGCATAGATGATGTTGGTCGGCACCGAGCCCGTGTCCTTGGTGTGGATGTCGTGACCCTTGCCGGTGGCGGCCACGCCGTGCACCTTGATGTCGGCGCCGCGCACCATCACCAGGGCGTCGGTGCCGGTGACAGCGATGTTGCCGCCGACGCTGGCGCTGCCGAGGCTGCCCTGGGCGATCACCTGGAAGAGTCCGGCACCTGCCTGGCCGCTGCCCGTGAAATGGCGGATCGGCCCCACCTCGTTGGGGCTGCTGTGGCTGAACGCGCCGGCGTTCGCGGTAACGTTGACGTTGCCGGCGATCTTCACGTCATGCGCCGCGCCGTTGGGGCCGAACGCACTGATCGTGACCCCGGCTGCCACGGGCACATCCAGGCCCGGCATCGGGATGCTGAAGGATGAACCGCTCAGCTTGCCGGTGGCGGTGATCGCGCCGTTGACATGCACGAAGTTGCTGCCGGTCTGGGACTGCGCGCTTACGTAGATGTGGGCCTTGCCGGTGGCCGAGACCGCGGTGAGAGGACCGGTGATGACGTCACCGTTGCCGAACAGGCTCACGTTGATGCTGGGTGCGCTGATGGCACCCAGGGTGATGTCGGCGCTGCGGTTGTTGAGGAACAATGAGACGTTCACGCCGCCGGAGCCGTGACCATTGGCGGTGAGGTTGCCGGCTTTGATGTGGCCGGAGCCGCTGCCGGTACCGCTGCCGTGCAGGTTGATACCGCCCGCCGCACCTGCGCCCGTGGCGGTGATGTTGCCCACCGACATCTGGGGATGGCTGCTGATGGTGTTGATGCTCACCTTCTTGCCGGTGACGTTGGCGAGTTTGATGCTGGCCCCACCGCCGGAAGCGCTGCTGCCGATATAGTGGGCCTGTACGTCCACCGACTTGGCGGCGGTGATGTTGCCGGAGACATGGATATTCCCGCCGCTGGAGTCGCCTCCACCCTGGGCATTGAGCTGCACTCCGCCGTTGTCGGCGATGACCGCGCCGGCGATGTCGATATGGCCGTCGGAGAAGGCGCTGGCGCTGTCTATGGCATGGACCTGGATGCCGTCGGATGCGGCTGCGCCATTGGCATGCAGGCCCTGGGTGATGACATTGCCGCCGCCATTGTTACCAAAAGCGCTGATGAATATCTTCTTGGCGGTCGCGGCGCCGTTGAGCGTGACATTGCCGCCGTTGTTGCTGCCGCCTGCGCTGGCACTGGCATTGAAGTTGCCAGCCGCGTTCACCGTGCCGTTGACGGTGATGTTGCCGGAGAGTCCCTGGGTACTGATCACGATGCCGCCGGCGGTGGCGCTGAGCGCGCCGGTGACGATGTTGCGGCTGGCGGCGCCGGCGCTCGCCAGCAGGGAGATGCCGACCGAGCCGGTGGCGCTCAGATTGCCCACCGTGATCTGGCCGGAGTTCACGACCACGCCCTTGGCGCTGACATTATCCATCGTGATGCTACCGCTACGGGCATTGGCGCTGAACGAGCCGCCGATATTGACGGCGAGACCCGTGAGATTGATGGTGCCGCCGGTGCCCAGGCTCACCGTGGGCGTGCCTACGCCGGTGCAGATGCCGCCGATGCCGCAACCTGGCCCGGTGACAGTACCGATGTCTATCTTGAGGTTGCCGGCGCCGGTAGCGTTGATGTTGGCCCCGGTGGTGTTGCTGATCGAGTTGGACGCGACGATGGTGACGTTGCTGCCGGCATTGAGCTTGCTGACGATGAACCCGGTGCCGATGGTGCCGGTGCCCACTGACACGGAACTCCTGGTGCCGGTATTGGTGATGTGGATGACGGACGGATCTATAAGCAGGTCGCCGTGCTTGCCCGCGGTCACATCGCCCGCGATGCGCAGGGTATGCCCAGACAGCTCGATGAACCCGCCGTCGGCACCGTTGCCGGCGGCGTCGATCACGGAGGTGGGCGCAAGCTCGGTGTGGCCGTCGCCCCGGATCACCACGGTGCCGCCCTCGGTATGGGGCGCCCAAGCCGCGCCGCTCGCGTCCAGGGTGCCGCTGTTCTCGATGTCTCCCCCCTGGGCCGAGAGCACGATCACCCCGCCGCCGGACTGCAGCGAGCGCGCGGCGATGAAGCCGGAGTTGTTCACCGCGGTCGCGGTCAGGGCGTTGGCCACGTCGGCGGTCATCACCACCGCACCGCCGTTGGCGGCGATCTCGCCGGTGTTGTTGACACCCGCGAGGCGCGAGAGTGTCGCCCCATCCACCACGTAGCTCACCAGCTGGTCATGGTCCAGGGTCAGGGTCGCGCTGTTGCCGGCGGCGAGCTCGACCCGGCCGGACTGGGCGTCGATGCGCCCGCCGTTCTCCACGTAGTCGCCCGCCAGCACGATGTAGCCGCCGCGCCCCGCGCTCAGGGTGCCCTGGTTGACCACGCTCGCGTCCGGCGCGCCCGAGCCCTTCTGGAACACGTAGCGGCCCTGCATGAAGTCGCCGTCCTTGATGTCCAGGGTGCTCGCCACCAGGCCCTGCACGTCCAGGCTCGCGCCCGGCGCGAAGTAGATGCCGTTGGTGTTCACCAGGAACACCTGGCCGTTCGCCAGGATGTCGCCGAAGATGCTGGAGGGGTTGTTGCCCACCACCCGGTTCAGCACCACCGCCGAGCTGTTCGGCTGCACGAACTGCACGTACTGGCCGCTGCCGACGTTGAACTGCTGCCAGTTGATCACCGCCCGCTGCGAGCCCTGGTTCACCACCATGCCGTTCGCGGAAGGGGTGTTGATGGTGGCACTGCCCGCCACCACCTGGCCGCCGGTGGGGTTCGCGAGTCCCAGCATCGGCACGCCGGCGCCCAGGGCGCCAGCGCCGAGGCGCGCCAGGGTTCGCCCGTGCAGCGCTTCCTTAAGGATGGCCTTGAGACCCCGTTCGGCGATGTTGTGCTTGGACATGGCGGTATCTCTCTATTAAGAGGGGCCTTGAAGCCCCGTGCTCAGAAACTCTTGCCCAGGGTGAACCAGATATGGGGACCGCGGTCCGCCGGCTTCGCGCCGAGGGCCACCGCCGCCGTGGATACGTCGTCGCTGGGGCGGTAGCCGCCCACGGCCCAGGCGAACTGCAGGCGCGCGTTCCAGCCGGTGAGCGAGGGCTGCAGCTGCAGCTCGGTGCCCAGGCTCGCGATGCCGGTCGAGTCGCGCACGCCGTAGTTGGTGCTCTGCGGGTCGGAGGACTTGCTCCATACCTTGCCGGCGTCCCAGAACAGGCCCCAGGCCAGCGGGAACGACGGGCTGGTGGTGAGGCTGCGCAGCACTTCGAGGGAGCCGAACACGCCGCTGTCGCCGCGCACCTCGGCGGACTGGAAGCCGCGCACGTTGCCGGGACCGCCCAGGGAGTACTTGTCGCCATCCACCAGCGGGTCCACGGAATAGGTCAGCGTGCCCTGGGCGGTGAGCTGCCAGCGCTCGCCCATGGGGGTGAAGTAGTTGCCGTCCAGCTCCACCCGCAGCCGCTCGGCGCTGTTGGAGCTGCCGTCGTTGTGCCTGCCGTTGGTCCAGAGGCTGCCGCTCAGGGTGTAGTAGCTCTGGTCCTCGCGCTGGCGGTTGTAGAGCATCGTCAGCTGCAGCAGCGTGATGTTGGTGGTCACCTGGGTGTTGCCACTGACCTCGTTCTTGCTGGTGTTGTGGCTCACGCCCACGCCCCAGTTGAGCGTCTCCTCGCGGGTGCGCTCCACGTCGTCCTGCCAGTTGACGTTGCCGTTCTGGGTGCTGCCGCTGATGCCGAGCGCCGCGAACGGGCCCTGCCCCACCCGGTAATGGGCACGGTTGTAACCGAACGAGAGCTCGCTGCTGTCGCCGGTCGGGAACTGGTAGTTCAGGCGCCCGTAGTTGAGCAGGTTGCCCTCGGCGTGAGTGACGCTGGCGAGCAGCTGGTCGCCGCTGCCGGTCAGGCCGTTGATGAAGACGTTGCCGTTCACGCGCCAGCGGCCGATGGCGGCGCGGCCGTAGTCATCCACCGAGATGTCGCCCGCGTAGGGATGCTCATCCACGTTGAACAGCACGTTGGAGGTGCCGAAGTCGCTGCCGGGGCTCAGCACCGCGCGGGCGGTGACGCCCGGCAGCGCGTCCATCTGCAACACCGCCCGCTCGGCGTCGGCGTTGGTGTAGATCTCACCGGGCTGGAGGGATCCGGCGCGACGTTCCAGCACCCGGGTGCGGGTACGGGTGTTGCCCTGCACGCTCACCGTGCCGATCTTGCCCTCGATCACCTGCAGGCGGACGGTGCCGCCCTTGAGGGTCTGGGCCGGCAAGGACACGTAGGCGAGACCGTAGCCCTGGGCGCGGTAGTAACGAGTGAGCACGTCGGCCACATCGTAGAGCTGGGCCAGCGTGAGGCTCTGGCCCACGTAGCCGGCGACCTGGGCCTGCAACACGTCGCTGGGGATGACGCTGTTGCCCTCGATGTCGAAACCACCGACCTTCACTGCCGGGCCGCCGGGAGCGACCCCGGCCGGGTTGGCCGGCGCGCTGCTGACGGTGGGAGGCGGGGCCTTCTTGGGCTGGACCGGCTGCTTGGGCAGGGTACTCTGCACCTGGCCCGGTGTCGGGGCGCCGGGCGCTGCCGATACCGCGGTGGAAAACAACAAGACCGTCACGAACGCGACGGTGGAACGCGGAGCGCCTCCCTTCACGACCCCTCCCAAAATTGTGTTGCTGGACAGTGCCCTGCAGGTCCCGGAACCCCAGATGTGCCGGTGCCGGGCCCTTCAATGCCGCGGCGCGCAGGTCATGGGTACTCTATCTGGAAACCTCTAACCCAGGACATGTTTTAACAATATTGCCGGTCCCGGCCTGTGAAGTACGTCACACCCCTGCCCTGGCTTATGTCGGGACCCGCCCCCGGGTAGAATCCGCATTCCCCGGGCCGGGCCGTAAGCCCCGCCCTACAGAAAAAGAGCATAGGAAACAATGGCTTCTAGACGCAATGCCTTTTACGCTCAGTCCGGCGGCGTGACCGCCGTCATCAATGCCTCCGCCTGCGGCGTCATCGAGACCGCCCGCAAGCACAAGAGCCGGATCGGCAAGGTCTACGCGGGCCGCAACGGCATCATCGGCGCCCTCACCGAGGACCTCATCGACACCAGCCGCGAGAGCGTCGCCGCCATCCGGGCGCTGCGCCATACCCCGGGCGGGGCGTTCGGCTCCTGCCGCTACAAGCTCAAGGGCCTGGAAGAGAACCGCGCCCAATACGAACGCCTCATCGAGGTGTTCAAGGCCCACGACATCGGCTACTTCTTCTATAACGGCGGCGGCGACTCCGCCGATACCTGCCTCAAGGTCTCGCAGCTCTCGGAGAAGCTGGGTTACCCGCTGCAGGCGATCCACGTGCCCAAGACCGTGGACAACGACCTCGCGGTGACCGACTGCTGCCCGGGCTTCGGCTCGGTGGCGAAGTACGTGGCCGTCTCCACCAAGGAGTGCGCACTGGACGTCGCCTCCATGGCCAAGACCTCCACCAAGGTGTTCATCCTCGAAGTGATGGGCCGCCACGCGGGCTGGATCGCCGCCGCCGGCGCGCTCGCCGCCGAGAAGGCCGGTGATGCGCCCCACATCATCCTGTTCCCCGAGATCAAGTTCGACGCGAAGGCCTTCCTCGCCCGCGTGAAGCAGTGCGTGGAGCAGTACGGCTACTGCGTGGTGGTGGCCTCCGAGGGCGTGCGCAACCCGGACGGCACGTTCCTGGCGGAAGCCGGCACCCGCGACGCCTTCGGCCACGCCCAGCTCGGCGGCGTGGCGCCCACCCTCGCCAACATGGTGAAGTCGGAGCTCAAGCTCAAGTACCACTGGGCGCTCGCCGACTACCTGCAGCGCGCCGCCCGCCACGTGGCGAGCAAGGTGGACGTGGAGCAGTCCTACGCCGTGGGCAAGGCTGCGGTGGAGCTGGCCCTGAAGGGCCACAACGCGATCATGCCCACCATCGTGCGCAAGTCGAACAAGCCCTACAAATGGGCCATCGGCATGGCGAAGCTGGCGGACGTGGCGAACCACGAGAAGTTCATGCCGCGCGAGTACATCACCGAGGACGGCTTCGGCGTGACCGCCGCCGGCCGCCGCTACCTCGCCCCCCTCATCCGGGGCGAGGACTACCCGCCCTACAAGGACGGCGTGCCGCAGTACGCCCGGCTCAAGAACCTGGGCGTGCGCCGGAAGCTCAATACCGAGTTCAAGGTCTGATCGTTCCCATAAAACCGTACCCACTAGGGGAGTGAGTGAGATGTTCCAGAACTACATGTTGTTCGCGCTGGGCTGTGCGGTCCTCGCGATCGTCTACGGCGCCGTCTCGGTGCGCTGGATCCTGGCCCAGCCGGCCGGGAACGAGCGCATGCAGGAGATCGCCGCGGCGGTGCAGGAAGGCGCCCGCGCCTACCTCAACCGCCAGTACACCACCATCGGTATCGTCGGTGCGGTGCTGTTCCTGGTGATCGGCTTCTTCCTCAACTGGTACACCGCCGTCGGCTTCGCCGTGGGCGCGGCGCTGTCTGGCGCCACCGGTTACATCGGCATGAACATCTCGGTGCGCGCCAACGTGCGTACCGCCGAGGCCGCCCGCAAGGGCATGAACGCCGCGCTCGCGGTGGCGTTCCGCGGCGGCGCCATCACCGGCATGCTGGTGGTGGGCCTTGGCCTCCTGGGCGTGGCGGGTTATTACCTCATCGCCAGCCACTACGCCGACACCGAGACCGCGCTGCACGCGCTGGTGGGCCTGGCCTTCGGCGGCTCGCTGATCTCGATCTTCGCGCGCCTGGGCGGCGGCATCTTCACCAAGGGCGCCGACGTGGGCGCTGACCTGGTGGGCAAGGTCGAGGCCGGCATCCCCGAGGACGACCCGCGCAACCCCGCCGTGATCGCCGACAACGTGGGCGACAACGTGGGTGACTGCGCCGGCATGGCGGCGGATCTGTTCGAGACCTACGCCGTGACCGTGGTCGCCACCATGGTGCTGGGCGGCCTGCTGGCCGCCGACTTCGGCGAGTACGCGGTGCTCTATCCGCTGGCCCTGGGCGGTGCCTCCATCATCGCCTCCATCATCGGCACCTTCTTCGTGAAGGCGCGTGAGGGCGGCAAGATCATGAACGCGCTGTACATGGGCGTGGCCGTGGCCGCCATCCTGGCTGCGGTCGCGTTCTACCCGATCACCAAGCAGCTCATGGCCGGCGCCAGCGTCGGACCCATGAACCTGTACTGCTGCGCGCTGATCGGCCTGGCCCTTACCGGCGTGATCGTGTGGATCACCGAGTACTACACCGGCACCCAGTTCAAGCCGGTGCACCACGTGGCCGCGGCCTCCCAGACCGGTCATGCCACCAACATCATCGCCGGCCTCGGCATCTCCATGAAGGCGACCGCGCTGCCGGTGCTGGCAGTGTGCGCCAGCATCTGGGGCGCCTACTATTTCGCCGGCCTGTACGGCATCGCGGTGGCCGCCACCTCGATGCTGTCCATGACCGGTGTGGTGGTCGCGCTCGACGCCTACGGCCCCATCACCGACAACGCCGGCGGCATCGCCGAGATGGCTGGCCTGCCGAAGGAAGTGCGCGCCATCACCGATCCGCTGGACGCGGTGGGCAACACCACCAAGGCCGTGACCAAGGGCTACGCCATCGGCTCCGCCGGCCTCGCCGCGCTGGTGCTGTTCGCGGACTACACCCACAGCCTGAGCGCCCACAACGAGGGCGTGGTCACGACCTTCGACCTCTCCGACCACATGGTCATCATCGGCCTGTTCATCGGCGGCATGGTGCCGTACCTGTTCGGCGCCATGGCGATGGAGGCGGTGGGCCGCGCCGCGGGCTCGGTGGTGAACGAGGTGCGCCGGCAGTTCAAGGAGATCCCGGGCATCATGACCGGCAAGGCCAAGCCGGACTACTCCCGCGCGGTGGACATGCTCACGCGTGCCGCCATCAAGGAGATGATCATCCCCTCGCTGCTTCCGATCCTGGTGCCCGTGATCGTGGGCGTGGTCCTCGGCCCCAAGGCCCTGGGCGGCGTGCTGATCGGCACCATCGTCACCGGTCTGTTCGTCGCGATCTCGATGACCACGGGCGGCGGCGCCTGGGACAACGCCAAGAAGTACATCGAGGACGGCAACTTCGGCGGCAAGGGTTCCGACGCCCACAAGGCGGCGGTGACCGGCGACACCGTGGGTGACCCGTACAAGGACACCGCGGGCCCGGCTATCAACCCGCTCATCAAGATCATCAACATCGTGGCCTTGCTCATCATTCCGCTGCTGGCTCACGGCGGCTGAACGAAGTCACAAGCTGAGACTGAGACGCCGCCCTCCGGGCGGCGTCTTTTTTTATGGGCGTAGAATATCTTCCGCCTCCAGGAGACGCTCCATGGATTCCCTGTTCGCCATGCGCCTGTACGTGAAGGCGGTTGAGACCCGCAGCTTCTCCAAGGCGGCGGAGGCCTTCGGCCTCGCGCCCTCGTCCGTGTCGCGCCAGGTGGCGCAGCTGGAGAAGGATCTGGGCATCACCCTCTTGCGCCGCAGCACCCGCAGGCTCACGCCTACCGAGGCGGGGCTGGACTACCACGCCCGCGCCACCCGCATCCTGCAGCTCCTGGACGAGGCCAGCAGCGCCGCCGGCGACTACGGCAAGCAGCCCAAGGGCCTCTTGCGGGTGAACGCTTGCGACGTGTTCGGCGAGATGTACGTGGCGCCACTGATCCCGGAGTTCATCGGCGCGAACCCCGGCATCGAGGTGGACCTCTTCATGACCGACCAGCCCGTTGACTTGGTCGAGACCGGCACCGACCTCGCGGTGCGTATCGGCGAGGTGAGTGACGGGAGCCTGGTGGCGCGCCGCCTGGCGCCCTACCGGCGCGTGGTCTGCGCGAGCCCCGCCTATCTGCGCAAGCGCGGCCGTCCGGGCGTCCCGGCGGAACTCGCCTCTCACAACTGCCTGCTGCACGTGCGCAGCCCGGGGATGGTCGTGTGGCGGGTGCCCTGGCGCCGGACCTTCCACGAGGTACAGGTCACCGGCAACTTCCGAAGCAACAGCATGGAAGCGGTGCGCGCCGCGGCGCTGGCCGGCCTGGGTGTTGCGCGCCTGCCCGCCTGGCAGGCCGCGGAAGACCTCTCCGCGGGGCGGCTGGAACGGCTGTTCGGCGGGAAAGGGGGCCCCGCCGAGACCCACATCGTGGCGGTGTACCACAAGAGCCGCCATCCGGACCGCAAGCTGCGGCTGTTCATGCAGTTCCTGGCCGAGCACTTCGGCCGCATGCAGTCGGCGTTTTGACCCCGCCTTTGCGCGGCACGCAAAGGTGGTTTGCGCCGGCGCGTGTTTTTCTTCGTCCCAAGCCTGCCTAGACTTCCGGGCCTGTATGGCGCATGACGCCACCCGGAGCATCACTCATGAAGACCTGCGACTTCCTCACCGGCATCGGCCTACTGCTGCTCGCCACCGTGTCCTGGGGCGGCATGTTCCCGGCCGTGAAGGCCATGCTCGCCTACATGGATCCGTTCTATATGACCTCCATCCGCTACGGCATCACCGCGCTGCTGTTCCTGGCGCTACTGGCCGGCGTGGAGGGCATCGGGATGCTGCGCACCGGCGGCCGCACCCTGGAGCTCTGGCTGTTCGGCACGGCGGGCTTCGCCGGCTTCAGCCTGCTGGTGTTCAGCGGCCTCAGGTACACCAGCGCCGAGAACGGCGCGATCATCACCGCGCTCATGCCGCTGCTCGCTGCGCTCACCAACTGGGCTGCGCGTGGCCTGCGTCCCGCGCCGTTCACGCTTGCCTCCATCGGCTTGGCCCTGGCCGGCGTGCTGCTGGTGGTGACCCACGGCTCGCCCGCAGCGCTGCTGCATGGGGCGGGCGCGTTGGGGGACGTGCTGGTGCTTCTCGGCGTGTTCGCCTGGACCGTCTACACCTTCGGTGCCACCCGCTTCAGCGGCTGGTCGCCACTGCGCTACACGGCGCTGAGCTGCACGCTGGGGACCGCCAGCGTCATCGCCGTCACCGCGGCGCTGAGCTTCACCGGTACCGCGCACTTGCCCTCCGCGGCTGCGCTGCAGGCGACCCTGCCGCCCATGGCCTACACCATCGTGTTCGCCTCGGTGCTGGGCGTGCTGGCGTGGAATGCGGGCGTGAAGCGGCTGGGGCCCGTGAACGGCGCGCTGTTCATCAACTTCGTGCCGGTCACGGCGCTCATCATCGGCCTCGCCCAGGGGCACGTGTTCGGCGTCTTCGAGCTCGTGGGCGCAGGCGTCACGGTGCTCTCGCTGCTGGCGAACAACCTCTACCTGCGCGCCGCCTCCTCAGGACGCCGCCTCGCCGGCGGCGCGGAATTCAGGAAGCCTGCTTGAGCTGGGTGATGCCGAGCGCCTTCAGCACGTAACGCTCGTACACAGGCTCGGTGCTCCCGCTCTTCACCTTGTGCAGGAAGTACTTCTCGAAGGCGAGCTTCGCGTAGTGCACCCACTTGCCGGTCTTGGCCCAGGTGACGTTGCGCGGCGGGATCTGCGGCAGCGCCACGAACGCGATGCCGGTGTCACCCATGTCGGCCAGGCAGATCGCATTCCAGGTGGCCTCCGCCGTGGGCGCGCGGCCTGCGATCTCATCGACGATGTTATGCGCCACCGCGCTCACCATGGATTCGATCATGTAGCCCGTCTTCGGCACGCCGGTGGGTACCGGAGTCGCCTCGGGCGGCGCGATCGCCACGCACACGCCCGCCGAGTATATGTTGGGATATTTCGGGTTGCGCTGGTGCTTGTCCGCCAGCACGAAGCCGCGGGGGTTGCACATCTCCTTGACCGATGCGACGGCGTGCACGCCTTTGAAGGCGGGAATGAACATGGTGAACTTGCTTGGCAGCTTGTGCTCTCGCAGTACGGCGCCCCGGTCATCGTGCTCAGTCACGCTGACTTCCCCGGCGGTCACATCCAGCACCTTGGCGTTGGTGATCCACTTGATGTGGCGCTGGCGCATCTCCGACTCCAGCATGCCCTTGGAGTCGCCGACTCCGCCCAGACCCAGATGTCCCACGTAGGGCTCGCTGGTGACGAAGGTCATGGGCACCTTGTCGCGTAGCTTACGCCTGCGCAGGTCGGCATCCAGGATCATGGCGAACTCGTAGGCCGGGCCGAAGCAACTTGCGCCCTGTACCGCGCCGATGACCACCGGACCCGGTGCTTCCAGGAACTTCTCGTAGGCCGCCCAGGCCTTCTCCGCGTGATCCACCGTGCAGATGGATTGGGTGTGGCCTTCGGGCCCGAGGCCCGGCACCTCGTCGAAGGCCAGCTGCGGGCCCGTGGTGATCACCAGATAGTCGTAGCTCAGGCTCCGTCCGGACTCCAGCCCGAGCATCCGCAGGTCCGGATCGATGACGAGCACGCCGTCGGAGATGAACTCGATGTGCTTGCGTGCCAGGTGGCGCGCGAGCGGCACGGTGATCTGCTTGCGCTTGCGCCAGCCCACCGCCACCCAGGGGTTGGAGGGGACGAACTGGAAGTAGTCGGTCGGGTTCACCACCGTGACCGAATGCTCCTTGCCCAACAGGCTGCGTAGCGAATAGGCGGCGGACACGCCGCCGATGCCCGCGCCCATGACGATGACTTTTGCCATGACGTTCACCTCTCTACAGATGCATATAGCTTCGTCCCGTTGCCGGCATGCCGCCTTGATCCAGGTCAACCGGCCGCACCGGCCTCGGGAGCCGCCTGGGGCACGGACCCGGCGCGCCGCGCCTGATACCGGGCCCACTTGTAATAGACCAGCGGGATTACGAACAGGGTCAGTACCGTGGAGGCGAAGGTGCCGAAGATCAGCGAGATCGCGAGGCCGCCGAACACGGGGTCCCCCACCATCACCAGCGAGGCGGAGATGATCGCCAACGCCGTCAGCAGGATCGGCCGGAACCGCACCGCGCCCGCCTCCATCACGGCCTGTGCCAGCGGCTGGCCTTGGCGCAGGTAGTCCAGCATGAAGTCCATGAGCAGCAGCGAGTTGCGCACCACGATGCCGGCCAGGGCGATCACGCCGATCATGGAGGTGGCGGTGAACGGCTGCCCCAGCAGCCAGTGGCCGGGGAACACGCCGACCAGCGTGAGCGGTATCGCGCCCATCACGATCAGCGGCATGAAGAAGGACTGGTAGTAGGCCGCCAGCAGCAGGTAGATGAAGATCAGCGCCACCATGAACGCCGAGCCCAGGTCCCGGAACACGTCCAGGGTGAGCCGCATCTCCCCATCCCAACTGAGCTGGTAACGCGAGACGTCGTCCGGCGTACCGGCCACGAAGCCCAGGTTGCCGGCGCGCAACCGGCTGCCGTCGGACAGAGCGGCGCCATCCAGCCTGCCCTGCAGCGCCAACACGGCGTTCACCGGGCTGCCCGCCAGCGTCTCGCCGGTGACGTACACCACCGGGTGCTGGTCCTTGCTGTAGTACGGCTTCTGCAGCACGCGCTGTTCCACGCTCACCACGCTGCCCAGCGGCACCGTTCGGCCGTTGGCGGCGGTGATCCGCAGGTCCATCACCTGGCGGATGAACCCGCGTTCGCCCTGCGGGATACGCACCCGCACCGCGATGGGCTCACGCGCATCCTCGACGTGCAGCATGCCGAGCTTGAAGCCCGCCAGATAGTCGTGGAGCGTGCGCGCCACCGCAGACGCCTGCACGCCGGCCAGTGCCGCACGGGCCGGATCCACCACGATGCGGTACTCCTCCGCGTCCTGGGTCACCGAGTCATCCACGTTGATCATGCCGTAGGTGCCCGCGAACGCCTCCCGCACCTGGGCGGCGGCGCCGCGCAGGACGCCGTAGTCGGGACCGTAGAGTTCCGCCAGCACCTGGGAACGCACCGGAGGACCCGGGGGTGTCTCGTAGAGCTTGATGCGGGCGCCGGGATACTGCGCCGCCACCTCCGCGAGCCTGGGCGCGAGCGCCTGAGCGATGACATGGGACCCTGGCCGCTCGCTCTTCGGTACCAGGTTCACGCGCAGCTGGGCGAAGTTGTGCCCTCCGCGGATCGGGTCGCCGCGCACCAGCGCCGCGAAGTCCGGAGGCGCCGGCTGTCCGACGAAGGCCTGGAAGTCCCGTACGTACCGCGTGTCCGCCAGCACGGTCCCGACCTGCCGCGCGACCTCATCGGTGGCGGTGAGCGGCGTGCCGGCCGCGGTGTCCACTTCCACCAGGAAGGTGGAGGTGTTGTCGTCCGGCAGCATCTTCAGCGTCACGCCGGCGAAGCTGCGCGGGCCATCGATGCCCCGCGGCCGCAGGAACTGCCACATCGGCTGCAGCAGCGCGAGCAGCAGGAGCGCCACGACCCCGGCCACGAACAGCCGGCGGCGGCGCGAGGAAGCCATGAGGGGAGCCATCCCCTTCAGGTACAACGCCCGCAACCGGTCCTTCGGCGCATGCCCCTGTTCCTCCAGGGTCGGCGCGCGCAGTGCGCGCAGGATGCCCGCCGCCTTGCCGCGCAACCAGCGCCAGCTCACCCAGGGCACCACGATGTAGGCGGTGGCCAGCGACACCAGCATCGCCACCGGCGCGTTGATGGGGATGGGCCGCATGAACGGCCCCATCATGCCGCCGACGAAGGCCATGGGGATGAAGGCCAGGATCACCGCCAGCGTGGCGATGTTGGTGGGCTTGCCGATCTCGTTGGTTGCGAACACCAGCCGGTCACGGAACCGCGTCCGCCCGTGCTGGTGCAGGCGGCGGTGGATGTTCTCGATCACCACGATGGCGTCGTCCACCAAGAGGCCCAGCGACAGGATCAGCGCGAACAGCGTGATGCGGTTGATGGTCTGGCCGATGACCCAGCCCACGCCCAGCACCACACCCAGCACCAGGGGCACCGTGAGGGTGACGATGGCTGCCTCGCGCCAGCCCAGGAACAGCAGCAGGATCGCCGCCACCGAGGCCACCGCGATCCCGAGGTGCTCGATGAGCGTATTCACGGCCTCATCCGCCTTGGCGCCGTCGTCCCGCGTCACGGTCACGTCCACGCCCTGCGGCAGGGCGCGCAGCTTGAGTTCTTCGAGCTTGCCCAGCACCGCGTCCGCCACGTCCACGGCGTTCGCGCCGGCACGCTTGTCGATGGCGAGCGTCACCGCAGGATCCAGCGGTCCCGCGACGCCGGCCTTGCCCGTGCCGGGCCCGTGGCCCAAGTACGAATACTGCTCCGGCTCCTCCGGGCCGTCCTCGATACGCGCCACGTCCTTGAGATACACGGGCTTGCCGTTGGGCGTGCCGATGATGACGTTGCCCACCTCCTGCGCGTCTCCCAGCACGCCCGAGACCCGCACCATGCTCTCCCGGCCGCCGCTCACGAGCTCGCTGCCGGGCAGCGCCACGTTCGCGGCGCCGAGCTCCGCTTCCACCCGGTCCAGCGCGAGGCCGGTGGAGGCCAGGCGCGCGGGGTCCACGTAGGCAGTCACCGTGCGCGGCGTGCCGCCGACGATCTGGGTGTCCCCCACGTCCGGCAGCGCCCGCAGCGGCTCCATCATCCGCAGGGCGACGCCGCGCAGCTCGGTCTGGGACAGGCTCGCGGAGCTGAGCGTGATGGTGACGATGGGCGCGTCGTTGATGCCGATGGACTTGATGAGCGGCTGGCTGACGCCCGGCGGCATCCTGTCCAGGTTGCGGTTGATCTGGTTGTAGAGCTTGACGAGGCTCTTCTCCTCGTCCTCGCCCACGTCGAATTGCACGGTCACCACGCCCAGGTCGTCGGCGGCGTAGCCGTAGGTGTGGTCCACGCCCGGCAGCGCGCCCATGAGCGCCTCCAGCGGCTTCACCACCTGCTGTTGCACCTCCGCGGCGGAAGCGCCCTGGAAACTCACCAGCACGTTGGCGGCCGGCACCGCAATCTCGGGGTTGTACATGCGCGGTGTGAAAGCCACCGCCATGGCACCGAATATCGCCGCAGCCAGCATCAGCAAGGCGGTGATCTTGGAGCGGAGGAACAGCCGCGTGACGCGGCCGACGGCGTTGAGCCGTTCCGGGACATTCATGGCATCGCGCCGCCTGCCGCGATGCGTGTGCCATTGTCCACCTGGTCGCCTGGCGCGAGCACCACGCGCTCGCCCGCGGCCAGTCCCGACTGGACCTCGACCTGGCGGTCGCGGCGCTCGCCGGTGCGCACCAGCCGGAAGTGGGCCTGGCCGTCCGCGTCCACCACGAACACGCCGAGGATGCCGGCGCGCTCGGCCAGGGCGCTGGCCGGGATGCGCACCACCTGCGCGCTGCCGGTAGGGATGCTGACCCGCACATAGCGGCCGCTCATGAGGCCGGACCCCGCCGACACCTCGATGCGGATCAGGTGAGTATGGGTCTGGGCGTCGGCGGCCTGTACCTTGGACTGCAGGCGTCCCTGGTAGCTGCCGCTCTCGGTGGCATAGGGGATGTCTTCGCCCACCTTCAGGGCGGCGTATAACTCGTCCGGGACATAGCTCTGCACTTCCAGCGCATGCTCATCTTCAAGCACCAGCAGCGGCTTGCCGGGAGTCGCGAGGTCGCCCGGATCCGCGAGCTTCTCGACCACCACGCCGGTGAACGGCGCGCGCACGTCCGCGTAGCCGACCGCCGCCTGCGCGATCTGCAGCGCCGCCTTCGCGGTGCTGTACTGGCGCGTAGCGTCATCCATCTGCACCCGGGTCGCCACGCCCTTCGAATACAGGTTGGTGGCCCGCTGGTAGTTCAGGTCCGCCTCGTCGAATACCGCCTGGGCCTGCTGGAGCTGGCCGGTGACCTCGCTGGAGTCGATGGCCAACAGCGGCTGGCCTGCCGTCACCCGGTCGCCGGCCTGGACCTTCACGTCCTGCACGTAACCCGTGAGCCGCGAGGCGATCTCGGCGTGGCGCTTGGAGACGACGGTGCCGGGCACGGTCGCGTAGACCGTCGCGGGCTCGGCCGCGACCGTGATGACCTCGGCAGGCACCGCCGGCGCGGCAACCGCTTCCTCGCTGCGGTCAGCGTGGCAAGCGGCGAGGATGCCTGCGGCCAGCACCATGCCGAGGATGCGGTGAGGGTTAAGGGCGCGCATGACCGTCACTTCCGTGCGCCGCGGGCGCCCGTCGGACAGAAGCTGTCGTAGAGTACCTTGATGATTCCGAGCGCCGGCCCGGGCACCAGGCTGTAGTAGACCGCCTGGCCCTCGCGGCGGGTCTTCACCAGGCCCTCGTGCCGCAGCACCGCCAGGTGCTGCGACAAGGCAGACTGGGCCAGCGGCA
>DATAHN010000021.1:0-15295 GCA_036263155.1 Gammaproteobacteria bacterium | reverse complement strand
TTTTCATGCGCCCGGGAGATTCGAACTCCCGACAGAGCTACGTCAGACCGGGCTGATGATCGGCGCCAGGGTGGAGACGGGTGTGGAGACCCTCAGCTGCCGCCCGTAGCTGGGGTAAGGGATGCTGGCGAGCAGCGCGTTCAATGACTGCCCATTCACCTGCTGCATAAGGTAGAGGTGAGGCTGCATGTTGATGCTGTCTTCCAGGATCCCCACCACCCGGCCGCCGCAGGCGGCATCACCGCAGGCCTGGGCACCTGGCATCTCCAACCCGCCGTCCATAGCCGCTATCACCTGCATCAGTTCCCGGTTCTGCAGCAGCGCGCGGTTGGTGCCGCAGATGAGCACCTGTTTGGCGCGGATGCCGATCTCGTCGGCGAGCCGGCAGACCATCACCTCTGCGAGCTTAGGGTCGCTGGAAAGGGGCTGGTCCAGCGCCACCTTGATGTCCTGGAGCGCGTGGTAGATGTTGCGCTGACCATCCACGGCGATGGAGCCCAGGTAGATGACCGTGTGATTGCCGAAACCCTGCACCTCGTCTGCGCCGGCGCGCGCGGTCAGGGCGAGGAGCAGGGGCAGGCTGAACCATGCGGTCAGGCATGAGCGGAAATGACGTCCCATGACGGATCCCTCTTTGGCCTTCGTGGATGGCTGCCGCCGGTATCTACATCGCCGCGGTCCGGTCACGGCGCGCTTCAGACATGGGCGGTGGCCGCTGCCGGCACCGGCATGGTGGCGGCCGCCGGGACCACCGTGCTCTCAGGGTAGGCGACCTTCGCCAGCAAGGCGCGCAACGCCGCACCGTTCACTTGTTGCTTGATGTAGCGCTTCGACTGGTTGTTGATGCTCTGGTTCAGGATGCCGAGCCCCTGCTCGAAGCAGGCACCGGAATTGCACGCGCTGGAGGAGCCGCCGGCACCGTCCCCGCCGGCGGGCGGATTGGCATGGCCCAGGAACGTGCTCAAGCTCGCCTGCAGCAGGGTGCGGTTCTCGTTGAGCACCTTGTTGGTACCGCAGATGAGCAGCTGCTTGGCATGGGTGCCGATGTCATCCGTCAGGCGGCAGACCATGACGTCCGCCAGGCGGGGATCGTTGGAGAGGGGTTGCTGGAGGGCCAGCTTGATCTCCTGCAGGGCGGACAGGATGGCCTCGTGGCCGGTCACGCCGATCTTGCCGAGGTAGAGGACGCTGTTGCCGTAGTCGGCAGGTGCGGGGTCCGCCTGGGCAGGCAGGCAAGGCAGCATGGCGAGCAGCAGGACCGGGATCAGGCGAATGTGGCGGATGCGCATGGGGGCTCTCCGTATCGGTGGGACGTGGAGATAAACTACTATAAAAATAGTATTACATCCAGGCCGCCCGCACCCTGCCGGCCGCAGATAAAAAAGCCCGCCTCGCGGCGGGCTTCAGGTATCGCAGGCCGCTGACCCGGCCTGTCCCCATCACCTCCAGTAAACCATCAGTGCAGCACCACGGCCTCCTGGAAGCAGCGGCGCACCTTCTCGTAGATCGTGGGTTCCGAAGACATGTTCTCGAGGTCGGCGCAGAGCCCTTCGAATTGATATGCGAAAGGCTTGAGCTGCTCGCGCACGCACACGTCCAGCGCCACTTCCTGCTCCGCGGTCAACCGCGTACCGACTTCGCCGCCTCCCAGGACCTCGGATGGGTGATGGAACGCCCAGTGCAGCAGCGCGGCGTAGAGGGCGTCGCGGCACTCGGCATAGGCGCTGCGTAGGTGATAGCCGAGCTTGGCGCTCGCCACCGGGGTGACGTAGCCCACCGCCATGGTGACGGCGGTCTTGTCGATGTTGACGCGCTCGCGCAAGAGCTTGAGCAGGATCTCCTGGCCGAGCTGGGCCAGGGTCGCGAACTCGTTAGGGCGGGGCCGGCCCCGCGGCTGGGTCACCTCGAGGCCGAGGCGCCGGCAAGCCTGGAAGGCCTGGTCGCGGGCGGCCGTGTACAGGCGGTTCGCGGTGTCCCAGCGGATGGTGAGGGCGGCCTCGTCGTCCTCGAGCGGCTTGAGGCGGATGCCGGCGTTCTTGTGCAGGCCGCACTTCTGGACGTACACCAGGATGGTGTGGCGTGACTCAGGGGTGAGCTTGTCCCAGGCCTTGGGCAGCGCCAGGAAGGACTTGATGTAGCTCTCCTGGAACGCGCCCTGGGCATGACACTCGTGCATCACGTTGGTGAGGGTGGTCTGGCGCGGCAGGCGGCCGATCACGGTGCTGCTCACGTAGTCCTTGAGCAGGTCTTTCTCGAAGGGCTCCGTCTGGTCGTGCAGCAGGGCGCGCCAGGTGCCGTGGAGGAAGTTGATCTGCTTGGAGTCGGTCTGGTTACCCATGGCCCACCTCGTGTCCGCAAAGGGACCGCAAGGCAGGCCAGGGCGAGGACGCGCAAGCGGCGCCCCCTGATCCGGCGGTCCCGCTACCCTGGGGTGGTGCACCCTGTAGGCCGGTGACTTTGCGTCCCCATCTTTCGATGGGTTTGCCTTGATCGGTTAAATACATCCTAGCACTTACACAATATTATGTAAAGTAAATACATCACGTATTTACGGGTTTATTTAAATACAAAGTAAATCAAATAGTTATAAATGCAGACAGGTACTCCCCCTGGGCAGCAGTCCAAGACAGACTTTGGATGCAGGACGCATCCATGCCCTCTATAGGCCTATTGGAGAGGCTTAGAGAACTGGGATAAACCAGGGGCGGCGGGTCGTCCCACGAGCTCATAAGGGTTTGGGCGCTGCAGTCTTCGATGGGCTGCAGTACTATTGTCAAGTTATGAACGCGTCCTGTGGGACGCCGGACCAGGGGTGGTCCGGCAGGGCGCCACCGATGGCTCCTGCCGCCGCCACATCGCAAGACGAAGGAGACATGCCATGAGCATGCGTATCGCCGCTTTGGCCTTCACTACCGTGCTGCTCGCCGCCTGCGAGTCCACGCCCTCCAAGACCGCATGGCTGATGCAGGGCGATGCGCCCTGGGTCGGTCCGGACGGCAAGTGCATGCAGCTGCGTCCGCTCGCGCCGGAGGAGAAGAAAGGCTTCTGCTACGACGTGATGACCGAGGTCTACCAGAAGCGCCACCACTACGAGGTGCTGGACGCGAACGAGTTCGCGTTCCTGTATCCCAAGGTCGAGCCCACGGCCCAGACCGCCTACAGCCTGGTGCCTTCGCCCTCGGATGCCGAGACGCTGGCGAACAGCAAGCCGGACATGGCGACGCTGCCCTACATCCATCAGATCTACACGGCGCTGCCCTTCGAGTTCAACAAGGCCCACCTGTCGAGCCGCAACCGCGTGGCGTTGCGCACGTCCTTCAGCGACTGGCAGAGCCGCGGCATCAAGGTGGTTTCGGTGGCGGTCACCGGCCACACCGACAGCAAGGGCTCGGCGGCCTACAACCTGCAGCTCTCCAAGTGGCGCGCGGAGTCGGTGGTGTACTACCTCGCCAAGCTCGGCATCCCGCGCGGCAGCATCGCCCAGGGCGGCGTGGGCATGGCGATCCCGCATCCCGACGCCAGGAACGACGCCGACAACCGCTACGTGGACCTCAGGGTCTGGCTGGCTCCGCCGCTCGGTTCCACCGACAAGCTGGCCACCCGCGACCACGGGGCCGACGCGAAAGGCCGCTGAAAACCGCTGGAATCAAGGCATGAAAAAAGACGCCCGGGTCACCCCGGGCGTCTTGCTTTGCGCGTCCTGAAACTCCGGGTCAGGAGTTCGAGACCTTCTTGAGGCAGGCGAGGACGTCGTCGGTCATCTTGATCATCACCTCGGCGGTCTTGGCGGGCTTGCTCACGTCGGGGCAGCCGGCCTTCTTGCCGTAGGACTTGAACGCGTCGCTGGACATCTGGCCGCGGGCCTGGTCGAGCCACGCCGCTTCCTTCTTGAGGGAGGAGTTGTATTCCGCGAAGGCGGCCTTGATCTCCTCCGGCGACTTCTGGATGGCGTCGTTGTAGGCCGGGATGCGGGCGTTCAGCGACTCGTTGCGCTTGTTGATCTCAGCCACGTCGCTGTTGACCTTGGCGATGTCGACGTTGAGCTGGTCCTTGTCCGCGGTGCAGGCCTTGAACTCGTCCTGGTTCAGCTTCTTGTCCGGGCCGCACTTGGTCTGGTAGTCGGCCACGCGCTGCTTCACCGCATCGTTCTGCTTGTTCCAGGCGTCCAGGTCCGCGAGGATCTTGGCCTTGTCGGACTGGATGGCCTTGCCCTGGCCGGCCAGGTCCTTGTTCTTCTGCTGGGCGGCGTCCATCTTGGCCTTGTTGTCCAGCACTTCCTTCTGCACGGCCTCGCCGGAGCTGATGAGATTCATCACCGACTCGGCGCCCCAGGCGGCAGTTACGGCGCCGGCCAGCGCCAGGGTGATCAGGGGGATACGCATGCTTTTCATGGAAAACCTCGGGTTCGGGTTCAAAATCCAGGCGGCTATTGTAGGGGCAGGGGCCCCCGCCCACCAAGGGCTCAAGACCCCCTGTAAAAGCCCTGAAAACGGGCCCTCAGGGCACATAACGCGGCCGGGGCGGGCGGGTTGTCAGGCCCCTGGGGCCGGGGGTCAGAGGATGGCGGCGTAATCGTCCTGGATGCGCCCCAGGTCCAGGCGGTTCAGGAAGTTGGAGTAGCACATCCAGGCGGTGATGGCGTTCAGGTCGGCGATCTGGGGCGGCAGGAAGCGGGGCGGGCTGATGACGCCCTCGGCCACCCCCTGGGACAGGGTGCGCACGTCCTCCAGGGTGGTCTTGCCGCAGAACAGCATGGGGATGCGGTCCAGCATGCCCTTGCGCACCGCCAGGCGCATGTAGTTGTAGATCATGATGAAGCCCTTGTTGTAGGACAGGTCCTTGGTGAAGGGCCGTCCCGTGGGCGTGCTGCCGCGGAAGATGCGCGCGGAGTTGCCGTAGGCTTCCCCCTCCGACAGGCCCTGCTCCAGGAAGAAGCGGTACACCTCCAGGAAGTCGCCGCCCTTCTCGGCCATGTCCACCGCGCGGATGCGGTTGGCGAGGCGGCGCAGGCGGCTCGGGTAGGAGGCGAAGGTGATGATCTCCATCAGGATGGCGAGCCCCTCCTGGGTCACGGTGGAGGAGGGCGGTCCCTTGGAGAGGAAGGTGCACACCGGCTGCTGGCTGCCGTTCAGGGTGGTTCCCAGGTGGACCCAGCCCTCGTGCACCTCCAGCACCTTGAGGTCGCGCTCATTGAACTTGGCTTCCTTGCGGATCTTGATGTAGTCGGCGCCGGCGGCGGCGTCCGCCACGATGCCGTCCGAGAGCAGCACGCGCATGGTGCCCTCGGACTCGTGGAAGGCCTTGTTGATGCGGTGCTGAAGGATCTCGACCGCCTGCTCGCCGCTGATGGTCTTCGCCTCCGGCTTCAGGAGCTCGCTCTGGTCGATGCTGGCGATGGCGTCGCCGAGGATCTGGCCGAGGTCGGCGAGGGTCGGCCCGCCTTCGTGGAAAGCATCGCTGGCCGAGCCGTACAGCTCCTCGGAGATGACGCCGAACTCGGGTGTGCCGCGCCCTTCCAGCATGCGCACCACCTGCGTGTACTCCCGGCACATGCGGCGCATGATGCCGCCCAGAGAATTGAACTGGCCGAGCTGGCGGGTGATGTCCCGCTCGATCTCGTGGAACTCCTGGCGCTTGGCGGCGGGATCGAAGCCGAGGGGCCGGCCGGCGTAGTAGGCGGCATCCACCCGCGGCAGCTCGCGGCCGCCGTCCCGGACGAACTGCTCCTGGATGGAAGCCTCCCACTTGATGTGGTCGAGGATGCGGATGGGTCTCTGGGCAGCGACGATGCGCTCGGACAGGTCCCGGAGGGTCTGCCTGTAGTTGACCTGGGTGTCGGCGGCGCTCATGCCTTAAGAGTACTCGCCGTGGCGGATAGGCGCCAGAAAAGCGAAGCCCCCTTCACAGGGGGCTTCGGTCGGCTCACAGACGCGCCAGTTTCCTGATCTCCTGCAGCGCCACGGACAGGCTGGGGAAGTCGGCGATGTTCGCGGCCTGCATGTCCGACAGCACCCGGCGCGCGTGTTCGAGGCGTCCGGCGTGGGCAGACAGCCACTGTTCCAGCTGCTTCATGGCCGCGTGGCTGTCCCGGGCGCCCTGCAGCGCCTGGGCCGCGAGCGCCCGTTGCTGGGCGTAGAGGTCCTCGCGCAGGGTGCCGCGGGCCACCGCCTGCCAGTGCCCCTCCACCGAGAGCTCCTCGATGCGGGCGCGCAGCCAGTCGAGCCTGAGCTCGCGGCCGATGTGGAAGTAGACCTTGGCCACGACCTCCACCGGCAGCTTGCCCTCACGCGCCACGTCCACCACGTCGAGGCCGGCGTAGAGCGGGCCGATGGCGGCGATGCGCCGCGCCAGCGCGTCCGGCACGCCCACGTCGGTGTACTGCTGCACGCCGCGGGTGAAGTTCTCGGCCAGGTCGTCGCTCAGCACGCCCGGCATGTGCTGCACCAGCGTCGCCAGCCCCGGCTGGTACAGCGGCACCGTGGCGGCGATGTCGAGCTTGTCGCGCATGCGGTCGATGAGCCAGCGGGTGACGTGCTTGAGCATGCGTGAGCTCTGCACTGCCATCGAGACCTGCACGGCGGCCGGCACCTTGTTGTCGAGCGCTTCCACCGCCTCCCACAGCGCCGGCATGGCCAGGCTCTCTCTGGCGATGGTGTAGGCGCGCGCCACGGTGGAGGCATCCACGCCGGTCTCCTCCTGCATGCGGTGCGCGAAGGTGGAACCCATGCGGTTGACGATGCTGTTGGTCACCGCGGTGCAGATGATCTCGCGGCGCAGCCGGTGCTTGGGCATGAGGTCGCCGTAGCGCTTCTGCAGCGGGGTCGGGAAGTAGGTCTCGAGCTCGTTGGCGAGATAGGGGTCCTCCGCCACGTCGCCGGCCAGGAGGCCGTTGTAGATGTCGATCTTGCTGTAGGCCAGCACCACCGCGAGCTCGGGGCGGGTGAGGCCCTTGCCGGCCTTGCGCCGCTCCTTGAGCCCCTCGTCGGAGGGCAGGAACTCGATGGCGCGGTTCAGCATGCCGGTCTTCTCCAGCGCGCGGATCAGGTAGGCATGCTCGCTGATGCGGCCCGGCGCCTGCACCTCGGCGATGGAGATGGCCTGGGACTGCATGTAGTTGTCGCGCAGCACCAGCGCGCCGACCTCGTCGGTCATCTCCGCCAGCAGCTTGTTGCGCGCCCCCTCGCCCAGGCTCTTCTCGGAGGCGACCAGGTTCAGCAGGATCTTGATGTTGACCTCGTGGTCGGAGCAATCCACGCCCGCCGAGTTGTCGATGAAGTCGGTGTTGAGCCGCCCGCCCGCCAGGGCGTACTCGATGCGGCCGCGCTGGGTGAACCCCAGGTTGCCGCCCTCGCCGACGACCTTGCAGCGCAGCTCGTTGCCGTTGAGGCGGATCGCATCGTTGGCGCGGTCACCCACCTCCGCGTGGGACTCGCTCGTGGCCTTCACGTAGGTGCCGATGCCGCCGTTCCACAAGAGGTCCACCTGGGCCTTGAGGATGAAGCGCAGCACCTCGGCCGGAGCGTAGTTGCCCGGGTCCACGCCCAGCACGCCCGCGGCCTCCTTGCTCAGGGGGATGCTCTTGGCGCTGCGCGGCCACACGCCGCCGCCCGCCGAGATCAGCTTGGCGTCGTAGTCCGCCCAGGAGGAGCGCGGCAGGTTGAACATGCGCTCGCGCTCCACGAAGCTCTTCTCCGCATCCGGGTTCGGGTCGATGAACACGTGGCGGTGATCGAAGGCCGCCAAGAGGCGGATGTGGCGCGACAGCAGCATGCCGTTGCCGAACACGTCGCCTGACATGTCACCGACGCCCACTACCGTGAAGTCGGTGGCCTGGATGTCCACGCCGAGTTCGCGGAAGTGGCGCTTGACCGACTCCCAGCCGCCCTTGGCGGTGATGCCCATCTTCTTGTGGTCATAGCCCGCCGAGCCGCCGGAGGCGAACGCGTCGCCGAGCCAGAAGCCGTACTCCGCCGACACGCCGTTGGCGATGTCGGAGAACGTGGCGGTGCCCTTGTCGGCCGCGACCACGAGGTACGGGTCGTCCGGGTCGTGGCGCACCACGTCCTTGGGCGGCACCACCTTGGTGCCGGCCAGGTTGTCTGTGATGTCGAGCAGGCCGCGCAGGAAGGTCTGGTAGCAGGCCACGCCCTCCTTCAGCACCGCCTCTCGGTCGCCGCCCGCGGGCGGGCGCTTCACGTAGAAACCGCCCTTGGCGCCCACCGGCACGATCACCGTGTTCTTGACGTTCTGCGCCTTGACGAGGCCCAGCACCTCGGTGCGGAAGTCCTCGCGCCGGTCCGACCAGCGCAGGCCGCCGCGCGCCACCTTGCCCATGCGCAGGTGCACGCCCTCGACCCGGGGCGAGTACACCCAGATCTCGAACATGGGCTTGGGCAGGGGCAGCTCGAGCTGGCTCGGGTCGAACTTGAAGGAGACGTGGGCCTTGTGGCCGCCGTTCGCGTCCTTCTGGAAGTAGTTGGTGCGCAGCGTGGCCATGATGGTGGCCAGGAACAGGCGGATGATGCGGTCGTCGTCCAGGCTCGACACCTGCTCCAGGGCGGCGGCGATCTCGGCGGAGTGCTGCTGGGTCAAGTGGTCGCGCTTGGAGGCCTTGGCCGGGTCGTTGCGCGCCTCGAATAGGTGCACCAGGGAGGCGGCGAGGGTGGGGTGGGTGTAGAGCGCCCGCTCCATGTAGGCCTGGCTGAAGCTGATGCCGGTCTGCAGCAGGTACTTGCAGTAGGCGCGCAGCAGCGTGGTCTGGCGCCAGTCGAGGCCGGCGCCCAGCACCAGCCGGTTGAAGCCGTCGCTCTCCGCCTCGCCGCGCCAGACGCGGGCGAACTGCTCCTGGAACGCGACCTTGACCGCCTCCACGTCCAGCTCGCCCGGGCGGATGAGCTCGAAGTCCTGGATCCACACCAGGCTGCCGTCGGCGAGTTCCAGCTCGTAGGGGCGCTCGCTGATGACGCGCACGCCCATGTTCTCCAGCATCGGCAGCGCGTCGGAGATGGGGATGGTCTGCTCACGGTGGAAGGTCTTGAAGCGCAGGTAGCCCGGCGGCGCGTTGAGCGGCCGGTACAGGCTCATGCGCAGGCCCTCGCTGGCGCTGAGCGCGTCCACCTGCTCCACGTCGAACACCGCCGCCTTGGGCTTGATGTCCTCCTGGTAGGCGGCGGGGAAGTGGTTGCCGTAGCGGGCGAACAGCTTGAGGCCGTGCTCCTCGCCGAGCTTCTCCACCAGCGCGTCCTTGAGCTCGTCCTGCCAGGAGCGCACCGCGCGCTGGATCTCCTTCTCGAGCGCGCCGCGCTCGTACTGCGGGAGCTGCCAGGGGGTGGTGCGCACGATCACATGCAGGCGGGCGAGGGCCGAGTCCGACAGCGCCACAGTGTGCTCGGCGCTCTTGCCGTTGAGCGCCTGGTACAGCACGTTCTCGATCTTCTGGCGCACCAGGGTGGTGTAGCGGTCGCGCGGCACGTAGATGAGGCAGGAGAAGAAGCGGCCGAAGCTGTCGCGGCGGATGAACAGCTTGACGCGCTGGCGCTCCTGCAGCTGCACCACGCCCATGGCGGTCTCGAACAGCTCGTCGGTGGTGCTCTGGAACAGCTCGTCGCGCGGCAGCGTCTCGAGGATGTGCATCAGCGCCTTGCCGTCGTGGCTGTTGGCTGGCAGCTCGGAGCGGCGCATGACTTCGGCGACCTTCTCACGAAGCACGGGTATGTCGCGCGGACTGGTGGCGTAGGCGCTGGTGGTGAAGAGGCCGAGGAAGCGCCACTCGCCCAGCACCTGGCCGTCGGCGCCGAAGCGCTTCACGCCCACGTAGTCGAGGTAGCCGGGGCGGTGCACCGTGGCCTGGGAGTTGGCCTTGGTGATGATCATGAACTCCTTGGCGCGGGCGCGCTTGCGCACGTCCTTGGGCAGCACCAGGAAGCTCTGCGATATCTTGGCGTGGCTGTCGCGCAGGATGCCGAGGCCGGAGTCCGGCACCAGCTTCAGCACCTCTTCGCCGTTCTCCTCGCCCAGCGCGTACTCGCGCACGCCGAGGAAGGTGAAGTGGTTGTCGCCCAGCCACTCCAGGAACTTCAGGCCCTCGTCCACCTCAGCGTCGCCGAGCACGCTGCGGTGCGCCTGCACCGCCTCGCGCACCTGCTTGAGCTTGTCGCGCATCGCCTGCCAGTCGCCGATGGTGGCGCGCACGTCGCGCATGGCGCTCTGCAGCGCGGCCTCCAGCTTGGCGAGGGTCTCGGCGCCCCCCTGGCTGTCCACCTCGATGTGCATCCAGGACTCGGTGATCATGCCCTCGCCACGCTCGCCGTCCACGCGGGTGAGCGTGCCGCGCGCGTCGCGCTTGACGTGGTAGATGGGGTGCACGGTGAGGTGGATGCCGGCGCCGAGCCGGCTCAGGGTCATGGTGGTGGTGTCCACCAGGAACGGCATGTCGTCGTTCACCATCTCGATGATGGTGTGGGGACTCTTCCAGCCGTCCTGCTTCGGGTTCGGGTTGAACACCCGCACCTTGGTCTCGCCCGGCAGGCGCTTGGCGCCGAACTCCCAGTGGCTCAGCACCGCGCCGTACAGGTCCTCCGGCGACTGCGCCAGGATGTCCTCCTCGGCGATGTCGGCGTAGTAGGGGACGATGAACCTCTCGAGGTCGGCCGCGGCGGAATGCTTCTTGGCGAGGGCGATCACCTTTTCCAGGTGCTTGTCCTTCGGGGGCGATTTCCGTTGCGGCATGGAGGCGGGCCTTTTCCGGGCGTGTTCTTGGGGTTAGGAGCGGTATTTTACTGCGCTGGATATGCAAACGGCGACCCTGGGGTCGCCGTCCGCGGCTTGCGTCATAAGGCGGTCATTGCGCCTTTTCCAGGTCCTTGATCACGGCTGCCAGCCAGCGGCAGGCGGTGCCGCCGGTGATGCAGCGGTGGTCGAAGGTGATGGAGAGCGGGATGCGCTTGTGCACCTCGATGCCGCCCATGACCGGCACCACGTCGTGGCGCAGGCCGCCGGTGCCGAGGATCGCCACCTGCGGCGGCACCACCACCGGGGTGGCATAGCGGCCGGCCATCATCCCGAAGTTCGAGAGGGTGATGGTCGGGTCCTTCATGTCGGCCGGAGCCACGGTGCGGTTGCGGGTGGCCTCCTTGATGCGGTTCAGGTCGTCACGCAGCTGCTGGGCGTTCTTGCTCTCGACGCGGCGCAGGATGGGCACGATGAGGCCGTCCGGCGTGTCCACCGCCATGGCGAGGTCCACGCGCTCGTGGATGGTGCGCTCCAGCTTCTCGCCGTCGTACCAGGCGTTGAGTTCGGGCTCCGCGCGGCAGCCGGCCACGATGGCGCGCACGATGCGCACGGTGATGTCCTGGCCCGGCATCCAGCCGTGGATGTCGGCGTCGTCGAACAGGGTGCACTCGGCGACTTCCGAGCGGGACTTGGTCATGCTGGCGTGCATGGCGCGGCGCGGGCCGCGCAGCGGTTCCGCCACGCCGTACTTCACGTCGCTGCGCTTGGGCGGCACGTCCCAGCGCGCTTGCGGTGCGGAAGGAGCAGCGCCGCCGCGGCCGCCGGCGGCGTTACGCACGTCGTCTGCGCTGATGGTGTCGTTCTTGCCGGTGGGCGGGATGCCCGAGAGGTCCACGCCCATCTGCTTGGCGAGGATGCGCACGGAGGGCAGCGCCTTCACGCGCTGCGGTTCCTGCTTCTGCTTCTTGCGGATGATGGCGGTCTCGGCCACCACGGCGTTGCTGGTGGGCACGTTGCCCACCACGGTGCCGCTGTCCTCGGCGACCGGCGTGGTCTTCTTGGCGTCCGGCGCGGCCTTCTGGGCCGCGGCTTCTTCAGCCTTGGCCTTGGGCGCGGGGGGCGCCCCCGGGGCGGCGCCGCCCCCGTCGATGTCGAAGTCCACCAGCGCGGAGTGGGTGGGGATGATGTCGCCGTTCTTGCCGTAGAGCTTGGCGATCTTGCCGGCGTAGGGGGACGGCACGTCCACTACGGCCTTGGCGGTCTCGACGGACACGAGGGGCTGGTCCACCTTCACGGTGTCGCCTTCCTTCACGTGCCAGCTGACGATCTCGGCTTCCTGCAGGCCTTCGCCGAGGTCCGGGAGGTTGAACGTCTTCATGCTTGTTATGCCTCCAGCGCCTTGCGGATGCCCTTGACCACGCGGTCCACGCTCGGCATGTAATCATGCTCCAGCTTGAAGAGCGGCATCGGTATGTCATAACCCGTGACGCGCTGGATCGGCGCCTTGAGGGAGTAGATGGCCTTCTCCGCCACGGTGGCGGCGATCTCGGCGCCCACGCCGCAGTTGCGCGGGGCCTCGTGGATGATCACCAGGCGGCCGGTCTTCTCCACCGACTCCAGGATGGTGTCGAAGTCGATGGGCGCGACGGTCGCGAGATCGATCACGTCGCAGCTCACGCCTTCCTCGCCCAGCTTGGCGGCGGCCTGCAGGGTCTCGTGGATCATGGCGCCCCAGGACACCAGCGTCACGTCCTCGCCTTCGCGCAGCACGAAGCAGGTATCCAGCGGCAGCGCCTTGCCGTCGTCCTCCACTTCCGCCTTGTTCAGGCGGTACAGGCGCGTCGGCTCGAGGAACACCACCGGATCCGGGTCGCGGATGGCGGCGAGCAGCAGGCCGTAGGCACGGGACGGGGAGGAGGGCATCACGGTGCGGATGCCCGGCATGTGGGCGAACATCGCCTCGTTGCTCTCGGAATGGTGTTCCGGCGCGTGGATGCCGCCGCCCGAGGGGGCGCGCAGCACCATGGGCACATGCAGGCGGCCGCGGGTGCGGGTGCGCAGGCGGCCGGCGTGGTTGATCATCTGGTCCACGGCAGGATAGATGAAGCCGGAGAACTGGATCTCGGCGATGGGCTTCATGCCCTGGGTCGCCATGCCGATGGAGATGCCGGCGATGAGCGCCTCGGCCAGCGGCGTGTCCATCACCCGGTCCTTGCCGAAGCGCTGCTGCAGGCCCAGCGTCGCGCGGAACACGCCGCCGTTGAGGCCCACGTCCTCGCCCAGCACCACCACGGAGGGATCCTTCTCCATCTCGTGGGCCATCGCCATGGTGATGGCTTCGACCATCGTGACCTTAGCCATGGTGGGAGCCCTCCTCGACCGCTTCATCGCGCTGGGCGATGAGGCTCTCCGGCATGTTGCCGAACATGTGGTCGAACATGCTCTCCACCGGCGGCTTGCCGGCTTCCTTATAAAGCTTCACCTCGGCGTCCACCCGCTCGGCGCACTCCGCCAGCAGGGCGTCCTCCTTCTTCTGGTCCCAGGCGCCGGTGTCCATCAGGTACTTGCGGATGCGGACCAGGGGCTCCTTCTTCCACTCGCCTTCGACCTCGCCCTTGGGGCGGTAGCGGGTGGCGTCGTCCGCCGTGGTGTGGTCGTGCAGGCGGTAGGTGAGGGCCTCCACCAGGGTCGGGCCCTTGCCGGCGCGCGCCTTCTCCAGCGCCTTATCCATCACGTCGCGCACAGCGATGATGTCGTTGCCGTCCACCTGGATGCCCTCGATGCCGCCGGCGATGGCCTTCTGGGCCAGGGTCTCGCAGGCGGTCTGGGCGGAGAGGGGCACCGAGATGGCCCACTTGTTGTTGCACACCACGAACACCACCGGCAGCTGCCAGGCGCCGGCGCAGTTGATGGCCTCGTAGTAGTCGCCCTGGGAGGTGCCGCCGTCGCCGATCACCGTCACCGCTGCGCGCTTCTCCTTGCGCAGCTTGAACGCCGTCGCGGCGCCGGCCGCGTGGTGGTACTGGGTGGCGATGGGCACGCACCAGGCGAAGTCATGCTTGGGACCCGAGAAGTTGTTGCCGCGCTCGTCGCCGCCCCAGAACAGGAGCACCTCGTGGGGCTGCACGCCACGGTAGAACTGGGTGCCGTACTCGCGGTACATGGGGAAGAACGCGTCTTCCTGCTTCATCGCGGCGCCGATACCCACGTGGGTGGCCTCGTGGCCGAGGCAGGAGGCGTAGGTGCCGAGCTGGCCTGTGCGCTGCAGGGCGATGGCCTTGGTGTCGAAGACCCGCACGAAGGTCATGGCGCGGTACATCTTCAGCAGCTCCTCCTTGTCCTTGGCGAACTTGGGGAGGTCCTTCTGCACGAGCTTGGCTTCGTGGTCGAGATACTGCTGGTACTTGATCTCGAAGGTCGCGGCGGTCTTCAAGGCTTCTGCTCCTGGAAAGCCGCCCGGGGCTCTTTGAGGACCTCATGGGGTCCTGCGGGCCCGCCGGCGGGGAGTGCTTATATAGATAGCGCCCGGCATAGGGGCCGGGCGGGGGCGCAATTATACATGACACCCTTTTTGGTCCTGATGGGGACCGGTAGCCCCGGCAGGGGGCCGGAACCCGCCAGCCGGGGGTCAAAACAGGGGGGTCGGGTAGAATGGCGGCACTTTCAGGCTGGAAGCAGGCATGGGCGGCAACAAACGCGAGCTGGAGCAGGGCATCCACCGGGACTTGAAGCCCCAGGAGACCTATTCCGGGTACCTCAAGCTCGACGTGCTGTTCTCGGCCCAGCAGCCGGTGACCAGCCCGCTGCACCACGACGAGATGCTGTTCATCATCCAGCACCAGACCTCCGAGCTCTGGATCAAGCTGCTGCTGCACGAGCTGGATGCCGCCATCCGCCACATCCAGAAGGACCAGCTGGAGCCCTGCTTCAAGATCCTGTCCCGCGTGAAGCAGATCCAGATGCAGCTCTTCAACCAGTGGGCGGTGCTGGAGACCCTCACCCCCACCGAGTACGCCGAGTTCCGCTCGGCTCTCGGCACCGCCTCCGGCTTCCAGTCGCACCAGTACCGGGCGCTGGAGTTCATGCTCGGCAACAAGTCCGCGGAGCTCGTGGGCGTGTTCCGCTATGACCCCAAGGTCCACGCGCTGCTCACGGAGCTCCTGAACCGCCCGAGTCTCTACGACGAGTTCCTGCGCTACCTCAAGCGCCGCGGCCTGCCGGTGCCGCAGGAGAGGGTGGAACGGGACTGGTCGCAGCCCTACGAGCGGCACCCTGGCGTGACGGCGGTGTTCAAGAAGATCTACGAGGGCACCCGCGAGTGGTGGGACGCCTACGAGATGTGCGAGAAGCTCGTGGACGTGGAGGAGTACTTCCAGCTCTGGCGCTTCCGCCACATGAAGACCGTGGAGCGCATCATCGGCCACAAGCAGGGCACCGGCGGCTCCTCGGGCGTGAAGTTCCTGGAGAAAGCCCTGTCCCTGACGTTCTTCCCCGAACTCATAGATGTCAGGACGGAAATCGGCGTAGTTAGATGATCACGAGGGCGTCCGTCATCGCAGCTTTC
>DATAHN010000020.1:0-14105 GCA_036263155.1 Gammaproteobacteria bacterium | reverse complement strand
TTCTCGTCCTCGCCCATCACCATGGAGCGCCGCTCGGCGCCCATCATGAGCTTGTCCTTGGCCTTCTCGAACTCATCCATGCTCACGGTGCGGCGGTTGGCACGCGCGGCGAACAGCGCCGCCTCGTTCACCAGGTTGGCGAGGTCCGCGCCGGAGAAGCCGGGAGTGCCGCGCGCGATGATGGCGGGTTTCACGTCGTCGCCCACCGGCACCTTGCGCATGTGCACCTTGAGTATCTGCTCGCGGCCGCGCACGTCCGGCAGCGGCACCACCACCTGGCGGTCGAAGCGGCCCGGGCGCAGCAGCGCCGGGTCCAGCACGTCAGGGCGGTTGGTGGCGGCGATGACGATCACGCCCTCGCTGCCCTCGAAGCCGTCCATCTCCACCAGCAGCTGGTTGAGGGTCTGTTCGCGCTCATCGTGGCCGCCGCCGAGGCCGGCGCCGCGGTGGCGCCCCACCGCGTCGATCTCGTCGATGAAGATGATGCAGGGCGCGTGCTTCTTGGCCTGCTCGAACATGTCGCGCACGCGCGAGGCGCCGACGCCGACGAACATCTCGACGAAGTCGGAGCCGGAGATGCTGAAGAACGGCACCTTGGCCTCGCCGGCGATGGCCTTGGCGAGCAGGGTCTTGCCGGTGCCGGGTGAGCCCACCATCAGCACGCCGCGCGGGATGCGCCCGCCCAGCTTCTGGAACTTGCCGGGGTCGCGCAGGAACTCCACGAGCTCCGCGACCTCCTCCTTGGCCTCCTCGACGCCGGCCACGTCGTTGAAGGTGATCTTGACCTGGTCCTCGCCCAGCATGCGCGCGCGGCTCTTGCCGAAGGACATGGCGCCGCGTCCGCCGCCGCCCTGCATCTGCCGCATCATGTAGAACCAGAAGATGATGAGCCCGATGATGGGGCCGAACGAGAGCAGCGCCGGCAGGAACCAGGACTGCTCGGGCGGCTTGGCCTCGATCTGCACGCCATTGTCGTCCTTGCGCAACTCCTCGATGAGCGGCGCGAAGTCGCTCACCGGGCTGTAGGTGCTGAAGTTGCCGCCGTTGTTGTAGGCGCCGGAGATGACTTCGCCGTCGAAGCTCACGCTCTTGATGTTGCCCTGCTGCACCGAGGTCAGGAAATCGGAATAGGTCACCGCCTTGGTCTTGGCGGAGCTCGGGCCGAAGCTGTTCAGCACGGCGAGCACCACCAGGGCGATCACGACCCAGATCAGGAGATTGCGCGCGAAATCGTTCAAAGCGGTTACCTCTTTGGGTAGTGCTGGGCCCCCTAAGGCCTGACACCACGTGAGACACAGTCTAGCGCCGGTAGTTTCTCGCCAGCAAATACACCTCCGGGCTACGGGCCCGGGAGGCGCTGGGCTTGCGCGCAGCCACCTCGGCGAAATCGGCCCTCAGGGCCTTCATGTACTCCTGGAAGCCCTGCCCCTGGAACACCTTCACCAGGAAGCTGCCTCCCGGCTTCAGGGCCTCGCGGGCGAACTCCAGGGCCAGCTCAGCCAGGTGCATGGCCCGGGCCTGGTCCACGTCGCCCACACCACTCATGTTGGGGGCGATATCCGAGAGCACAAGGTCAACTTGGCCGCCTTGGAGCCGGTCCCGAAGGGCCTGTAACACTTCGTCCTGGGTGAAATCCCCCTGGATGAACTCGACCCCCTCGAGCCCCGGCATGGGGAGGATGTCCAGCGCCACCACCCGGCCCTTGCCGGCGAGGGCCTTGGCGGCGAACTGGCTCCAGCCGCCGGGCGCCGCCCCCAGGTCCACGATGGTCATGTTGGGTTTGATGAGCCGGTCGCGCTTCTGGATCTCCTCCAGCTTGAACACCGCGCGGGAACGCGCGCCGGTCTGGTGCGCCTTCTTCACGTAGGTGTCCTTGAAGTGCTCCTGCAGCCAGCGGGAACTGCTCTTGCTTCGCTTAGGCATAGGTCCCCACTGTTACAATGCGCGCCATGGAACTCAGCGAGAAGCAGAAGAAGTATCTCCGCGGCCTGGCCCACAAGCTGGAGCCCAAGGCCCGCAGCGGCAACCCGGGACTGACGCAGAACCTCATCAAGGAAGTGGAAGCGCAGCTGCTCTTCCACGAGCTCATCAAGGTGAAGGTGGCGGCCGAAGACCGCGAGGAGCGCGACCGCTTCATCGAGCGCTTGTGCGCGGCGACGAAGGCGGTCCTGGTGCAGCGTATCGGGAACATGGCGATTCTGTACAAGCGGAACACGAAGAAGCCGAAGATCGAGCTTCCCAAGTAGCGTCCACTACTCGTATTTCACCTCGACGATCTCGAACTGCTTCTCCCCCGCCGGCGTGCGGATGGTGACCACGTCGCCCTGCTCCTTGCCGATCAGTCCGCGCGCGATCGGCGAGCCGATGGAGATGCGCCCCGCCTTGATGTCGGCCTCGTCCTCGCCCACGATCTGGTAGGTCACCTCGTTGCCGCTGTCCTCGTCGGCGAGCTGCACCGTCGCGCCGAAGATCACCTTGCCGTTCGCGTTGATCTGGCTGACGTCGATGATCTCGGCGTTGCCGAGCTTGCCCTCGATGTCCTGGATGCGGCCCTCGATGAAGCCCTGCTGCTCACGCGCGGCGTGGTACTCGGCATTCTCCTTGAGGTCGCCGTGGGCGCGCGCCTCGGCGATGGCCTGGATGACCTTCGGCCGGTCCACGCCCTTCAGGCGCTTCAGCTCCTCGCGCAGGCGCTCCGCGCCGCGCACGGTCAAAGGAACCTTGCTCATGCCACCCACTCCCTGTGCAGGTCCTGAAGCTTGTTCACGCCCGCCTCGTCCAGATGGTCCAGCGCGACCACCGTGGCCTGGGCGGCCTTGATGGTCGTGTAGTAAGTCACCTTGTGCCCCACCGCCTCGCGGCGGATGGAGAAGGACTCCAGGATCGCCTGCTTGCCCTCGGTGGTGTTGACGATGAGCGAAAGCTCGTCGTTCTTGATCATGTCCACCACGTGGGGCCGCCCCTCGCGCACCTTGTTCACGCCCTCGCAGGCCACGCCCGCCGCGCGGATCGCCGCCGCGGTGCCGTGGGTCGCCACCAGGGTGAAGCCGCGGCTTACCAGGTCGCGCGCCAGGTTCACCGCCGCCGGCTTGTCCTGCTCGCGCACCGAGATCAGCGCCTTGCCGCCCCTGGGGATGATGATACCCGCAGCGAACTGGGCTTTGGCATAGGCCTCGCCGAAGGTGAGCCCCGCCCCCATGACCTCGCCGGTGGACTTCATCTCCGGACCCAGGATGGGGTCGGCGCCGCGGAACTTGATGAACGGGAACACCGGCGCCTTGACCGCGAAGTAGCGCGGCACCGGGATGGCCTGGATGCCCTGGGCCTTGAGGCTCTTGCCGGCCATGCAGCGGGCCGCCACCTTGGCGAGCGGCACGCCGACGGCCTTGGAGACGAACGGCGCGGTGCGGGAAGCGCGCGGGTTCACCTCCAGGATGTAGACCTTGTCCTGCTGGATGGCGAACTGGATGTTCATGAGGCCGACGACCTTGAGCGCCTTCGCCAGCTCCACCACCTGCTTCCTGATCTCCGCCTGCAGCGCCTCGCTCAGGCTGTTGGGAGGCAGCGAGCAGCTGGAGTCGCCGGAATGCACACCGGCCTGCTCCACGTGCTCCATGATGCCGGCGATGAGCACCTGCTCCCCGTCCGAGAGCGCGTCAACGTCCACTTCGGTGGCGGCTTCGAGGAACCTGTCCATCAGCACCGGCGAGTCGTTGGAGACCTTCACCGCGTTGCGGATGTAGCCGCGCAGATCATCCTCGTTGAACACCACCTCCATGGCACGGCCGCCCAGCACGTAGCTGGGACGCACCATCAGCGGGAAGCCCACATCCTTGGAGAGCCTCACGGCCTCCTCCTCGTTGCGGGCGGTGCGAGCCGGGGGCTGGCGCAGCTTGAGCTTGTCCACGAGCTTCGAGAACCGCTCCCGGTCCTCGGCGAGATCGATGGAATCCGGCGTGGTGCCGATGATGGGCGCGCCGGCGGCCTCGAGGGCGCGGGCCAGCTTGAGGGGCGTCTGGCCGCCGAACTGCACGATCACGCCCTTAGGCTTCTCGAGGTCGATGATCTCCATCACGTCCTCGAAGGTGAGCGGCTCGAAGTACAGGCGGTCGGAAGTGTCGTAATCGGTCGAGACCGTCTCCGGGTTGCAGTTGACCATGATGGTCTCGAAGCCGTCCTGCTTCAGGGCCAGGGCCGCGTGCACGCAGCAGTAGTCGAACTCGATGCCCTGGCCGATGCGGTTGGGGCCGCCGCCCAGCACCATGATCTTCTGGCGCTGTGAGGGCTCCGCCTCGCACTCCTCATCGTAGGTGGAGTACATATAGGCGGTGGCGGAGGCGAACTCGGCGGCGCAGGAGTCCACACGCTTGTAGACCGGGCGGATACCGTGCTTGAGGCGCAGCGCACGCACCTCGGATTCCTTGGAACCCGTGAGCCTGGCGATGCGGCTGTCGGCGAAACCCTTGCGCTTGAGCGCACGCAGGCGCGCGGCATCCAAGGCCTTGAGGCCGCCCGACTTGATCGCCTGCTCTTCCTTCAGCAGGTCTTCGATCTGGGCCAGGAACCAGGGATCGATGTGCGAGAGCGCGTTGATGTCCTGGAGGCTCAGTCCCGCGCGGAACGCGTCAGCCACGTACCAGAGCCGGTCGGGCCCAGCAGCGCGCAGCTCGTGGCGCAGCATGTCCATGGCGCCCGGCGCCTTGAAGTCGGCGATCTTCTCGTTGAAGCCGTCGGTGCCGGTCTCGAGGCCGCGCAGCGCCTTTTGCAGCGACTCCTGGAAGGTGCGGCCCATGGCCATCACCTCGCCCACCGACTTCATCTGGGTGGAGAGGCGCGGCTCCGCCTGCGGGAACTTCTCGAAGGTGAACCGCGGCACCTTGGTGACCACATAGTCGATGCTGGGCTCGAAGGAGGCCGGGGTGGCGCCGCCGGTGATCTCGTTCTTGAGCTCGTCCAACGTGTAGCCGATGGCGAGCTTCGCGGCGACCTTGGCGATCGGGAAACCGGTGGCCTTGGAGGCCAGCGCGGAGGAACGCGACACGCGCGGGTTCATCTCGATCACCACCATGCGCCCGTCCTTCGGGTTGATCCCGAACTGGACGTTGGAACCGCCGGTCTCCACGCCGATCTTGCGCAGCACCGCGAGGGACGCGTCGCGCAGGATCTGGTATTCCTTGTCGGTGAGGGTCTGGGCCGGCGCCACGGTGATGGAGTCTCCGGTGTGGACGCCCATCGGGTCCAGGTTCTCGATGGTGCAGACGATGATGCAGTTGTCGTTCTTGTCCCGCACCACCTCGGTCTCGAACTCCTTCCAGCCCAGCACTGATTCCTCGATGAGGAGTTCGTTGGTGGGCGAGAGGTCGAGGCCGAGCTCGCAGATCTCCACGAACTCGTCGCGGTTATAGGCGATGCCGCCGCCGGAGCCGCCGAGCGTGAACGAGGGACGGATGATGGTGGGGAAGCCGATCTCCGCCTGCACCGCGAGCGCCTCCTCCATGTTGTGGGCGAGGCCGGCGCGCGGCGTCTCCAGCCCGATCTCGCGCATGGCGCGGCGGAACTGGTCGCGGTCCTCGGCCATGTCGATGGCCTGGCGGGAGGCGCCGATCATCTCCACCTTGTGCTTCGCCAGCACCCCTTCCCGCACCAGGTCCAGGGCGCAGTTGAGCGCGGTCTGCCCGCCCATGGTGGGGAGCAGCGCGTCCGGGCGCTCTTTCTCGATGATGCGCGCCAGGGTGGTCCAGTGGATCGGCTCTATATATATGGCGTCGGCCATCTCCGGGTCGGTCATGATGGTGGCCGGGTTGGAGTTCACCAGGATGACCCGGTAGCCCTCCTGGCGCAGGGCCTTGCAGGCCTGGGCGCCGGAATAGTCGAACTCGCAGGCCTGGCCGATGACGATGGGCCCGGCGCCGATGATGAGCACGCTCTTGATGTCTGTGCGCTTCGGCATGTCTGCTCTCGACTCCTGGTTCAGGCGCGTGACGGCCGGGGCAGCCTGATGATCACCGCCCTGCCCGTCCCGTCACCGGTAGATGCTCTAGCCCGTCGCGGCAGCCTTGTCCTTGCGCCCGGCGCGCACCGACATGGCGCGCACGAAGCGCTCGAACAGCGGCTTCACGTCGTGGGGTCCGGGGCTCGCCTCGGGGTGCCCCTGGAAACTGAAGGCCTCGCAGTCGGTCCGTTCCACGCCCTGCAGCGTGCCGTCGAACAGCGAGCGATGGGTGGCGCGCAGGTTGGGAGGCAGCGTCGCCTCATCCACCGCGAAGCCGTGGTTCTGGCTGGAGATCATGACCCGCCCGGTGTCCAGGTCGATGACCGGGTGGTTGCCGCCGTGGTGGCCGAACTTCATCTTCACGGTCTTGGCGCCGCTGGCGAGGCCGAGCAGCTGATGACCCAGGCAGATGCCGAACACCGGGATGCCGGTGGTGAGGAGCTCGCGGATGGCAGCGATGGCGTAGTCGCAGGGCTCCGGGTCGCCGGGGCCGTTGGCGAGGAAGATGCCATCCGGCTTCAGGGCCAGGACTTCCTTCGCGGACATCTGGGCCGGCACCACCGTCACGCGGCAGCCATGGTCCACGAGGATGCGCAGTATGTTGTGCTTCACGCCGTAATCGTAGGCCACCACGTGGAAGCGGCCGCCGTCCACGGTGGGGCAGCTGTCGGTCTCGAGCCGCCAGGTACCCTGCTTGAACTCGTAGGGCTTGGCGGTGCTCACCACCTTGGCGAGGTCCATGCCCTTCAGGCCCGGGAACGCCCGCGCCTGCTTCAGCGCCTCCGCCTCATCCACCTTGGCGCCGGCCAGGATGCAGCCGTTCTGGGCGCCCTTCGTGCGCAGCAGGCGCGTGAGCTTGCGGGTGTCGATGCCGGAGATGGCGACGATGTTCTCGCGCTTCAGGTACCCGTCCAGGGTGTCCTTCGCGCGCCAGCTGCTCATGGCCAGCGGCAGGTCGCGGATGATGAGGCCGGCGGCCATCACGCGCGCGGACTCGCGGTCGGCGTCGTTGACGCCGGTGTTGCCGATATGGGGATAGGTGAGCGTGACGAGCTGGCGGGAGTACGAGGGGTCGGTGAGGATCTCCTGGTACCCGGTCATGGCGGTGTTGAACACCACCTCGCCGGCCGTGGAGCCCGCCGCACCAATGGAAATACCCCGGAATATCGTACCGTCCGCAAGGGCCAGGATGGCTGGATGTTCCAAGGACACCCCCGTACAACAAAACTTATTAATTTTAACGGATGCGCGCGGCGAGCGTCTACGCCCTGGCGCGATTTTCTGTCAGGCGAGCGTGTCGGTGAGCGTATAGGAACCGGCGGGACGGCCGGCGATCCAGACGGCGGCGCGCAGGGCGCCCTGGGCGAAGGTGGCGCGGCTCTGGGCCCGGTGGCTGAGTTCCAGCCTTTCGCCGGCTCCGGCGAAGAGCACCGTGTGCTCACCGACGATGTCTCCGGCCCTCACCACCGAGAAACCGATGCTGCCCGGCGCGCGCGTGCCCTGCCGGTCCAGGCGCTTGTCCACGGGACCCGTACCCCGCGCCCGGGCCATGACGTCCGCCAGGGCCAGGGCCGTACCCGAGGGCGCATCCTTCTTATGCTTGTGGTGGGCTTCCGCCACCTCGATGTCGAAGTCCGGGCCCAGCACCCTCGCTGCCTGCTCCGCCATGCGGGTGAGCAGCGCCACCCCCAGGCTCATGTTGGGCGCCGCCAGCACCGGGATGCGCTCTCCCGCCTGCTTGAGCCGCGCCTTGAGCGTCTCATCCATGCCAGTGACGCCGGTGACCAAGGGCTTGCCCGCCGCGAGACAGGCCTCGAGAGCCTCGCCGGTGGACGCGGGCAGCGAGAAATCCAGCAGCACATCGGCTTCGGCCAGCGCGGCCTTGAGGTCGCTGCCATAGCTAAGCCCGTGGGAGGTCTTGCCGTGGACGGAGCTTCCGGCCTTCACCAGCGCGGCGGTGAATCTGATATCCGGGCGCCCGGTGCCCGCTTCCAGTACCGCCTGGCCCATGCGGCCTGCGGCACCCAGGAGCGCGATGCGGACCGGCCCGCTCACGCCTTCTCCCGGAAGAACTTTTTGACGCTATCCAACCAGCCCTGCTCCTTGGGAGAGTGCTTGCCGCCGTCCGCCTTCAGCGCGGCGTCGAACTTCTTGAGCAGTTCCCTCTGCTCCTTGTTCAGGTTCACCGGCGTCTCCACCTCGACGCGGCACAGGAGGTCGCCGGTGCCGCCGCCGCGCACGGGCTTCACGCCTTTGCCCCGCAGGCGGAACACCTTGCCGGTCTGGGTCTCGGCCGGGATCTTCAGGGAGACGCTGCCGCCCAGGGTCGGCACTTCGATCTCACCGCCCAGTGAGGCGGTCACGAAGGACACCGGCACCTCGCAGGCGAGGTCGGCGCCGTCGCGGCTGAAGATCTCGTGGGGCTCGACGCTGATCTCCACGTAGAGGTCGCCTGCCGGTCCGCCGTTGGGTCCCGCCTCGCCCTCGCCGGAGAGACGGATGCGGTCGCCGTTATCCACGCCCGCCGGGATCTTCACCGACAGGGTCTTCTCCTTCTCGACGCGTCCCTGGCCGTGGCAGTTGCCGCAGGGATCCGAGATCATCTTGCCGGTGCCGCGGCAGCGCGGACAGGTCTGCTGCACCGTGAAGAAGCCCTGCTGCATGCGCACCTGGCCGCGCCCGCCGCAGGTGCTGCAGGTGGTGGGCTGGCTGCCGGGCTTGGCGCCGCTGCCGTGGCAGACCTCGCAGCTCGCGAGGGTCGGCACCTGCACGGTGACGGTGTCGCCGGACACCGCCTGCTCCAGGGTCAGCTCCAGCCCGTAGCGCAGGTCGGCGCCGCGGTACACCCGCTGGCCGCCGCCGCGGCGGCCGCCGGAGAAGATGTCGCCGAAGGCCTCGCCGAAGATGTCCCCGAAGATGTCGTTGGGGTCGAAACCCGCGCCGCCAGGACCGCGCGCGCCGGCCGCATGGGCGTCCACGCCGGCGTGGCCGAACTGGTCGTAGGCCGCCTTCTTCTTGGTGTCGGTCAGGACTTCGTAGGCCTCCTTGGCCTCCTTGAACTGCTCCTCCGCCTGCTTGTCGCCGGGGTTGCGGTCCGGATGGTGCTTCATGGCGAGGCGGCGGTAGGCCTTCTTGATCTCGGCCTCGTCCGCGCCGCGCTTCACGCCCAGCACCTCGTAGTAGTCGCGCTTGCTCATGCCGGGGTCACCCGTTCGATGCGCCTGTCCGGCACCAGCCACATCACCGCCACCGCCACGTACAGGAGGTCCGAGATCGCCTGGTGCACGAACGCCAGCGGGATCGCCAGCACGTAGCATGCGACGGAGAGCTTGCCCTTGAAGTCGTCACCCACGGCGCGCTTCAAGGCGCCGCGCTGCCCCTCGGTGGCCATGAGGGAATTCTGCAGCAGCGTATAGGCGATGGCCGCCATCAGCAGCACGGCGCCGTAGAGCGCCGTCGGCACCGCCGAGAAGTGGTTCTCGCCCATCCAGCCGGTGACGAAGGGCACCAGCGAGAGCCAGAACAGGAGGTGAAGGTTCGCCCACATGGCGCGCCCGTTGATGCGCTGCGCGGCGTGCAGCAGGTGATGGTGGTTGTTCCAATAGAGGCCGATGTTGATGAAGCTGAGCACGTACACCAGGAACACGGGCAGCACGGAATAGAGCGCGGCGAGAGTGCCGCCCTCGGGCACCTTCATCTCCAGCACCATGATGGTGATGATGACGGCGAGCACCCCGTCGCTGAAGGCTTCCATCCTGCCTGTGCCCATCGGTTGCAAGTTGCTGCTCCTCCAACAGTGCCGCGCCGGGGCCCATGCATGACGGGTCCCGGCGCGGTGTTTCAGTTGTCGTCCGGACGCGGCCGGGGCTTACTTGTCCTTCTTGACCTCTTCGAACTCCGCGTCCACCACGTCGTCCTTGCCGCCGGCGTTGCCGCCCGGAGCCTGCGGGCCCGGCTGCGCGCCGGCTTCGCTCTTGGCGGCGTAGAGGCGCTCGGCCATCTTGCCGGACGCATCCGCCAGGGCCTTGGCCTTGGCCTCGATCACCGCCTTGTCGTCGTTCTTGAGCACGGCCTTGAGGTCCTGCACGGCGGCCTCGATGGCCGCGCGCTCCTCGCCGGAGACCTTGTCACCGAGCTCGCTCATGCCCTTCTCGGCGGCATGGATCAACGCGTCCGCCTGGTTGCGGGCGTCCACGAGCTCGCGCTGCTTGCGGTCCTCCTCGGCGTGGGCCTCGGCGTCCTTGATCATGCGCTTGACCTCGTCGTCGCTGAGGCCCGAGGAGGCCTTGATGACGATGGACTGCGCCTTGCCGGTGGCCTTGTCCTTGGCGGACACGTTGAGGATGCCGTTCGCGTCGATGTCGAAGCTGACCTCGATCTGCGGCACGCCGCGCGGCGCGGTCGGCAGGTCGGCGAGGTCGAAGCGGCCCAGCGACTTGTTGTCGCGCGCCATCTCGCGCTCGCCCTGCAGCACGTGCACGGTCACCGCGGTCTGGTTGTCCTCGGCGGTGGAGAAGGTCTGCGAGGCCTTGGTCGGGATGGTGGTGTTCTTCTCGATCAGCTTGGTCATGACGCCGCCCAGGGTCTCGATGCCCAGCGACAGCGGGGTCACGTCGAGCAGCAGCACGTCCTTGACGTCGCCCTTGAGCACGCCGGCCTGGATCGCGGCGCCCACGGCCACCGCCTCGTCCGGGTTCACGTCCTTGCGCGGCTCGCGGCCGAAGAACTCCTTCACGGTCTCCTGCACCTTGGGCATGCGGGTCTGGCCGCCCACCAGGATCACGTCTTGCAGGTCGGAGGCCGAGAGGCCGGCGTCCTTGAGCGCGATGCGGCAGGGCTCGACGGTCTTGCTGATGAGGTCGCCCACCAGCGACTCGAGCTTGGCGCGGGTCAGCTTCACGTTGAGGTGCTTGGGGCCGGAGGCGTCGGCCGTGATGTACGGCAGGTTCACGTCGGTCTGCTGGTTCGAGGACAGCTCGATCTTGGCCTTCTCGGCCGCCTCCTTGAGGCGCTGCATGGCCAGCGGGTCGCTGCGCACGTCGATGCCCTGCTCCTTGCGGAACTCGTCGGCGATGAAGTCGATGATGCGCTTGTCGAAGTCCTCGCCGCCCAGGAAGGTATCGCCGTTGGTGGCCAGCACCTCGAACTGGTGCTCGCCGTCCACCTCGGCGATCTCGATGATGGACACGTCGAAGGTGCCGCCGCCCAGGTCATACACGGCGATCTTGCGGTCGCCCTTGACCTTGTCCATGCCGTAGGCGAGCGCGGCCGCGGTCGGCTCGTTGATGATGCGCTTCACTTCCAGGCCGGCGATCTTGCCGGCGTCCTTGGTGGCCTGGCGCTGGGAGTCGTTGAAGTAGGCCGGGACGGTCACGACCGCCTCGGTGACGGGCTCGCCCAAGTAGTCCTCGGCGGTCTTCTTCATCTTCATGAGCACGCGCGCGGAGATCTCCGGCGGCGCCATCTTCTTGTCGTTCACGTCCACCCACGCGTCGCCGTTGTCGGCGCCCACGATCTTGTAGGGCACCATGCCCACGTCCTTCTGCACCACGTCGTCCTTGAACTTGCGGCCGATGAGGCGCTTGATCGCGTACAGGGTGTTCTTGGGGTTGGTGACCGCCTGGCGCTTGGCCGACTGGCCCACCACCACCTCGTTCTCCTTAGTGAAGGCGACGATGGACGGCGTGGTGCGGTCACCCTCGCTGTTCTCGATGACGCGGGGCTTGCCGCCCTCCATGATGGCCACGCAGGAGTTGGTGGTCCCGAGGTCGATGCCGATGATCTTGCTCATGTCTTGGCTCCGGAAAGGTGTGAAATTTGTTATTGACTATCTGGGGGTATGTCGCGGGTTTTCAAGCGCTTTTCGGCGCTCTCGCCACCAATACCCGGGCCGGCCTGAGCAGCCGGCCGTTCAATACATATCCCTTCTGGACGGTCGTGAGGACCGCGTCCGCCGGGACCTCGGCGCTCTCCTGGGTGGCCATGGCCTCATGGAACTCGGGGTTGAAGGCCTCGCCCTTGGCCGGGCTCACCTCCTTCACTCCCTGCCTCTCCAGGGCCGTGGCCAGGAGCTTCAGGGTCATGTCCACCCCGGTCAGGAGCGACGCCGCCTCGGGCTTGCCGGCCAGGGACTGCAGCGCCATCTCCAGGCTGTCCTTCACGGGCAGGAGATCGCCCAGGAGGCGGTCCTGGCCGAACTTGTGGGCCTGCTCCAGGTCGCGCTGGCCGCGCTTGCGGATGTTGTCCTGCTCGGCCACCGCGCGCAGGTAACTGTCGTAGTTCTGCGAGGCCTTGGCCTCGGCGACAGCGAGCGCCGCCTGCAGGGCCTGCACGGGGTCCAGGGTGGCTGCATTGGGATCCACTTCGGGCGCTGCGGCAGGCTTGGTCTGCTCGTCGTTCATGTGCTCCATCATCCTTCCTACTTCATGTAAACGCGGCGGGCAGCCTCATGCTGCCCGCCCATGTCCAGAATCTTGGGCTTATTTCCGCGGGTTCAAGGCGGCGCTGAGCAGCCGCGCCGTGACGTCCACGATCGGGATGACCCGCTCATAGGCCATGCGGGTGGGCCCGATCACGCCCAACACGCCCACAACGCCCTCGCCCATGCTGTAGGGCGCGCTCACCACGCTCACCTCGTCCAGCACCTTGTAGCCGGATTCCTCGCCGATGAAGATCTGCACGCCCTCGGCGGCGATGCACTTGTCCAGCAGGGTGAGGATGTCGCGCTTGTGGTTGAACGCATCGAACAGGCGCCGGAGCTTCTCCACGTCCGAGAGCTCGGCGAACTCCATGAGGTTGGTCTCGCCCGCCATCATGTAGGTGGGCTCGCCGCCGCGGACCTGGAACACCTTGTCCGCCATGGTGATGGCGGCGTGCATCAGCTCGTTCATGGACTCGCGGGTGCGGTTGAGCTCGTTCAGGAGGCCGCGGCGCAGCTCCGAGAGGTCGCGCCCGGCGAAGTGGCTGTTCAGGTAGTTGCTGATCTGCTGCAAGGCAGCGGCGTCGTAGCCGCGCTCCAGGTGCAGCACCCGGTTCTGCACCTCGCCGTCCACCAGCACCAGGATCACCAACACCCGGTTCTCTGCCAGCGGCATGAACTCGATGTGGCGCCAGGAAGCCTGCTCGCGCTTGGGCAGCGTTACCACGCCGGTCATGCGGGTGATGGCGGAGAGGAGTCCCGAGGCGGAAGCGAGCAGTTGCTGGGGGCTGGTCTCGGCCGGGTCCAGGTGGCTGCGCATGAGCCGCACCTCCTGCTCGTCCAGGGGCTTCACCTTAAGCAACGTGTCCACGAACAGCCGGTACCCCTTCACCGTGGGGACGCGCCCGGCGGAGGTATGGGGAGAGACGATGAGTCCCAGTTCCTCCAGGTCCGCCATGATGTTGCGGATGCTGGCGGGGCTGAGGTCGAGGCCGGAATCCTTGGAGAGGGTACGGGAGCCGACCGGTTCGCCGTCACGGATGTAGCGCTCCACCAGCACCTTGAGCAGGTACTGGGCGCGGTCGCTCAGAATCTTGTCGTGACTCTCGTTGATCATGTCGCCTGCGGGGTAGCTTGGCACTCATTTAAGGTGAGTGCTAATACGCGATTATCCAGTTGTACCCTTTCCTGTCAAGGACTTAGCCGCAAAAGCTCCCGCCGGGCGTTGGCCTGCAAGGGGTCCCATGCTAACGTGCCGCCCCATATGACTTCCCGCTTCGCCACCATCGGCCTCATGGGCCGCGTCAACGACCCGCAGGTGACGGAGATGGCCGTCCGGCTCGCCCGTCAGCTCACCGCTGCCCAGGTCACCGTCTACGGGGACGAGGCACTGGCACTCCCGGTCAGCAGCGGCATCCAGCTCCTGCCCATCGCCGCGCTCGCCGCCAAGGCGGACCTGCTCATCGTGGTCGGCGGTGACGGGACCCTGCTGAAGGCCGCCCATGCGGTGGCGGTCCGGCCCATCCCGCTGCTCGGCGTGAACCTCGGCAGGCTCGGCTTCCTGGCGGACATCACCCCGGACCAGGTGCAGGACGACATCGCCGCCATGCTGAAGGGCGAATACAGCCGCGAAGACCGGCTGATGCTGGAGGGCACCGGACCCGGCGGCACGCACCCGGCGCTCAACGACGTGGT
>DATAHN010000019.1:0-5179 GCA_036263155.1 Gammaproteobacteria bacterium | reverse complement strand
TAAAAATCGTGGCCCACTGACGGCGTGACAGGGAGGTCCGCGGGGCTGGTATGGCCTGGCGGACGACTTTTCGCGTTTTTATTTTATTAAAAGAGCGGCTACCACTTTCCGGTATCTCTAGGAGACATCCAACGTGACTTTCCAAGAATTACTGCACATTGCAGCGGTCTCGGGCGGCATCCTGTACGTCCTCATCTTCATCCTGTTGGTGGGTCTCACCATCATCGTCGACCGCACCTGGTATCTCGCCAAGGTCGTGCGCCAGGGCGAGCTCATCGCCGGCACCGTGCTCGAGATGGAAGATGTGGATCGTGACGCGCTCATGGACCTCGCGGTGCGCACCGCCAAGTTCCCGCAGGGCGCGATCCTGGAAGTGGCGCTCAAGTATCCCGACGTCAAGGATCCGGTGCGTCTCGCCGAGCTGATCGAGGAGACCATCCTCCTGCAGGCGCCGCGCATCGACCGCAGCCTGTGGCTGCTCGACACCATCGTGACCCTGGGACCGCTGCTCGGCCTCCTCGGCACCATCGTCGGCATCTTCGAGGCCTTCAAGGTGCTGGGTGCCGCCGACACGGCTCCGACCAAGGTGACCGGCGGCGTGGCCGAGGCGCTCATCGCGACCGCGGCGGGCCTGTTCGTCGCGATCCTGGGCCTGGTGTTCTTCAACGGCCTGAACAACCGCGTCCGCCTGATCATGCATCAGATGGAAGCCATCAAGGTGATGCTGGTCAACCGACTCACCTGATATTAGGACTGCGGCGCGGTGCCCCGCATTCCGGGGCGCCGCACCCGTAGCCCGGGACGCCGTAACTCAACCTTATCGTCGCCACACGCTGGCGGCAGAGGCAGGCAAAAGTGTCTAACAAGTTTTTCGTAGAGAAGAAGGGTCGCATCGAGATCATCCCGATGATCGACATCATGTTCTTCTTGCTGGTGTTCTTCGTGATGATCACGCTGCGCATGATCCCGGCCACGGGCATCGCCTCGAAGCTGCCCCGCAGCTCCACGGCGGTGAACATCGAGCGCCCGAAGATCATCATCAGCCTCCTGGCTGACGGCGAGATCGTGGTGGACGACCAGAAGATGACGGCCGACCAGCTCACCACCTACCTCCTGGGCCAGGACCCGGCGCACGCCAACGTGACCATCGCCGGCGCCAAGGAGACCACCCTCCAGTACCTCGTGATCGTCATGGACGCCATCCGCACCGCAGGTGTGACGGAGATCGGCATCGCGGCGAAGAACACGGACTGAGGGCCATAACGTGGCAGAGCAGAAGTACGTCTTTTCCGAACGCCTCTTCACGCTGCAGAAGCTGCGCTCGCTGGGCACGGCTGCGATCCTCGAGGTCCTGCTGGCCCTCGGCGTCGCGGGCATCCTGATCTGGCAGCAGCTGCATCCGGCTCCTCCGCCGCCGCCGATCCAGTCGGCTGCGCTGGAGATCCCGCCGAACCCGCCGCCGCCGCCCCCGCCGCCGCCGCGCAGCGTGCCGACCCCGCAGCCGCCGCAGCCGCAGCCGCTGTCCGAGGTGCCGCCGATCCCGACGCCGATCCCGACGCCGAACGCGGTGCCCGTGCAGCCGCCGTCGCCGCCGCCGATCCCGACGTCGCGCCCGGCCAACCCGGACACGCTGATGGCGCAGTTCCAGGCCAGCATGAAGGCGGCCATCGACGCGCAGAAGGTGTACCCGAAGGAATCCATCATGGCCGGTGAGACCGGCGTGGTGACCATCTCCTTCGACTACGTCAACGGCGTGGTGAGCAACATCCACATCGACAAGGGCAGCGGCTCCCGCAAGCTCGACCGGTCGGCGATGGATGCGGTGCAGCGCGCGACCCTGCCGCCCAAGCCGGCGGAGCTCGCGGGCATCAACCACTTCGTGGTGCTGATCAACTACAGCCTCGGCGGTTGATCTAGCCTAAGAGTGAAGCGATAAAAAAGCCCGCCAGGGGAAACCTGGCGGGCTTTTTCTTTTCCGGGCCGGTATGTGCCGGCCTTGTTGCCACGACGAGGGTTATACCCGACGCCGCCCAGGGACGTTCCCGATTCCGCGCGTCGGGGATGACGGCATATATTCCTTGCTTTGGCCGCGCCCCACATGCGGCGCGATACGTCGAAGGAGTGACATCATGCGCAGCTTCATGGGTTCCGTGTTATTGGGTTTGGTGTTCGCCTTTCAGGCGCCCGCGCAGGCGGCGGGCGATTTCACCCTCACCAGCCAGACCTTCAAGGACGGCGACACCGTCCCCATGTCGGTGGTGTACGACAAGATGGGCTGCAAGGGGAAGAACACGTCCCCGGAACTCTCCTGGTCGGGCGCGCCCGCGGACACCAAGAGTTTCGCGGTCACGGTCTATGACCCGGATGCCAAGACCGGCAGCGGCTTCTGGCACTGGACGGTGTTCGACATCCCGGCCAACGTCACCCATCTGGCGGCTGGCGCTGGTGGCAAAGGCTCCAGGAAGCTGCCGAAGGGTGCCAAGATGGGCCGCAACGACTTCAGCGATCCCCATTTCGACGGTCCCTGTCCGCCGCCGACCGATGCCCCGCACGCCTACCAGTACACCGTCTATGCCCTGAAGGTGGCCAAGCTGCCGGTGGACTCCAAGGCTTCCGGTGCCATGGTCGGCAACTACATCCAGAAGAACTCGCTCGGCAAGGCCACCCTCACCGGCAAGTCGGACGGCAAGCAAGACCACCAGTAGCGGGAAAGAAAAAGCCGCTGGCGTTTTCCGCCAGCGGCTCCTTCGTCAGCGGTCGGGGATCAGAACTCGGCGGTCTCGCCGGGCTTCATCACCTTGAGCTTGCTGGAGACGTGGCGGGCCTTGAGCGCAGCGTCGAAGGCGTCCGGCGTGCCCGTCAGCACCGGGAAGGTGCCGAAGTGCATGGGGATCACCGTGTCCGGGTGCACCATCTGCACCGCCAGCGCCGCGCCCTGGGGACCCATGGTGAAGTGGTCGCCGATGCAGGCCAGCATCACGTTCACGTGGTCCGCGTCGCCGATCAGCTTCATGTCGCCGAAGGCGGCGGTGTCGCCGGTGTGATAGAAGACCGGACCGTCCTTGATGCGGATCACGAAGCCGCCGGGGTCGCCCGCGCCCTTCACCTCGGGCGCCGGGCCCTGGACCGTGTAGGTCGAACCGTGCACCGCCGGCTCGAAGGTGATGCTCACCTCGCCGTCCAGCAGCGTGAGGGTGCCGCCGGCGTTGCCCTGGGTGTCCATGCCGGCCTGCTTGGCCGGGAACCCGCCGGCCGCCATCAGCGCCGAGCCCAGGTCGAAGTTGCTGACGAGCTTGGCGCCGGTGCGCTTGGCGATGTCCACCGCATCGCCCACGTGGTCGCCGTGGCCGTGGGAGACCAGGATCAGGTCCACCTTGGTGAGGGCGGCCAGGTCTTCCTTGCCCTTCGGATTGGCAGGGTTGGTGATCCAGGGGTCGATGACGAGCACGTGACCCTGGGGCGTCACGATCTTGAACGCGGCATGGCCGTACCAGGTGAGCTGGGTCTTGCCGGCGGCGGAAGCGGCGGCGCTGAACGCCAGTGCGGCGAGGGCGAGGAGGGGGATCAATGACCTGCGCAACATGCTTGTTCTCCTTGTCATGGCGGGTTCGTCGAGGGGAACCTAAGTCTAGGCCAATTTATTCCGGCGGTTGACACTCCGAGGCGGCGCATGTTCCCCTAGGCGCGGCCTGCACCGGCGTGCCGCGTGCCGACGAGGCGCTCAGCAGGAGGAGTCCTTCCATGTGGAATTACGTCGCGGTCGCCTTCGGCGGTGCCCTGGGCTGCTGTGCCCGGTTGGGCATCAACCAGCTCGTGCACGAGCGCTACGGCCAGGCCTTCCCGTACGCCACCCTGCTCATCAACGTCCTGGGCTGCCTGGCCATGGGTTTCCTGTTCTTCTTCACCCTGGAGAAGGTCAGCCTGAATCCCACATGGCGCCTCGCCCTCATCACCGGCGGCCTCGGCGGCTTCACCACCTTCTCGGCCTTCGGCATCGAGACGCTGCTGCTGGTGGAGGACGGCAAGGCGGGCTACGCCGCGCTCTACGTGACCTCGTCGGTGGCGCTCGGCCTCGCCGCCGTGTTCACTGGAGCATGGCTGGCACGCAGCCTATAGAAGGAAACCCGATGGACACCTCCGCCCGCCAGAAGGCGCTGCGCTTCGTGGTGAGTTTGGGGCTGGTGAGCCTGTTCGCGGACCTCACCTACGAGGGTGGCCGCAGCATCATCGGTCCCTACCTCGCGTCCCTCGGCGCGGGCGCGCTGTTCGCCGGCACCGTCGCGGGCCTCGGCGAGTTCTTGGGCTACGCGATCCGCTTAGGGTCAGGCCGCTTCGTGGACCGCACCCACCGCCACTGGGCGGTGATGATCGCAGGCTACGCCGTCAACATGATCTCGGTGCCGGCCCTCGCGCTCGCGTCCACGCCCTGGCTCGCGGGCCTGCTGGTGTTCACCGAGCGGCTGGGCAAGGGCGCGCGGGTGCCGGCGCGGGATGCGCTGCTCTCCCATGCGGGCCATGAGCTCGGCCACGGCAAGGCCTTCGGCCTGCACGAGTTCCTGGACCAGCTCGGCGCGATCCTGGGACCCTTGCTGGTGTCCGCGGCGGTGGCGTACTCGGGATACCGGTTGGGCTTCGGCGTGCTGGCGGTGCCGGCGCTGCTCGCGCTGGTGTTCCTGTGGCGCGCCCGCGGCCTCGAAGGCGGCGGGCATGAGGACGCGCGGGATGTGCGCAGCCACTTCGACAAGCGCTACTTCCTCTATCTCGCGTTCTCGGTGGTCTCGGTGCTGGGCTTCGCCCACTTCATCCTGGTGGGCTACCACCTGGGGCTCACGCATCGCCTCTCGCCGGCGCAGATCCCGCTGGTGTTCGGCCTCGCCATGGGCGTGGACGCGCTGGCGGCCCTCGCTAGCGGCTGGCTCTATGACCGCCTGGGCCTCAAGGTGCTCACGGCCTTGCCGCTGCTCACGCTGCCCGCCATCCCGCTCCTGTTCCTCGCCGAGAGCCCCGCGTACATCTGGCTGGGCGCGGCGTTCTGGGGCGCGGCGCTCGGCGTGCAGGAGAGCACCATGCGCGCCGGGGTCGCCACGCTCACGCCGCGCGCCGTGCGCGGCACCGCCTTCGGTATCTTCGATGCTTCGTTCGGCCTGGCCTGGCTCATCGGCAGCCTCGTGTTGAGCGC
>DATAHN010000018.1:0-33640 GCA_036263155.1 Gammaproteobacteria bacterium | reverse complement strand
TAATAGAGGAACAGGATCGAATAGATGAAAGGGCCGAAGAAGGCCAGGAACACCATCTGCAGAACCGTCTGGCTGAAGAAATCGCGGCCGAGCGCGGCGGCCTCCAGACTGCCGTGGTCTATGCCGAGCATGGCGGACAGGATCGCAAGCAGTATGGCCAGGGGGATGAATATCAGGAGCATCAGGCCCAGGGTGCGCCACCAGTGGCCCCATACCAGGTTATGGCTCCCGTTAAGCGCCTGCAGGGGCTTCATGCCTTCCAGCACCACGCCGAACTCCTCGAACATGAGGCTGACCGCCAGGATCAGGCCCGGCACGATCAGCAGGATCATGCCCACTACCACCGCCGCCACGTAGATGATGCCGGCCAACATCAGCCATATCCAGACCCGGAGCGCGGAACGCAGCTCCACTTCGCGCGGCTCACTCTGGCCACGGGCCGCCAGGGACACGCGCTTGATCAACACTGCGCGCACGTACATGCCCAGCACCACCATGAGCAATCCCACGAAACCGTAGGCCCCTTTGATGCTCTCGAACAGGAAGTCGTTGGTGATCTCCACGTCGCCGGCGCCCCACACCAGCACTGCGGTGGGCACCAAGCCGAGGAAACCCATGATGCTGGTGAGCATGAACAGGCGGCGGAACGCCAGGCGGCCGAGGGCGATGCCCTGTACCACGATCTGGCCCATGTCCTGCGGGAGGCTGGCGAGTTCGAACATGGGAAGCTCCGGTGGCGATGGACCAGTGTGCCTGAAGCTTCGCCGCGCCCTCAAGTCCGGCGGAACCAGCCGGTGAAGCTGAGGCGCGTACGCTGTGCCGCCAGCACCTCGTGGGGCACGCGCTCGCTGAGGAAGCAGGCCAGCGTGCCACCCGCGGGCAACAGCTTCGCCGCAGGCGCCGCATCGCCGGCGCCTGCATAGAGACAGAGCTCTCCGCCGTCCCCGGACTCCCACGCATCATTGAGATAGAGCACCAGCGACACCACGCGCCGGTCGTCGTCGCGGAACCGGTCTACATGGCGCGCATAGCCCGCACCGGCGGGATAGGCGGCGTAGTGCCCCTCGAAATCCTGCAGACCCAGGTAGGTGGCGGCATTGATCGCCTCCCGCAGCGCGGTGAGTTCCTTGCGTTGCAACGCCTCTGCCAGGGGCGCTGTCCCGCCATCCACCCACATAACCTCGTCGCCTCGGATCCCGGTGCGCCGCTCGCCTCCCTTGCCGATGCCGGCAGGATGGAAGCGTCCCGCCGCGCGCAGGCTCTCTGCCTCCTGCCGCAGCGATGTGACGCGCGCGGGCGATAGGAAGCCCAAGCAGCACATCCAGTCGTGGGTAGCGAAGCCCTCCGCCAAACGTGTGATTGCGGCGGCGGTGCCGCCGGCCTCATCCGTACTAAAGCTCTGGGCAGGGTGCATGGGGCATCTGAACTTATTGTCGAATGAATACGCGGAGAATCAGGCAGTTAGCATTGCGAGGGGGCTCAAGCGACGTATTGGAGAGCATGTAAGCCATTGATTCTTATGCACATACTAAAAAGTCTGGTGAGGCCTCTTCCCGTATCGCAGGAAATCTCTAGAATTTGGCGCCGATCGCCGGGTTTTTATAAAAATCGGCGAGTAGTATCATAAATTTACATCCATTTTCTGCACTGGTGGTGAACGAACATGAAGAAGTACGCCGTTGTCCTGACCGCTGCCGCTCTGGCCCTGTCGCTGTCCGCTTGCGGCAAGAGCGAAGCTCCTGCCACTCCGGCTGCCAGCACTGCCGCCCCGGCCCCGGCCGCCGGCACTGCCATGGCCGCCCCGGCTGGCACTGCTGCTCCCGCTGCGAGCACCCACTAAGTAATCGCGGCTACGCGCCGCAAGGTGCGTAGAGGATCCTTCTTAAACGAAGGATTCGGAGACCGAAAAAGGCGAATCTGCACTGCAGATTCGCCTTTTTTATTTGGCTGAAAGTCCGGCTTAGATCGCGGCGAGCGCGTGCTCGAGATCAGCGCGCAGATCGCTGACATCTTCCACGCCCACCGACAGGCGCACCAGCGAGTCGCTGATGCCGAGCTGCTTGCGCGTCTCCGCTGGCACCGAGGCGTGGGTCATGATGCCGGGATGATCCACCAGGCTCTCGACTCCCCCTAGGCTCTCCGCCAGGGTGAAGAGATGGCAGTTCTCCAGGAAGCGCCGCGCCTCCGGCTCACCGCCCTTGAGGAAGATGGTGACGATGCCGCCGCCGCCCTGCATCTGCCGCTTCGCCAGCGCGTGCTGCGGATGGCTCGGTAGTCCCGGATAGGAGACGCGCTCCACCTTGGGATGCTTCTCCAGCCAGCCCGCCAGCTCCTGGGCGTTCTCGCAGTGCCTCTGCATGCGCAGCGCCAGGGTCTTGAGGCCGCGCAGCGCCAGGAAGCTGTCGAAAGGCCCGGCCACGGCACCCACGGAGTTGTGCAGGAACGCGAGCTGCTCGGCGAGCTCACCGTTGCCGCCCACCACGAGCATGCCGCCCACCATATCCGAGTGGCCGTTCAGGAACTTGGTGGCGGAATGCATCACCACGTCGAAGCCGTGATCCAGCGGACGCTGCACCGCCGGAGAGGCGAAGGTGTTGTCGCAGACCGTGAGGATGCCGTGCTTGCGCCCGATCGCCGCCACCGCGGCGAGGTCCACCAGCTTGAGCAGCGGATTGGTGGGCGTCTCGACCCAGATGAGCTTGGTCTCGGGACGGATCGCCGCCTCCAGTGCCTTGGGATCGCGCATGTCAGCGAAGCTGAACTTGAGACCGGCCGAGCGCTTGCGCACCCGCTCGAAGAGGCGATAGGTGCCGCCATAGAGGTCGTCCATGGCGACGACGTGGCTGCCCGAGTCCAGCAGGTCCAGCACCGTGGCGGTGGAAGCGAGGCCCGAGGCGAAAGCGTAGCCGCGCGTGCCGTTCTCCAGGTCCGCCACGCAGCGCTCATAGGCCATGCGCGTGGGGTTCTGGGTGCGCGAGTATTCGTAGCCCTTGTGCTTGCCCGGGCTCTCCTGCGCATAGGTGGAGGTGGCGTAGATCGGCTGCATCACCGCACCGGTGGTGGGGTCTGGCGCCTGGCCGGCGTGGATGGTGCGGGTGGAGAAACCGTGGCGCGTGTCTTTGGTCTTCATGTTCACTCCGGGGAAGGGAGACCGCCTCTCTTATTGGAGGCGCAGTCGGTTCAAGAGGTCGCTGCGGGTGACGAGGCCGAGGAACGTGTCGCCGTCCATGACGGCCACGGCGGTCTCCTTCTGCAGCAGCGCGAAGAGCGCAGAGGGCTTCTCACCGGCTGAGATGCGCGGGAAGCCGGTGTTCACGGCGCCGCGCACCTCCTGGGTGAAGCGGCGCTCGTCCTTCTGCACTGCATCGATGAGGCCGCTCTCGGTCACCGCGCCCAGGAACTGCTTTCCGTCGAGCACGGGCAGCTGCGAGATGCCGTTGTTGCGCATGCGGGTGTGGGCGGTGGCGAGCGTGTCGCCGGGGCCAACATAAACCGTGGCCCGCTCCCAGTAGGGACGGCCCACGTAGTCGCCCAGATCGCCGCGCTTGGGGCGCTCCATGAAGCCCTGCTCGATCATCCAGAAGTCGTTGTAGAGCTTGGACAGGTACTTGTTGCCGGTGTCGGCACCGATGGTGACCACGCGCTTGGGCGTCTTCTGCTCGCGGCAGTAGCGCAGCGCGGCGCCGATCAGCACGCCGGAGGACGAGCCCAGGAGCAGTCCCTCCTTGCGCAGCACCTCACGGGCCACGGCGAAGGCCTCGGCGTCGGGGATGGTGTAGGCGCGCTTCACCACCGAGAGGTCGCAGATGTCGGGGATGAAGTCCTCGCCGATGCCCTCCACCAGCCAGCCGCCCTTCTCACCCAGCACGCCGGTCTTGAGGTAGTCCGCCAAGACCGAACCCTTGGGGTCCGCCAGCACCATCTCCACGTGGGGCGCCACCTTCTGCAGATAGTGGCCGATGCCGGTGAGGGTACCGCTTGAGCCGACGCCCACCACCACCGCGTCCAGCTCGTGGCCCATCTGCTCCCAGATCTCGGGGCCAGTGGTCTCCTCGTGGGCCTTGGGGTTGTCAGGGTTGCCGAACTGGTTCACGAAGAACGCACCCTGTTCCTCGGCGATGCGCTTGGCCATGTCCTGGTAGTACTCCGGGTGGCCCTTGGCCACATCGGAACGGGTCAGCACCACCTGCGCGCCCATGGCGCGCAGGTTGAAGATCTTCTCCTGGCTCATCTTGTCGGGGATCACCAGGATAAGCGGGTAGCCCTTCTGCGCCGCCACCAGTGCGAGCCCGAGCCCGGTGTTGCCGGCGGTGGCCTCGACGATGGTCATGCCGGGCTTGAGCGCGCCGCTCTTCTCCGCCTCCTCGATCATGCTGCGGCCGATGCGGTCCTTGACCGAGCCGCCCGGGTTCATGAGCTCGAGCTTCAGGAACAGGCGGCAGGGCCCGGTGTCGAGATGGGTGAGCTCCAGCATCGGCGTCTTGCCGACCATCTCGAGCACGTTGGAATAGACGCGCATGCGGTCTCCGGGGACCTGGCGGAGGAAGCGCCATTTTACGGGAGTGACTACAATAAGCCCACACATGCACACCCTCGCCGACCTGCTCAACGAGGCCGCGGCGCGTCTCGGGGATGCGAGCGACACGCCGCGCCTGGATGCGGAGCTGCTCCTCGCCCATGCGCTGGGCCGCGGCCGCAGCCACCTGCGCGCGTATCCGGAAGCGCTGCCGAGCGCGGAACAGGCGCGGGTGTTCGAGGGGCTCCTTGCCGCACGCGTGCGCGGCGAGCCCATCGCTTACCTCACAGGCAAGCGTGAGTTCTGGTCACTGGAGTTTGACGTCACGCCCGCGACCCTGATCCCCCGTCCCGAGACCGAACTCCTGGTGGAACAAGCGCTGGCGCGCATCCCGCCCGGCATCGCGCTGGACCTGCTCGACCTCGGCACCGGCAGCGGCGCCATCGCCATCGCCCTCGCCATGGAACGTCCGCGCTGCCGCGTGACTGCCATCGACCTGAGCGCCGATGCACTGCATATCGCCGCCGGCAATGCGGCGCGACTCGGGCTCACGAACCTGGAATTCCTGCAGGGCAACTGGTTCGCGCCGGTGGCGGGCCGGCGCTTCCACGTGGTGGTCTCGAACCCGCCCTACGTCGCGGAAGGCGACCCGCACCTGGATGAAGGCGACCTGCGCTTTGAACCCATGACGGCCCTGAGTTCGGGCAGTGATGGCCTCAAGGACATCCGGCATATCGTCGCCGCGGCGCCCGCGCAACTGTACGCAGGCGGCGTGCTGCTGCTGGAGCATGGCCTCGACCAAAGTGCTGCGGTACGCGGCCTGCTGGAAGCGGCGGGCTTCGCCCATGCGCGTACCTTCCAGGATCTCGCAGGACACGACCGCGTGAGCTGCGGGGATTGGGCAAATCCTGCGGCGACGGGCTAGAATTTGCCATCTTCAAACGGGAGCTTTCCATGATCGTCCTCTCCACCAACCTCGGCGACATCACCCTCGAGCTCGACGCCGCCAAGGCGCCGGTGACGGTGAAGAACTTCCTCGCCTACGTGGATGCAGGCTTCTACGACGGCACCATCTTCCACCGGGTGATACCGGACTTCATGGTGCAGTGCGGCGGCTTCACCCAGGACATGGCGCAGAAGCCCACCAACCCGCCCATCAAGAACGAGGCGGACAACGGCCTCTCCAACGAGCCCTACACCATCGCCATGGCGCGCACCTCGGACATCAACAGCGCCACCAGCCAGTTCTTCATCAACCTCGCGGACAACGTGTTCCTCGACCATGGCAAGCGCGACTTCGGCTACGCCGTGTTCGGCCGCGTGACCCAGGGCCAGGACGTGGTGGACAAGATCGCTGAAGTGCAGACCGGCAGCAAGGGCGGCCACCGGGACGTGCCGATGACACCCGTGGTCATCACCAAGGTGCGCAAGACCTGAACGAGGCTTGTACCCCCGATCACGATGGAGCCGGCGCAAGCCGGCTTCGTCTTCTATGAGGCCAGTGCGGGGAAGAACGCCTTGAGACCGGCGAAGATGAACTCGATGCCGATGGCAGCCATGATCAGGCCCATGATGCGGGTCACGATGTTGATGCCGGTGCGGCTCAGCAGTCGCGAGATCAGCGGCGAGAGGCGGAACGCCGCCCACACGATGCCGGCGGTGACCACGATGCCGCCGAACAGGATCACATATTGGCCGAACAGCGCCGGCTTGTGGCCGTAGAGGATAACGGTGCTGATGGCGCCGGGGCCGGCGGTGAGGGGGATGCCGATGGGCACCACTGCCACGTCCTCGCGCTCCACGGTCTCCTGCGCCTCCTCCTCGGTCTGGCGCGTGGCGTTCATCTTCGCCTGCAGCATGGACAGGGAGTTGTAGAGGATCAGGATGCCGCCGGCCACCTGGAACGAGGCCACGCTGATACCGAAGAAATCCAGGATGCGCTCGCCGCAGAGCAGCGCGACACCCAGCACCACGCCCACCGTCACCGCCGCCATGAACGCGGTGCGGTTGCGCTCCGCGGCGGTCTGGTTATAGGTGAGGTTGATGAAGATCGGGATGACGCCGATGGGGTTGAGGATGGCGACCAGCCCTGCGAAGAACTTGAGGTATTCGACCCAGGCCGCCGCCATGCCATCCATCCTTCTCTTGTGGCCCCATCTTGAGGGTTCGGCACGGGCCGTTCAATAGCCGGCCGGCCGCGCGCGGTACAATCCGCCCATGGACGATGCCGACTGGAAGCTGCGCTACAGCCGCCACCTGGCGCTGCCGGAGTTCGGCGCGCCGGCGCAGCAGAAGCTCGCGGATTCGCGCGTGCTGCTGGTGGGCCTGGGAGGCCTGGGTTCCCCTGCCGCGCTCTATCTCGCGGCCGCGGGTATCGGCCGGCTGCTGCTCAACGATTTTGACAAGGTGGACCTCAGCAACCTGCAGCGCCAGATCCTCTATAAGGAATCTGACGTGGGCCACCCCAAGACCCACGCCGCCGCCGCCGCCCTCTCGGACACCCATCCCGGCTGCCGTATCGAGATGCTGGAAGGCCGCCTGGACGAGTCGGTGCTGGCCGAGGTAATCGGCCGGGTGGACCTGGTGCTGGACGGCAGCGACAACTTCGGCACCCGCTTCGCGGTTAACGCCGCCTGTTTCAAGGCGCGCAAGCCGCTGGTGTCAGGGGCGGCGATCCGCTATGAGGGCCAGATCACGGTGTTCGACCCGCGCGACCCCGCCAGTCCCTGCTACGCCTGCCTGTACCCTGAAGGCGGCGAGGAGCTGGAAAACTGCCGGCAGAACGGCGTGCTCGCCCCGCTCACCGGCGTCATCGGCAGCCTGATGGCGGTGGAAGCGGTGAAGCTCCTCACCGGCGTAGGCCGGCCGCTCACGGGCCGGCTGCTGCGCTACGATGCCCTCGACGGCGGGATCCGCCACACCATCCTGAAGCGCGACCCCGCATGCCCGGTCTGCAGCCGCCGATGAACGACGCCGCCGAGCTCGAACGTTACATGCATGCGCACATCCCGCTGGTGGCGCAGATGCAGGTGAAGGTCGCGGGCTTCGACGCCGTGGGGCTGCGCCTCACCGCCCCGCTCGCCCCCAACATCAATCACGAACGCACCGCCTTCGGCGGGAGCCTGGCGAGCCTCATGACGCTCGCCTGCTGGGGTTACCTGTGGCTGTCGCTGCGGGAAGAGATGCCGCTGCACATCGTGGTGAACGAGGCCAAGGTCAGCTACCTCAAGCCCGTGAACGGCACGCTGGATGCGCTCTGCCCGCCGCCGGAAGCGGCGGCGCTGGAGAAGTTCCGGCAGCTCCTGGCGCGGCGCGGCAAGTCGCGCATCGAGCTCGCCGCGGAGGTGCGCCAGGACGGCGTGGTGGCGGCGCGCTACCTCGGGAGCTTCGCCGTCTACCGGGACAGCGTCTAAAACGGAACCTCGAGGGTTCCGTAAAGCTGGTTCTCGCCACCCGTGTCGAAGCCGTGGGCCGCGCCCACCACCAGCCGCACGTTCAGGATGTAGAAGATACTGAGGTCCGAGACCCACTCCGCACCGGTGCTGCGCGAATAGCGCAGGGGACGGCCGCCCTGGTTCCAGGTGCCGCCAGCGTCGAAGTACACCCGCAACGAGAAGTCGTGCACGCCGACCGGCGGCAGGCGCAGGCCCGCCTCAGGACGCATGATGGGGATGCGCAGGCCCACGCTGGCGAGCCGCATGCGCCGTCCGGTCAGCCCGCCGAGGTCGGTGGGGTAGCCGGGGAACGCGAAGTCGCGCCGGTCGAACAGGAGCTGCGCCGCCGGCGTGCCGAAGCCGGGGTCGGTGGAACCGCCCAGGTTGAAAGGCTGGATGCCTTCGGTGCCGTAACCTTCGAGGTAGCGCAGCGTCACCACCGCCTCGTCTCCCGCGCGGAGGAACTCGTTCCAGTCCAGCCGGTAAGCGCGTCCGGTGAAGTCGCTGGGGAAGACGTCGCTGCTCTCGGCCACGAAAGTCACGTCGCGCCCGTCGTCGGGGCTGATGGAGATGGGCCAGTTCTTGGTGCTGTTCCAGCGCAGGGCCACGCCCGCGGCGGAGTCGCGCGCCGGTAGCAGCGGCGCGCCGAGATCGTAACGGTCTTCCTCGGAGTCGCTGGCGGCGCCGATGCTCAAGGTGAGCGTGCGCTCCAGGCTCGGCCAGGGCTTCTGCCACAGGGCCTGCAACCGGTCCTGGCGGCGGATGCGCACCAGGGTGTTGTTGTTGTCGGCGGTATCCACGCTGTAGAGACGTGCCGCCAGGAACTGCAGCCGATCCGCATAGGTGTAGAGGAAGCTGCCGCCTGGGGAACCATGCTGCACTTCGTAGTTGAGGTCAGCCGCGTAGAAGTGCACGCCGAGGGCATCCTGGCCGCTGGTGAGGGCGCCGACCGTCGTCATGTCCGGGCCGAAGGTCAGCTCCGGCATCCAGTAGGCCGGCAGCAGGCTGGACCAGGGCGAGTAGTCACCCTGCTCCGCCTCCACGTGGGGTGCCGCCGGCGGTGCCGCATAGTGGCGCGGCTCCGGCACGAGCGGCGCGGCGAAGGCGTTGTCCGCAGGCAGCCGGTAGAGGTCGTAGCCCGCGGCGGTGTAGCCCAGGTAGTAGATCTCGCCGTCCTTGCCCATGCTGGGCTCGAAGGCTCCGGTGTCCACGCGTGTGAGCGTGACGATGGCGCCGCCGGCACGCTGCACGCGGCGCAGGTTATAGACGCCGTCCGCGTCGGAGGTGAAAAGCACCGCGCTGCCGTCCAGTGTGTAGCGCGGATCGGCAGCGTTGCCCACGCCTTCCGCCAGCACCTGCCACTGGTGCGTGACGAAGGAGAACTCCTCCAGGTCCCAGCGCCGGCCGGGGCGCCAGACCGCCGCCGCCAGGTGCTCGCCGTCCGGCGACCAGTCTATGCCGCCCAGGATCTCACCGGCTTCGCCGGTCCACACCGTCTCGGGGCTCTGGCCCTGCGCGTCCAGCAGCACCAGGCTGCTCTTGCCGAGTTCCATGTGCACCGCGGCGATACGCGCGCCGTCCGGCGCCCAGGCCCCGTAGTGGTAGCGACCGCAGCGGGTGAGGCGGGTCACGTCGCCGGAGTCCGGGTCCACGCGATAGAGATCGAAGTTCACGTAGTACTCGTGGCAGAACTCGGGCCGCGCCACCAGCAGGCCCGCCTTGGCGTCCCAGTCGAGCCGGGCCGGCGCGAAAGTGTCCGCCAGCTCACGGCTGCCCTGCCCTGGCGTCCACACCATGATGGCGGGCTGGCGGTGCCAATCGTCCCGCACGTAGAACACGCGCCCGTCATCCGTCGCCCGCGGCGAGGCGGTGCCGAAGCCATGCTCGGTGAGGCGCTCGCCCTCCACCAGCGGTGCACCCTTGGGATAGGGTGGCGCGCCGTAGCGCTCCTCGAGGTAACGGCTGAACTTCGGCCACACGTCCGGCACGTCATCGTCGTTCAGCGTCTCCTCGAAGTTGCCGCCGACCCGGAACGGGATGAGGTGGTCGCTGTAGTTTTCCACCAGCGCCGGGATGGACTGCTTGCCGTAGGCTTGCTCCAGGAACTGGTAGAAGTCCACGCCGTAGAGGTAGGGAAGTGTGCCGCCCGGCCACTCGGTGACGCCGGCCATGGTCACCTGGGACCAGGGGCGCACGCCCTGCTCCACCTCGGCGCGCATGTACATGGAGTAGAGGCTGCTCTGGCCGCGCCCGATGCCGGCCGCGGAATCGGTCTCGTCGTACACCGCGAGACCCTCCAGCAGCATCAGTGGCTGGAACGCGCCGGGAAACAGCAACTCGTTGCGGCCGAAGATGTGGTGGCGCATGAACGCCGGCGCGCCCTCGGCCTTGTCGAGCTGCAGCACGTGGGTATATTCGTGGGTGATGAGGAGGCGGAACCAGTCGTCGAAATCCTCAAGGGAGTCGAGGTCGTCCGGCGGGGTCACGTAGAGCTCCACATGGTCGCGCGGGAACGAGGTGGTGAGACCGTTCGGCAGGTCCACGTGGTCGGTGAGCACGAGCTGCACCCGCTCGCGCGGCTGCCAGCCGAGCCAGGGATCCAGCAGCGTGGCGGTCTGCTCCGCCACGTCCAGCATGTGGGCCGCCAGCTTCTCCTCGCCAGTGTGGTAGACCAGGATGAAGCGCTGGCTCTCGAGGGTGCGCCAGTCGAGGCTGGGGTTCAGGGCGGCGGCCGGCGGCGCGTACAGCGCCGCGAGCGAGAGGAGCATCAGAACCAGACCCGCGTGGACGCTTCTCATGGCCGCCTCCTGGTATTTCTTCTTGTCAGTGTTTCGCGCTGCCGCCCGGTGGGTGGAAGGGGCCGCTGAACAGGGACTCCACGTCCACCACGTCGAAACTGTAGCGCCGCCCGCAGAATTCGCAATCCACATCCACGCTGCCCTGCTCCTTGAGGATGGACAGCACCTCGTCATGGCCGAGGCCCCGCAGGGTGTCCTCGATGCGCCCGCGGGAGCACTGGCAGCGGAACGCCACCGGCGCACCCTCGAACAGGCGCACGTCGTCCTCGTTGTAGAGGCGGTGCAGTATCTCCTGGGCCGACAGCCCTTCCAGCTCATCTTGCTTGAGGGTATCGCTCAAAACTGTGACGTGCTGCCAGGCATCGGACTCGCCTTGGCGGTCCGGCATCATCTGCAGCAGCAGGCCAGAGGCGCTGCCGTCGCCGGCGGTCAGCCACAGGCGCGTGGCGAGTTGCTCGGAGCGAGCGAAGTAGCTCTCCAGGGAACTGGAGAGGGAGGCGCCCTCCAGGGGCACGATACTCTGGTAGCGCTCTGCCTTGCCCCGCTGCTCGATGGTCATCACCAGGCGCCCGTCCCCCACCAGCTCGCGGAAGCTCAAGGAGGCGAGCTCACCGCTCCAGCGGGCGAGGCCGCGCAGGTTGAGGTCGCTGGTGCATTGCACCACCAGCAGATGCACGGGGCCAGTGCCCTGGATCTGCAGCGTGATGTTGCCGTCGAACTTGAGGGTGGCGGAGAGCAGCGCCGCGGCGGCCATGGCCTCGCCCAGGAGGCCTCGCACCGGTGCCGGATAGTCCTGGCGTTCCAGCGCCGCGCGCCAGCTCGCATCGAGATGCACGTGCCGGCCTTGCACCGGCAGCGTCTCGAAGATGAAACGTCTCAGGGTGTCGTGCTCGCTCATGTCCATCCGTAGTCTCGGGAAGTGGGGAACATCCCGATGTATGGGCAGGGGCGGCCTCGTTCAAGAGGTCGCCCCTTCCGTAATCTTAGCCCTTCAGCTTCTTGAGCAGGAGTTCATTGACCTGGGCCGGGTTGCCCTTGCCTTTGGTTGCCTTCATGACCTGGCCCACGAAGAAGGCGAACAGCTTGTCCTTGCCGGAACGGTACTCGGCGAGCTGGCCTGGATTCGCAGCCATGACCTCGTCGATGACCTTCTCGATGGCACCGCTGTCGGTGATCTGCTTCAAGCCTTTCTTCGCGATGATCGTATCCGCGTCGCCCTCGCCGGCCCACATCGCCTCGAAGACCTCTTTGGCGATCTTGCCGGAGATGGTGTTGTCGTGGATGCGCTTCAGCATCCCCGCCAGCATGGCGGCGCTCACCGGGCTATCCGCGATCTCCTTGCCGTCCTTGTTGAGGGCGGCGGAGAACTCACCCATCACCCAGTTGGCGGCAAGCTTGCCCTCGCCGCTCGCCTTCACCACGTCCTCATAGTAGGCCGCGAGCTCGCGGCTGGCAGTGAGCAGGCCCGCGTCGTAGGCGGAGAGGCCGTAGGAGCCCATGAAGCGCTGCTTCTTCGCGTCCGGCAGCTCCGGCAGCGTGCCCTTCACCTCGGCGATGAACACGGGCGAGATATCGAGCGGCAGCAGGTCCGGGTCCGGGAAATACCGGTAGTCGTTCGCTTCTTCCTTGGCGCGCATGGAGCGGGTCTCATCCCGGTCCGAGTCGTACAGGCGGGTCTCCTGCACCACCTTACCGCCGCCCTCGATCACCTCGATCTGGCGCTGCACCTCGTGCAGGATCGCTTTCTCCACGAAGCGGAAGGAGTTGATGTTCTTGAGCTCGGCGCGGGTGCCGAACTTAGGCGAGCCCTTCGGGCGTACCGAGACGTTGGCATCGCAGCGGAACGAGCCTTCCTGCATGTTGCCGTCGCAGATCTCGAGGTAGCGCACCAGGCTGTGCAGCTTCTTGAGGTAGGCCACCGCCTCCTTGGCGGAGCGCAGGTCCGGTTCCGAGACGATCTCCAACAGCGGCGTGCCGGCACGGTTCAGGTCCACTGCGGTGGCGGCGCCGAAACCCTCGTGCAGGGACTTGCCGGCGTCCTCCTCCAGGTGCGCGCGGGTGATACCGATGCGCTTCACCGTGCCATCGTCCAGCTCGATGTCGAGGTGGCCCTTCGCCACCACCGGCAGCTCGTACTGGCTGATCTGGTAGCCCTTGGGCAGGTCCGGGTAGAAGTAGTTCTTGCGGGCGAACACCGAGTGCTCGGCCACGGTGGCGCCGATGGCGAGGCCGAGCTTGACCGCCATGCGCACCGCCTCCTTGTTCAGCACCGGCAGCACGCCCGGATAGGCGAGGTCCACCAGGTTGGCCTGGGTGTTGGGCAGCGCGCCGAATTCAGTGGACGCGGCGGAGAACAGCTTGCTCTTGGTGAGCAGCTGGGTATGCACCTCGAGTCCGATGACTGTTTCCCATTCCATGTTCAGTTCTCGTAATTCTTGGGGATACGCACGTGCCAATCAGTCTGCTGCTGGTATTGGTGCGCGGCCGCGAGCATGCGGCCCTCATCGAAGTAGTTGCCGATGATCTGCAGGCCGACCGGCAGGCCGTCCACGAAGCCGGCGGGGATGGACATGCCAGGCAGGCCCGCCAGGTTCACGCCGTTGGCGTAGATGTCGTTCAGGTACATGGTGATCGGGTCATCGGTCTTCTCGCCCAGCTTGAAGGCGGTGCCGGGGGCGGTCGGCCCCATGATCACGTCCACCTGCCTGAAGGCCTCCAGGAAGTCCTGGCGGATCAAGCTGCGGGTCTTCTGGGCCTTGAGGTAATAGGCGTCGTAGTAGCCGGCCGAGAGCACGTAGGTGCCGGTCATGATGCGGCGCTTCACCTCGGCGCCGAAGCCCTCGCCGCGGCTGCGCATGTACAGGTCTGTGAGATCCACGGGATCCGTGCAGCGGTGGCCGTAGCGCACACCGTCGAAGCGCGCCAGGTTCGAGGAACACTCCGCGGGCGCCACGACGTAATAGGTGGGCACCGAGAGCCAGAAGTTCGGCAGGCTCACTTCCTGCACCGAGGCGCCGAGTTTCTTGTACACGCCGATGGCGTCCTGTACCGCAGCGGCGACCTTGGCATCCAGTCCCTTGTCGAAGAACTCCTTGGGCACGCCGATGCGCAGACCCTTCACGGACTCTCCGAGCCCGGCCACGTAGTCCGGCACCGGCTTGTCCACACTGGTGGAATCGCGCTCGTCGTGGCCCGCCATCACCCGCATGACCATGGCGGCATCTTCCGCCGAGTAGGTGATGATGCCTGCCTGATCGAGACTCGAGGCGAAGGCGACGATGCCGTAGCGCGACACGCGCCCGTAGGTGGGCTTGATGCCGGTGGCGCCGACGAGCGCCGCCGGCTGGCGGATGGAACCGCCGGTGTCGGTGGCGGTGGCGGCCGGCGCGAGGCGCGCTGCTACGATGGCGGCGGAGCCGCCGGAGGAGCCTCCGGGCACGCGCGTCTCGTCCCAGGGGTTCTTCACCGGCCCGTAGAAGCTGGTCTCGTTGGAGGAGCCCATGGCGAACTCGTCCATGTTGGCCTTGCCGAGCAGCACCGTGCCGGCCTTCTTGAGCCGCTCCACCACGGTCGCGTCGTAGGGCGAGACGAAGTTGTCCAGCATCTTCGAGCCGCAGGTGGTGCGCACGCCCTCGGTGCAGAAGATGTCCTTGTGCACGATGGGCAGGCCTTCCAGCGGACCACCCTGGCCCGCGGCGATGCGCTTGTCGGAGGCGCGGGCCTCGACCAGGGCCGAGTCCTTGAGCACGCTGATGAAGGCATTGAGCTTGGGGTTGAAGCGCTCGATGCGCTCCAGGAACGCGCGCGTCAGCTCTTCGCTCGAGACCTTGCGGGCCTTGAGGTCGCGCGCCAGCTCGGCGAGGGTTTTCTTGTGCAGCATTTTTTGAAGTTCCCGTGAAGGCGCCCTCAGGGGCGCCGTCCTATTCGACGACTTTCGGTACCAGGTACAGCCCGGCCTCCACTTGGGGGGCGTTCTGCTGGTAACGGTCCCGGTCCACCTGGGCGACGGCGGTATCCGCCCGCATGGGTTGGGTCAGGCCGACCAGGGGGTGGGCCATGGGTTGGACCGAGGCGGTATCGGCCTTCTCGAGCTGGGCCACGAACTCCAGGATGCTGGACAGGTTCTTGGCGTAGGCCGGGATGTCCTGCTCGGCTATGGCGAGCCGCGCGAGACGGGCGATGGCCTTCACGTCGTCCGGGGTCAGGGACATGGGCGCTCCGGGAAAAACTTGCGTAAACAGTGAATTATCGCACAAAGCTGCTTGCCGCCGGAGCCCCCCAGTTGCTAAAGTAACGCGCCTGACCTGCCCGGAAATCCCCGAAGAAATATCATGTTCAAGAGCCTGCGCGGATTCTTCTCCACCGACCTGTCCATCGACTTAGGCACGGCCAACACGCTCATCTACATGCGTGGCAAGGGCATCATCCTGAGCGAGCCCTCGGTGGTGGCGATCCGCGAGGAACCGGGCCGCGGCAACAAGGTCATCGAAGCCTACGGTGCGGACGCCAAGCGCATGCTCGGCCGCACGCCCGGCAACATCGTGGCGATCCGCCCGATGAAGGACGGCGTGATCGCCGACTTCACCGTCACCGAGCAGATGCTGAAGCACTTCATCAAGAAGGCGCACGGCAACCGCTACTTCCGCCCCACCCCGCGCGTGCTGGTGTGCGTGCCCTACGGCGCGACCCAGGTGGAGCGTCGCGCCATCAAGGAATCGGCGCAGGCCGCCGGCGCGCGCAAGGTGCACCTGATCGAGGAGCCCATGGCTGCCGCCATCGGCGCCGGCCTGCCGGTGCATGATGCGAAGGGCTCCATGGTGCTGGACATCGGCGGCGGCACCTCCGAGGTCGCCGTGATCTCCCTGAACGGCATCGTCTACGCCGCCTCCGCCCGTATCGGCGGCGACCGCTTCGATGAAGCCATCATCAACTACATCCGCCGCAACTACGGCATCCTGATCGGCGAGGCGACCGCCGAGCGCGTCAAGCACGAGATCGGCTGCGCCTATCCCGGCAAGGAACTGCTGGAGATGGACATCAAGGGCCGCAACCTCTCCGAGGGCGTGCCGCGCAGCTTCACCCTGAATAGCAACGAGGTGCTGGAGGCTCTGCAGGAGCCGCTGGCCGGCATCGTCGGGGCGGTCAAGCACGCCCTGGAGCAGACCCCGCCGGAGCTGGGCTCGGACGTGGCCACCAACGGCATCGTGCTCACCGGCGGCGGCGCCCTGTTGCGCGACATCGACCGCCTGCTGCGTGAGGAGACCGGCCTGCCGGTCCTGATCGCGGACGATCCGCTGACCTGCGTGGCCCGCGGCGGCGGCAAGGTGCTGGAGCTCATCGACGAGCACGGCGCCGAGACCTTCGCCGTCGAATAAACCCCGCTCCGGATGCCCGCCCCTGTTGCGGGCAAGCCCCCTGGGCCGCAAACTAGCGCATACCAATATATGCGGCGGTCCCTGAGGTCCCGGTGCCCATCCCCTGCCCGCTGAACGCCCCCCGCCACCAGCCGCTCCCGGGAGCGCGCTGAGGTGGCCGTCTTCCGGCGCCAGCGCGCACCCCAGCTCTTCTCCAGCCGCCCCGCCAGCGCGCTACGTACCCTGTTCTGCATCGTGGCCGCCATCGTGCTCATGGCCTACGACCACCAGACCGGGCGCCTCAGGCAGATGCATGCCGCGCTCTCCACCATCGTCTGGCCGGTGCAGGTGATCGTGGATGCGCCCAACTCGCTGCTGCGCTGGGCCGGCGAGAAGCTCGCCACCCACACAGCGCTCGTCAACGAGAACGCCGCACTCAAGAGCCAGCTCACCCAGGCCAGCGTGGCGTTGCAGCGCTTCGCTGCATTGCAGCAGGAGAACGAGCGCCTGCGCAGCCTGATGCAGGCCACCACGCGTGTGAGCGGCCGTGTCAGCGTGGCGGTGGTTCTGTCCACCGCGCTGGACCCCTTCCGCCACCGGGTGGTGATAGACAAGGGCACCCATGACGGCGTGTTCGAGGGCCAGACCGTGCTCGACGCCTACGGCATCGTCGGCCAGGTGACGCGTGCCGATCCCTTGGCCTCCGAAGTTACGCTCGTCAGTGATCCCGGCCAGGCGATCCAGGTGGAAGTGAACCGCACCGGCCTGCGCACGCTCGCCCGCGGCAGTGCGGAGCTCACGCAGCTCACGCTGCCCTTCATCACCAACAGCGCGGACGTGAAGGAAGGCGACCTGGTGGTGAGCTCGGGACTGGGCGGACGCTACCCGCCGGGCTACCCGGTCGGCGTCATCAGCCACTTCGAGCGCATCCCGGCCGAACCCTTCGCGGACGTGACGGCGCGCACCGCAGCAGACCTGAGCCACGGTCACGAGGTGCTGCTGTACTGGCCCTCGCAGCCGCCGCCGCCGTCAGAACTCCCGCCCAAGCCTGCGCCCGCGGCGAAGACGCCGCCCAAGCCGGGACGGAGGGGAGCATGAGGGAGTTCTCCTCGCCCCGCGGCCTTTGGTTCATCGCCGCGAGCTACCTCGCGGCCCTGGTGCTCACGGTATGGCCGCTGCCGGACTGGGCCGAGATGTTCCGTCCCCTCTGGGTGCCGATGGTCACCATCTACTGGTGCCTGTGGCTGCCGGAACGGGTCGGCGTGATCACTGCGTTCATGGCGGGCCTGTTGGTGGATGCGCTCTCCGGCACGCTGCTCGGCGAACACGCGCTGGCGCTGGTGCTGGTGGCCTGGGCCGCGCTCTGGCTGCACCTGCAAGTGCGCGTGTATCCCTGGTGGCAGCAGTGCGTGGTGGTGGCGGCGATCCTGGTACTGAACGGCCTCGCGCTGTTCTGGGTGGACGGCATGCTGGGCTATACCCAGGGCGCCGGCCTGCGCTGGATGCCGGTGCTGGTGAGCGCGGTGTTCTGGCCGTGGATCCTGCAGGTTATGGCGCGCCTGCACCAGCGCTACCAGGTGGGATGACCAGCCGCCCATGCCCCGCATCCGCATACGCAACGAATGGCTGGAGCAGCACCTGTTCCGGGTGCGCGCCCTGGTGGTCGGTCTCATCGCACTGCTCCTGTTCATGGTGGTGATGGGCCGCCTGGTCTATCTGCAGATCGTCAACTACAGCCACTTCGTCACCCTGTCCGAAGGCAACCGCCTGCACGCGGAACCGGTGACGCCGCCGCGCGGTCTCATCTTCGACCGCAACGGCGTGCCGCTGGCGGAGAACCGGCCCAGCTACGAGCTGGACGTGGTGACCGAGCAGGTGCCGGACCTGAAGGCCACGCTGGACGCGCTCGGCAAGGTGGTGGAACTCAGGCCCGGCGACCTAAAGCGCTTCAACGTGCTGCTGAAGAGCAAGCACCCGTTCCAGCCGCTGCCGCTGCGCACCGAACTCACGGATGAGGAGATCGGCCGCTTCGCCTCCCAGCGCCAGGACTTCCCCGGCGTCGACATCAAGGCCACGCTCTCGCGCTTCTACCCCCAGGGCGAGCTCACGGCCCACGTAGTGGGCTACGTGGGCCTTGTGAACCCCGACGAACTGCAGCACCTCGACCCGGAGCAGTACATCAGCACCTCCGAGGTGGGCAAGATCGGCGTGGAATACGCCTACGAGAAGCAGTTGCACGGCTCGGTGGGCGTGCGCCAGATGGAGGTCACCGCCGAAGGCCGGCCCGTCAACAAGGGGCCCTACACGCCGCCGGTGCCGGGCAGCGACCTCTACCTCTCCATCGACGTGAAGCTGCAGGCGGTGGCGGAGCATGCCCTCGGCGACAACAACGGCGCGGTGGTGGCAATCGACCCCAACACCGGTGAGATCCTGGCGCTGGTGAGCAAGCCGGAGTACGACCCCAACCTGTTCATCGGCGGCATCGAGAACGAGGAGTACGAACTGCTGCAGAAAGACCCCTCGCAGCCCTTGTTCAACCGCGCGCTGCGTGGCCAGTACCCGCCCGGTTCCACCATCAAGCCATTCCTGGGGCTCGCCGCGCTCAACTACAACGTGGTCAACCCGTTCGCCAACCTCATGTGCCCGGGCTACTTCTACCTGCCCAGCAACCCGAATCCCTACCGCGACTGGCGCAAGGGCGGGCATGGTGAGACCAACCTCACCAAGGCCATCGCCGAGTCCTGCGACGTGTACTTCTACACCGTGTCGCTGAAGCTTGGCATAGACCGGGTGCACGAATTCCTCACCGGCTTCGGCCTGGGTCAGCCGCCGGGTGTGGATCTCGGAGGCGCACTGCCCGGGCTGATCCCCTCGCCGGAGTGGAAGCGCCGCGCCACGCGCCAGCCCTGGTACCAGGGCGACACGGTCAACATCGGTATCGGCCAAGGCTACATGCTCGCGACGCCGCTGCAACTCGCCGAAGCTACTGCCGCCCTGTCCGTGCACGGCCAGCGCTTCGCGCCGCATGTCCTGCACTCGGTGGGCGATCCGCTCTCCGGCGTGATCAGCGACACCACGCCGCAGGCGCTGCCCTCGGTGGTGGTGAACACTCCGGGCGCCTGGGACCTGATCATCAAGGCCATGACCCAGGTGGTGAGCTACGGCACCGCGGTGCGCATCAGCTATGGCGCCAAGTACACCATCGCCGGCAAGACCGGAACCGCCCAGGTGCACGCCAAGCGCCTCGGCGTGTTCGGCGAGGAGGACCAGTCGGGCGTGCCCAAGGAACTGCGTGACCATGCGCTGTTTATCGCGTTCGCTCCGGCGCAGCAGCCGCGCATCGCGGTGGCGGTGCTGGTGGAGCATGGCGGCGGTGGCGGCGCGGTGGCCGCGCCGGTGGCGCGTCAGGTGATGGACGCGTATCTTCTGAACCAGGGCATCGAGGCCCCGCCCAAGCCATGAGCCGCGACCTACCGTCATCGTCCGGATACCAGTCCACCGGGGAGCTCAGCCTCGGCGAGCAGCTGCTGCGCCGGCTCAACCTCGACGGGCCGTTGCTGACGGCGATCCTCATGGTCTGCGGCGCCGGCCTCGCCATCCTCTACGGCGCCAGCGGCCAGGATATCGACGTGGTGTACCGGCAGGCTGAACGCTTCGCGCTGTCCTTCGGCGTGATGCTGCTGGTGGCGCAGATGTCGCCGCAGTTCCTGCGCATCTGGACGCCCTGGCTGTTCGCTCTCGGCCTCATCCTGCTGGCCTGGACCCTGCACTCCGGCCACATCGGCCGCGGCGCGCAGCGCTGGCTCAGCCTCGGCGTGGTGCGTTTCCAGCCCTCCGAGATCATGAAGATCGCGGTGCCGATGATGGTGGGCTGGTATCTGCACGACAAGCCGCTGCCGCCCGACTGGCGGCAACTGCCGATACTGGGGTTGATCGTGGCGGTGCCCATGGGGCTGATCGCGGTGCAGCCGGACCTCGGCACCGCGCTGCTCATCATGAGCGCCGGCGCCTTCGGCATCTTCCTCTCCGGGCTGCGCTGGCGCGTGATCCTGATCATGTTCCTGATGCTGGCGGTCGCGGCACCGATCCTCTGGCACTTCATGCACGCCTACCAGCGCGAGCGGGTGCTGACGTTCCTGAACCCGCAACGCGACCCGCTGGGTGCGGGCTACCACATCATCCAGTCGGAGATCGCGATCGGCTCGGGCGGCGTGTTCGGCAAGGGCTGGCTGCATGGCACCCAGTCCCAGCTCGACTTCCTGCCGGAGAGCTCCACCGACTTCATCTTCGCCGTGCTGGGCGAGGAGTTCGGCTTCATGGGCGCGCTCGTGCTCATCGCCCTGTATGGCTTCATCGTCGGCCGCTCACTGGTGATCGCAATGCGCGCCCAGGACACCTTCTCGCGGCTCACCGCCGGCAGCCTCACCATGGCATTCTTCACCTACGTCTTCATCAACAGCGGCATGGTCTCCGGCATCGTGCCGGTGGTGGGCGTGCCGCTGCCGCTCATCAGCTATGGCGGCACCTCCACCGTGACCCTGATGGCCGGATTCGGTATCCTCATGAGCATCCATTCGCACCGCAAGCTGGTGTCATCCTGATGAAGCAGCTCCGGCTCTCGCTCCTGTCCACCCTCCTGCTGCTCTCAGCCTGCGCCCACGGTCCCGTCACCCCCGCCGTCCCTCCTCCGGCCCCCGTTGCCGGCAGCTACCTCGCGCGCCCGGAAGTGAAAGCCTTCGTGGACCAAGTAGTGCAGAAGGACGGCTTCGACCGGGCCTGGGTGGAGCGCGCCTTCGCAGGCGTGCAGCCGCGCGAGTCCATCATTGCCGCCATCACCCGCCCCGCCGAGGCTAAACCCTGGTGGCAGTACCAGACCATCTTCGTGACGGACGCCCGGATCGACGGTGGCGCCACGTTCTGGGACCAGCATGCCCAGACCCTGCGCAAAGCCGAGGACCTCTACGGCGTGGCTTCCGACATCGTGATCGCCATCATCGGAGTGGAGAGCTTCTACGGCCGCCAGCACGGCGGCTATCCGGTGATGGACTCCCTCACCAACCTGTCCTTCGACTATCCGCAGCGCAGCCCGTTCTTCCAGGGCGAGCTGGAGCAGTTCCTGGTAATGTGCCGCGAGCAGCACTTCGACCCGCTCAAGCCCATGGGCTCCTACGCCGGAGCAATGGGGGCCCCCCAGTTCATGCCCGACAGTTTCCGCCGCTTCGCGGTGGACTTCGACGGTGACGGCCAGCGCGACATCTGGGACAACTGGGCGGACATCATCGGCAGCGTCTCCTATTACTTCCAGCAGCACGGCTGGCGCGAGAACGAGCTCACGGTGGTGCCCGCCGCCCTGCCCAAGGATGTGCCGGCGCCGGAGGCCTCCGTCGCCACCACCGTGGGCGCGCTGCGCAAGGCCGGCCTCATCCTGAGCGAGGGCATCCCGGACGACGCCGAGGCGGTGCTGGTGGCGCTGCAGGAGCAGGACGAGGTGCGCTACTGGGTGGGTCTGCACAACTTCCGCGTCATCACCCAGTACAACAAGAGCCCGCTCTACGCCATGGCGGTGATCCAGCTCGCGAATGCCGTGTCCGAGCGCCGCGCCATCGAGGGCCACGATGCGCCGCCGTGATATAGGAGGCTTCCTCCTCCTGCTGGCGGCCTCCGCGTGTGCCCAGTTCCCGGAGCAGTCTCGGGACACGCGCCCCTGGGGACCGCCCAATGCGCCCGATGCCGTACCGGCGAAGCCGAACGGCGACTATGGCCCCGACCATCCGGTGGACGTCTCCAAGGTGCCGGATGCGGTGCCGGGCGACGATACGCCCAGCCGCTACGGCAACCCCTCCACCTACACCGTGCTCGGCAAGACCTACACTCTGCTGCCCGCCTGCAAGGGCTATCACGATCGCGGCATCGCCTCCTGGTACGGCATGCAGTTCCACGGCGGGCGCACCTCGGATGGCGAGACTTACGACATGTACGCCATGACCGCCGCCAACAAGGCGGTGCCCATCCCCTGCTATGCCCGTGTCACCAACCTCAAGAACGGCAAGAGCGTGATCGTGAAGATCAACGACCGCGGCCCGTTCGTGGAGAACCGGCTCATCGATCTCTCCTACGCCGCCGCCTCCAAGCTCGACATGCTGGGCTCCGGCACCGCAATGGTGGACGTACAGGCCGTCGGTTCCGGCGACCTGCCCCCGCCCTCCGCCACCGCTCCGGCGTCCCCGGCAGTGGACGTGACCGCGCTGCCGCCCGCCGTCTCCACCGCGCCGGCCCCGGCAGCCGGGGCGCCGCAGATGTACCTGCAGGTGGGCGCCTTCGGCGAGCGCGCCAATGCCGATGCCGCGGTGGCCAAGCTCGGCGCCGGTGGCGTGGACCATGCCTTCATCCTCCCCGTCAGCGACGGCGCCCGCACCCTCTACAAGGTCCGCATCGGCCCCCTGGCGGACGTGGCTGCGGTGGATGCGCTGACGTCCAAACTCACCGGCCTGGGCTTCCCCAACGCGCAGATCGTCATCCCCTGACGGGCATCACACTGCAGGTCACCCGGCAAACGGGTAAAATCTGTCGATGTGCACCGTGACCGCGGTGCAGCATATGTCACACCGCCTGCCGCGCCACCGAGGTGTCCGTTGAGATCCAAGTTCCTGCTCGCTTGCCTCCTCGCCTGCATCAGCTTCTCCGCCGCCGCGCTGCCGATCCCGGCGCCACCGCAGTTCCCCGCCAAGAGCTACGTGCTCATGGATGCGCACAGCGGACAGGTGATCGCCGCCTCCAACGCCGAGGAACATCGTGAGCCGGCGAGCCTCACCAAGCTCATGACAGCCTACGTGGTGTTTCACGCGCTGCGCGATGGCGTGCTGCACCTGGACGACACCGCCCCCGTGAGCGAGCGCGCCTGGAAGATGGGCGGCTCACGCATGTTCGCCAAGCTCGGCAGCCAGATCAGCATCGACGACCTCCTGCAGGGCATGATCGTGCAGTCCGGTAACGATGCCACCGTGGCGCTGGCGGAGCGCGTGGGCGGAACCGAGGACGCGTTCGTGCAGATCATGAACCAGTACGCCGAGAAGCTCGGCATGCGCGGCACCCATTTCACCGACGCCTCCGGCCTCACCGACGACAAGGACCACTACAGCACCGCCCGCGACCTGGCGCTGCTCTCGCGCGCCGTCATCACCGAGTTCCCGGAGTACCTGCACTACTTCTCCCAGAAGACCTTCCTCTGGAACAAGATCAGCCAGGGCAACCGCAACGACCTGCTCTACACCGATCCCTCCGTGGACGGTCTCAAGACCGGCGACACCGACGACGCCGGGTACTGCCTGATCGCCACCGCCACCCGCGGCGACCTGCGCATGATCTCGGTAGTGATGGGCACACGCACCCGTCCCGAGCGCGCCCGCTACGCTGAGACGCTGCTCAATTACGGCTCCAACTTCTTCGAGACCCGCAAGCTCTATGCCGCCGGCGCGCCCGTCTCCAGCGTGAAGGTATGGAAGGGCGCTGAGTCGGAGGTGAGCACGGGCCTCGCGCGCGACATGTACGTGACCTTGCCCAAGGGCGCCTACGGCGCCATGCAGGCCACGGTGCAGTCCAGCGCCGGGCTCATCGCTCCGGTGGCGGACCATGCCCAGGTGGGCATGCTGAACGTGACCGTGGACGGCCGGCTGCTCACCCAGGTGCCGGTCTACACCCTCAAGGCGGTGCCGGAGGGCAACATCTTCCGCCGCCTGTGGGATAGCGTGCGCCTCTGGTTCGCCAAGAAGAAGTGACATGGCGGCGCCGCTGTCCACCGTCCACCTGAACGGACGACTGCTGCCCCTGCACGAAGCACACATCTCGCCGCTGGATCGGGGCTTCCTGTTCGGCGACGGCGTGTACGAGGTGATCCCGGCCTATGCCGGCCGCCTGTTCCACCTGCCGGCACACCTGAAGCGCCTGCAATACAGCCTGGACGGCATCCGCCTCAAGAACCCCCACGATGATGCCCGCTGGACCGCGCTGCTGGAGGAACTGGTGGTGCGTAACGGCGGCGGCGACATCGCCGTGTACCTGCAGGTCTCCCGCGGCGCAGATGCGGGGCGCGACCACAGCTTCCCCGGCGAGATCCCCGCCACGGTGTTCGCCATGTGCTCGCCGCTGGCGCCGCTCTCCGAGGAGCTCAAGACCCAGGGCGCCCGCGCCGTCACGCTGCAGGACATCCGCTGGCAGCGCTGTGACATCAAGTGCACCTCCCTGCTCGGCAACGTGCTCCTGCGCCAGCAGGCGACCGAACGCGGCTGCCACGAGGGCATCCTGCTGCGGGATGGCCGCGCTACCGAGGGCACCTCCAGCGGCCTGCTCATCGTCGAGGACGGCGTGCTGGTGACGCCGCCGGACGGTCCCGAGCTCCTGCCCAGCATCACCCGCGACGTGGTGCTGATGCTGGCCGAGCGCATCCACATGCCGGTGCGGCGCGGACCCATACCGGAAGCCGCCCTGCACCGCGCCGAGGAAGTCTGGTTCGTGAGTTCCATGCGGGAGGTCTATCCGGTCACCGAGATCGACGGCAAGCCCGCCGGCGGCGGCAAGCCCGGCGTCTACTGGCAGCGCATGTACGCGCTGTTCCAGGAACATAAGAGCGAGCGGCGCGGCTGATGCAACAGGAGTCGCCGCTCAAGTTCCCCGTCACCTTCCCGGTGAAGATCATGGGCAAGGACGAGCCCGGCTTCCACGACGCCGTGGCCGAGATCCTGGCACGCCACGTGGCGCCCCTGAGCGAGCTGCCGGTGAAGAAGCAGCCCAGCAAGGAAGGCCGCTTCGTCTCCCTCACCGTCACCATCGAGGCCCAAAGCCGCGAACAGCTGGACGCCCTCTACCGGGATCTCTCGGCGCACCACCTGGTGCTGATGGCTCTATGAGGCCGCCCGTCGTCAGACACCTGGGCCAGGTGGACTACGTGCCCACCTGGCGCGCCATGGAAGAATTCACCCTCGCCCGCGGCCCGGACACACCCGACGAGATCTGGTTCCTGGAGCACCCGCCGGTGTTCACCCTGGGGATGGCCGGCAAGATGGAGCACGTGCTTGCTCCCGGCGACATCCCGGTGGTGCACATCGACCGCGGCGGCCAGGTCACCTATCACGGCCCGGGGCAACTCGTGGTGTACCCGCTGGTGGACTTGAAGCGCCTGAAGCTCGGCGTGCGCGCGCTGGTGGAGGCGCTGGAGAACAGCGTGATCGACACGCTGGAGGGCTACGGCATCCAGGCTCGTGGCCGGCGCGACGCGCCCGGCGTGTACGTGGACGCCCGCAAGGTCTGCTCCATCGGCATCCGCGTGCGCCGCGGTTGCAGCTACCACGGCATCGCCTTCAATATCGCGATGGACCTGGAACCGTTCCAGCGCATCAATCCCTGCGGTTACGTGGGGCTGGAGATGACCCAGGTGAGCGCGCTGGGCGGCCCTGACAGCGTGCGACGCGTCGCTGAGGACCTCGCCCCGGCCCTGCTGGAGCGCCTGGGATATAATGGTGCCCCTCTGGCCGCCCGCGCGGGCGCCTGAACCCCAAGGCCTCCATGTCCGATTCCCCCGCCAAACCGAAGCCCGGCCTCGAGCCCGGCGTGAAGCTGAGCGCCCAGGAGAAGATGGCGCGCATCCCGGTAAAGATCGAGCCCACGGTCACGCCGCTGCGTAAGCCCTCCTGGATCCGCGTGCAGTCCTGGGCCACGCCCGAGGTGGCACGCCTCAAGAAGATACTGCGGGACAACCGCCTGCACACCGTGTGCGAGGAGGCGTCCTGCCCCAACATCGGCGAGTGCTTCGGCAAGGGCACCGCCACCTTCATGATCATGGGCGACGTCTGCACCCGCCGCTGCACCTTCTGCGACGTGGGCCACGGCCGCCCGAAGCCGCTGGATGCCGAGGAGCCTATCAACCTCGCCAACACCATCAAGGCCATGGGCCTCAAGTACGTGGTGGTGACCTCGGTGGACCGGGACGACCTGCGCGACGGCGGCGCCGGCCACTTCGTGTCCTGCATCCGCGAGATCCGCACCCGCTCCCCCGAGACCCGAATCGAGGTGCTGGTGCCGGACTTCCGCGGCCGCATGGACGTGGCACTGGCGCTCATGCACGAGGCGCCGCCGGACGTGTTCAACCACAACCTCGAGACCGTGCCGCGGCTCTACCGCGAGGTGCGCCCGGGTTCCGACTACGCCCACTCCCTGATGCTGCTGAAGCGCTTCAAGGAAACCCATCCGGACGTACCCAGCAAGTCCGGCATCATGCTGGGCCTGGGCGAGGAGATGGACGAGGTGTTCGAGACGATGCGGCACCTGCGCGAGCACGACGTGAACATGCTCACCGTGGGCCAGTACCTGCAGCCCAGCAAGTTCCATCACCCGGTGGTGAGGTACGTGACGCCGGATGAGTTCAAGGAGATCGAACGCCGCGGCCTGGAGATGGGGTTCGACCATGTGGCCAGCGGTGCATTGGTTCGCTCTTCCTACCACGCCGACAAACAGGCGGAAGAAGTGCTGCACGAGCAGGCCGTCTAGGCGAGCAAAACCCTGATGTTGAAAAGCGGCCTACGGGCCGCTTTTCATTTGTGCCGGTCCAGTTCCTCAGGCCTGCCTATATCCGACCACGTGCCGATGTAGGCTTCGCCGCTCAGGGCTTCCAGGCGCATGGCTTCCTTGAAGAGCGGCAACAGCGGGAACTTGCCGGCACGGCAGCCCTTGAAGAACTCCGCCTTGTACACGCCGATACCGCTGTAGGTGAGCTTGGGCTCGCCCTCGAGCCTCAGGTGCCCCGCGGGCGAAAGGTGAAAATCCCCTGAGGCGTGGTGCCTGGGGTTCGGCACCATCACCAGGTGTGCCAGGAAATCCGGCTTGAGGCGGTGCTTGAGGTTCTCGAAGGGAAAATCGGTGAAGACGTCGCCGTTCACCAGCAGGAACGGTTCGCGCCCGAGCTGCGGCAGCATGTTGAAGATGCCGCCGCCGGTCTCCAGGGGCTCAGGCCCCTCGTAGGTGTAGTGGATGTGCACGCCGTAGCGGCCGCCGTCCCCCAGCGCCGCCTGCACCTTATCCGCCAGCCAGGAGGTGTTGATGTGGATTTGGGTGTAGCCCGCGTCCCGCAGCCGCTCCAGGTGATGCACGATGAGCGGCTTGCCCTGCACTTCCAGCAGCGGCTTGGGGATGGTGTCTGTCAGCGGGCGGAGGCGCTCGCCTCTCCCAGCCGCGAGGATCATCGCCTTCACAACTCGACCACCTCTTCCGCCCGCTTCTCCAGGTTGTCGATGAGCCGCAGCAGGGGCGTGAACTCCTTATAGAGGCTCCCGGTCTGGCGCAGGTAGCCCAGGAAGCGCGGGATGTCCTTGAGGTAATGGGGCTTGGCGTCCCGGTAGCGGATGCGGGCGAAGATGCCCACCACCTTGAGGTGGCGTTGCATGCCCATCCAGTCGAAGGCGCGCTCGAACTCCGCCAGCTCCGGCACCGGCAAGCCCGCCGCAAGGGCCTTCTCCCGGTAGCGCCGGCGCCAGCCCTGCACCCGCTCCTCCGGCCAGGACAGGAAGGCATCCTTGAACAGCGACACCACGTCGTAGGTGAGGGGCCCGTACACTGCGTCCTGGAAATCCAGCACCCCCGGGTTGGGCGTGCTCAGCATGAGATTGCGCGGCATGTAGTCCCGGTGCACATAGACCTGCGGCTGGGCCAGCGCCGAGTCCTCCAGCAGCCTGAAGGCATCCATCAGCGTCATCTGCTCCATGGAGGTCAACTCCAGGCGCAGGTGGCGCGTCACATACCAGTCGGGGTAAAGCATGAGCTCGCGGTGCAAGAGCACCCTGTCATAAGGCGGCAGGACGCCCGGACGGCTGGCCTGTTGCCAGCGGACCAGAGCCGTAAGGGCATCGTCAAACAGGGCGTCCGCATCGGCATTCCCGGCGTTGAACACGTCGAGGTAGGTCTGCCGGCCGAGGTCGTCCAGCAGCAGGAAGCCCTGCTGCAGGTCCTGCGCCAGCACCTGGGGTGCGTGCACGCCGGCATCCCTGAGCAAGGCCGCGATGCGTACGAATGGCCGGCAGTCTTCCTGGGGGGGTGGCGCATCCATGACGATATATGAATGTCCCCTGGTGGACGTGCGAAAATAGCGCCGGAAGCTGGCGTCCGCCGAAGCCGGTTCCAGGACCGGGTCAGGCATCCCCAGGGCGGCAGCGACCCAGGCCGTGAGTTGTTGCTGGCGATCCGGCTGCAAACCCCTACTCCACTGGTTTGAGGGCACCGTCAAAGTGTGCGATTGTACGCCGCGTCACGGCACGGTATCAGGAGCCCGCGGGTGAAGGCAGCTCGAGCGCCCCTCTTCGTCGCCGCGCTGCTCATGGCCGCCTCCGCTTATGCCGACCCCGTGCCGGCGGCGAGCACCACTCCGGCACCCGCCGCGGGCACCATCCTGGCACCGCCCTCGTCCACCTCCGCCGCGGTGCTGATGGCCCGCGCCTTCCGTCCCAAGCCCCAGACCTGCGAGAGCCAGTCACCCGGCATGGATCCGGTGCTGATGCCCGCGCTCCGTGACCAGCCCAACTGCATGCTCTCGCCGTTCGCCCGGGACAAGTGGGGGCGTTGCCCCGCGTTCCCGCCGGCGCCTGTGCTGCAGCTCGACCACGCGCTGCCGCCGAACCAGCAGCCATCTTTCATCGTCGGCGACCAGATCGAGGCCGCCGAGAACGGCGCTTCGCTCATCAGCGGCAACGTGCAGCTGGACCAGGGCGACCGGCGGGTGACGTCCCAGAAGATGACCTACGACAGCGACACCGGCATCGCGCTGGTGAACGAGGGCGTGGGCTATGCCAGCCCGCGCATGATGCTCACCAGCCCCTCGGGCGTGTACGACACCGGCAAGGGCAGCGGCAGCTTCAAGGACGCGGACTTCCTGATGCCGCAGCGCAACGGCCACGGTACCGCCGCGCTGTTCAACTCCGTCGATGACGCGCACAGCCAGTTGGTGGGCGCGACCTACACCACCTGCCCGCCCGGCAACGTCGACTGGATGCTGAGCGCGCCGGGCATGAACTTCGACACCAGCACCAACACCGGCGAGGCCTACGACGTCACCATCCATTTCCTGGGCATGCCGATCTTCTGGACGCCGTACCTGAACTTCCCGCTCACCGACGACCGCAAGTCGGGATTCCTCGGCGGCAACTTCAGCTTCGACGTCATCAACGGCGTGGAGCTGAACGCACCGTACTACCTGAACCTGGCGGACAACTACGACGTGACACTGTTCCCGCGCATCATCACCAAGCGCGGTGTGGACATGGGCGCCGAAGCGCGCTGGCTCACCCAGTACAACCAGGGCATGATCTACGGCGACTACCTGCCCCACGACCAGGTGGCGGACCGCGAGCGCAGCCAGCTGGCGTTCAAGAATGACACCGACATCAACGAGTTTAACAACGTAAGCGCGCTCTACAACTGGGTGTCGGACTACAACTACTTCCACGAGCTAGGCAGCCAGCTCTCCACCAATTCCACGGTGAACCTGCCGCGGCACCTGCGCTACACCTACGACGATGAGGCGGACTGGCTGTTTATGAGCCAGTTCGAGGACTTCCAGGTGCTCAATCCGCGCCTGGCGCCCGAGCGCTACACCTACCGGCGTCTGCCGCAGGTGGTGCTGGACTGGGGCAACAACCAGGACATCAGCGGTCCGCAGTACCACCTGTACGGCGAGGCGGTGCGCTTCCAGCGCGAACTGCGCATCGGCGCCTGGCGCACCGACCTCAAGCCCTCCATGAGCCTCCCCATCAGTGGCGCCGCCGCCTATTTCACGCCGACCGTGGCCTGGCGCGTCACGGATTACGATCTCACCAACGACACTTTCACGCCGTTCCGCCAGCCGACCATCACGGTCGGTGACCGGCACCTGTCGCGCTCGCTGCCGATCTTCGACATCGATACCGGCCTGTTCTTCGACCGGGAGGGCGAGAGCTACACCCAGACCCTGGAGCCGCGCCTCTATTACCTGCGCGTGCCGTACCGGGACCAGAGCCAGATCCCGGTGTTCGACGCGCTGCAGCCGGAGTTCGGTTACCTGCAGCTGTTCAGCGACAACCGCTTCTACGGCGCCGATCGCCAGGGCGACGCCAACCAGGTGAGCTACGCGCTCACCACCCGCTTCCTGGACTCGCTCACCGGCGCGCAGGTGTTGCAGGCGGACGTGGGCCAGATCCGCTACTTCAGCGACCGGCGCGTGCAGCTGCGCCCCGACACCCCGCCCCAGACCGCCCTGTTCTCGGACGTGGTGGGCGACGTGCTCTACGACTTCAACGAGATGTGGAGCGCGAGCTACAACCAGCTGTGGAACCCGGCCACCCGCCAGACCGACCTCGCGGCCGTGCTGCTGCAGTACCACCCCGGCTACCACCAGGTGATCAACATCGGCTACCAGTTCCGCCGCCCCAACCTCAAGCAGACCGACTTCTCCTTCGCCTGGCCGCTGGCCGGCGCCTGGAGCTGGGTGGGGCGCTGGACCTACGACGTGGTCAACCACATCAACCTGGAGGAGCTGTGGGGCTTCGAGTACGACAACTGCTGCTGGAACTTCCAGATCGTGCACCGGCACTTCCTGATGCCGAACCAGTCCTACGACAACGTGTTCTTCTTCCAGCTGCAGCTCAAGGGCCTCGGCACCGCGGGCCGGCACCTCGATGACCTCCTGCGCCGTGGTATCCTAGGGTACTCGGACAACGACTTCGATCAACCGCTCCAGCCGGAAGAGCTGCCAGGCACTCAATGAACCCCACGACGCACCGCCGCGCGCCGCGCGCCACGATTTCCCTGTCCGCCATCCTCATGCTCGCGCTGGCGGGCTGCGCCAGCGAGCCGCCGCCTCCGCCGGCCGTGGTCTCCGCCCCCGTGCACGATGCCTCCAAGGCGCCGCGCGCGCCGGCCCCGGGCGCGCTGCTGGACGGCGTGGCCGCAGTGGTGAACGACGACGTGATCCTGAAGAGCGAGCTGGACGTGCAGGTGGCCCAGGCCGAGAAGCAGATCCTGGCCCACAACACGCCGCTGCCGGCGCAAGACGTGCTGCAGAAGCAGGTGCTGGACCAGATGGTCGTCACCCGCATCGAGCTGCAGCAGGCGGCTTCGCGCGGCATAACCGTGAGCGACGACTCGGTGAACCAGGCCTTGAGCCGCATCGCGGCCCGCGCCGGCGTCACCCTCGACAAGCTGCCGGATGAGCTCAGCAAGCAAGGCCTGCAGTACGACCAGTTCCGCAAGGACCTGCGCGACCAGATCGTGATCCAGAACCTGGAACAGCAGGTGCTGAGCGACCAGCTGCGTATCACCCAGCAGGACATCGACGACCAACTGCGCCTGGACCAGGGCAGCGGCGACAGCGAGACCCAGTACCACGTGGCTCAGATCCTGGTGGCGACGCCGTTCAACCCGACCGCCGACGATGTAGCCGCGGCGCGCAAGAAGATCGACGTGGTATACCAGAAACTCAAGAGCGGCACCGACTTCGCAGCCGCCGCGGTCGCCTACTCCGAAGGCCAGAAGGCGCTCGATGGTGGCGACATCGGCTGGCGCAAGGCCTCGGAGCTGCCGACCCTGTTCGCGCCTCTGGTCAAGCAGATGAAGCCCGGCGACTTCTCCGAGCCGGTGCAGAGCGCGAGCGGCTTCCACATCGTAAAGCTGATTGACATGAAGAGCTCTGAGCAGAAGGTGATGGTGACCCAGACCCATGCCCGCCACATCCTGGTGCGCACCAGCGCGATCCTGAACGAGGAGCAGGCCAAGGCGAAGATCGAGGCCCTCTATCAGCAGCTCAAGGCCGGCGCCGACTTCGCCAAGCTCGCCGCCGCGAACTCCGACGACCCGGGCTCGGGCAAGCAGGGCGGCGACCTCGGCTGGCTGGATCCGGGCGCGACCGTGCCGCCGTTCCAGGCGGCCATGGACAAGCTGCAGCCTGGCGAACTCAGCCCGCCATTCCAGTCGCAGTTCGGCTGGCACGTGGTGCAGGTGCTGGGCCGGCGCGAGGCGGACCAGACTGACGCGAGCCGCCGCAACCGCGCCTACGAGGCGATCTTCGCGCGCAAGTCCGAGGAAGTGATCCAGCAGTGGCTGAGCGAGATCAAGGACACCGCCTTCATCGAGTACCACCTGGGCCAGTGAGCCTCCATGGACAGCGCCCTACCCCGCATCGCACTCACCAGCGGTGAACCCGCGGGGATCGGGCCGGACATCTGTATCCGTTCCGCGCAGCAGGCCCATGCCGCGGACATCACCGTGCTCGGTGACCCGGACCTCTTGAAGGCCCGCGCCGCGGCCTTAGGGCTTCCCCTCAGCATCGAGATCGCCGCGCCGCGCGCGCCCTCGCCCCAGCAGGCGGGCCGCATGCGCGTGTTGCCGGTGAAGCTGCGTGCCCGTTGCACCGCCGGCAAGCCCGACCCCATCAACGCCCCCTACGTCATCGAGATGCTGGAACGCGGCACCGATGCCTGCCTGCAGGGCGGCTTCGACGCGCTGGTCACGGCGCCGGTGCAGAAGAGCGCGATCAACGACGCCGGCATCCCCTTCACCGGCCATACCGAGTTCCTGGCGGCGCGCTGCCATGCGCCGCACGTGGTGATGGTGCTGGCCGCGGGCGCCCTGCGCGTCGCGCTCGCCACCACCCACCTGCCCCTGCGCAAAGTGCCCGATGCCATCACCCGCGAGGGTCTCACTGCGACCCTCGCCACCCTGCGCGCAGGCCTCAAGGCCCGCTTCGGCCTGGAGGAGCCGCACGTGCTGGTGCTGGGGCTGAATCCCCATGCCGGCGAGGGCGGCTACCTCGGCCGCGAGGAGCTTGAAGTGATCCAACCTGCCTGCGAGGCGCTCAGGGCACAGGGCATGCGCATCACCGGTCCGGTCTCGGCCGATACCGCGTTCAACCCGGCACGGATGGGCGGCATCGACGTGGTGCTGACCATGTACCATGACCAGGGCCTGCCGGTGCTGAAATATGCCGGTTTCGGCCATGCGGTGAACATCACCCTGGGATTGCCCATCGTCCGCACCTCCGTGGACCATGGCACCGCGCTGGAGCTCGCCGGCACCGGCCTCGCCGAGCACGCGAGCCTGGAGGCGGCACTGGAGACCGCCGCCGCCATGGTGCGGCACGGCTGATGCAGCACATCCCGCGCAAGCGCTTCGGCCAGCACTTCCTCCACGACCCGCACATCATCGGGAAGATCCTCGCCGCCATCGCGCCCCAACCCGGCGAGCCGCTGGTGGAGATCGGGCCCGGCCTCGGCGCCATTACTCTGCCGCTCCTGGAGCGGGCCGGTGCGCTCATCGCCGTGGAACTGGACCGGGACGTGATCCCGCATCTTGAGGCGGCGGCCCGCGGCAAAGGCAAGCTCACCGTCGTGCAGGGAGACGCGCTGGAAGTGGACCTGGCCACACTGGTGCCGGCCGGCGCGAAACTGCGCCTCGTGGGCAACCTGCCCTACAACGTCTCCACCCCGCTGCTGTTCCGCTTCCTGGAGCAGGCGGATTGCGTGAAGGACA